>JAJXYE010000123.1 GCA_021780735.1 Pseudomonadota bacterium | reverse complement strand
TCTGAAACCGTACAGGCCGCGCGCCAGCGACGCCACGTCGGCATCGGTGCGGCGCGACAAGCGCTCTGGCCGAAACGCCTCCGGGTCGGGCCGGTTGTCGTTCCAGTCGTTGATCAACCGTGCCAGCGCTCTCACCGACGACCATTCGCGCTGGATCGCCAGGCAAGCGAGTATCGTGGTGATCAGGATCACCAGAATCACCGCTGCCCACGGCGCAACGTTGTAGATGCCCATCGCACAGGTCACCAGCACGGCCACGCATTGCAGGCCGAACACCCATGCAATACGCCGTTTGAACGCACCCACGCGGAATGTGATGGCGCTGGTCGCGCTGCTGTCCATTACTCTTGCCGTGTCGATGTCACGCTGACTGGCTGGCCGACGCCACTTCCGATTCGAGGTCCGCCAGGCGATAACCAGCCGAATGAATGGTATGTAACAGGGGCCGCGCGAAGGGTTTGTCGATGACCCGGCGCAGGTTGTAGAGGTGCGAGCGCAGGGTGTCGGAGTCCGGCAGGGTATCGCCCCAGATTTCGCGTTCGATGTCGCGCCGGCTGACCACCCGCGGCGATTCGCGCATCAGGATCGCCAGCAGCTTGAGCCCGATCGGTGACACCACCAGTTCCTGGCCTTCACGGGTCAGCCGCAGCGTTGCCGTATCCAGGGTCATGTCGCCGACGGTGAGCACTTCGGTGGACACCTGGCGGCGATCACGACGGATCAGGGCGCGCAGGCGTGCTTCCAGCTCGCGTACCTCGAATGGCTTCACCAGATAGTCGTCGGCACCCGCTTCCAGGCCGATCAGCTTGTCTTCCAGCGTGTCGCGGGCGGTGAGCATCAGCACCGGTGTGGACTTCTTCGCCTCCTTGCGCAATTTGCGGCAGACTTCCAGCCCGTCCAGACCGGGCAGCATCAGATCCAGCACGATCACGTCATAGCTGTTGGACACCGCCAGATGCAGGCCGCTCACACCATCGGCGGCATAGTCGACCGAATAGCCGCGGCGCTCGAGAAACTCACCCACCATCTCGGCGATCTGGCGATTGTCCTCAACCAGCAGAATCAGTCCCGCTTGCTCATCATGCACTGTCATATCGTCCTCGCTCTCAGGTCTTCACATATGTGAAAATCTAATCGCCAAGCGGGTGAGGAGAATGTGAAATGCTCGCCTGCGGTCGCCACGACGTGGCGCCGATCGATCAGCGCAACAGCGGTTGCAGCGACTTCCACACGGTTTCGAGCACTTTCGGCTCGGCAATGGCAAGCGGATGCAGACCATCGTCCTGCATCAGCGCCGGATCCAGCGCGATGCCGTCAAGCAGGAACGGAACCAGCGCCGTGTGCTGCGTGCGAGCCAGCTCGGCGTAGATCGCACGCAGGCCATCGCGGTAGCGCGGGCCGTAGTTCACCGGCAGCTCGATGCCAAGCAGCAGCACCCGCGCCTTCGAGCGCCGCGCCAGCTCGATCATCGCCGCCAGATTGTCGCGCAGGTTCGACAAGGGCAGCCCGCGCAGGCCGTCATTGGCGCCGAGCTCGATCACCAGCACCGCCGGATGGTATTTCTGCAGCAGGGCCGGCAACCGGTTGCGACCACTGAGCGAGGTCTCGCCACTGATGCTGGCATTGATCGCCGTCCACTTCGGCACCATCTTGCCCAGACGCTCATCCAGCAGATGCACCCAGCCGGACTCAACCGGTATGTTGTGTGCGGCGGACAACGAGTCACCCAGCACCAGCACGGTTTTCGGCGCGGCCGCCTGCGCGACACCGACGCCAGCCAGCAACAGCATCCCGCACAGCAGCAACCAGCCAGGACATCGACGCATGAGTGATTCTTCCCGTCCTCTTCTTCAGGCCTGCGATGTTAGCAAGTCGGTCAGCGGCCCCGAGGGGAAACTGGAGATCCTGAGCAAGGTCAGTCTGCGAATCGAGCCGGGCGAGAGCTTCGCCATTGTCGGCGCCTCCGGCTCCGGCAAGACCACCCTGCTTGGCCTGCTGGCCGGGCTGGACGTGCCTGACAGCGGCAGCATTGCGCTGGACGGCCATGCCCTGGATCAGCTGGACGAAGAGGCGCGTGCCGACCTGCGGCGGCGACTGGTCGGCTTCGTGTTCCAGTCATTTCACCTGCTGCCCGCGCTTACCGCCGAGGAAAACGTGATGCTGCCGCTGGAGCTGGAAGGCAACAGCGCAGCACGCCAGAGGGCCCGCGAGGCGCTCGACGCCGTGGGCCTGAGCCCGCGACGCCGGCATTATCCGGCCCAGCTTTCCGGCGGCGAGCAGCAACGCGTGGCAATCGCGCGCGCTTTCGTGCATGGCCCGCGTGTGCTGTTCGCCGACGAACCCACCGGCAATCTCGACCAACGCACCGGCCGCCACGTCTGCGACCTGCTGTTCGCCCTGAATCGAGACCATCAGACCACCCTGGTGCTGGTGACCCACGACGCCACGCTGGCTGGACGCTGCCAGCGCGGGATCGAGCTGGACGAGGGCCGCGTCGTGCCCTCCGCCTCCGGCACGAGCGCCAGCGCATGAAAATGCTGCTGCTCGCCCTGCGCAACCTGCGCCGTGAATGGCATCTGCCGGAACTGCGCACGCTGGCCGCGTCGCTGGTGCTGGCGGTGGTCGCGCTGGGCGTGGTCGCCACCCTGGCGACGCGGATCGAGCGCGGCATGCTGGCCAGTGCCGCCGAGCTGATCGGCGGCGACATCGGCATCAGCGCACCGCAGGCCCTGCCGGACACCTACTCCACGGCAGCCCGCAACGACGGCCTGAAGGTCACCCGGAGCGCCAGCTTTCCCAGCGTCGCCTTCGCCGGACAGCATAGCCAGCTGCTCGACGTCGATGCGGTCGACTTGCACTATCCGCTGCGCGGCACACTGGAGCTGGCCGATGCCTCCGGGCATTCGCATGTGGGGCATGGGCCAGCTCCCGGCGGCGTCTATCTCGATCATCGCGCGCTGGTGGGGCTGGGCTTGGCGGTCGGCCAGCGCGTGCAGCTGGGTGGCCGCGAGCTGACGATTGAAGCAGAACTGCTGCGCCAGCCCGATGGCGGCGAACTGCTGGCGCTGGCGCCGCGCGCCCTGATGAGCCTGACCGATGCCGAAGCGGCCGGCCTGCTCGGTGTCGGCAGCCGCGCGCGTCATCGCCTGCTGCTGGCCGGCGAACCCGACGCGATCCGGCGCTGGCGCCACTGGGCGCAGTCGACCACGCTGCCGCAGGGGAGCCAATGGATCACCCCCGAGCAGACCCAGCAACGCATGCGCTCGGCATTCGATCGCGCAGGCGCCTTCCTGCGCCTGACCGCGCTGCTGTCGGCGTTGCTGGCCGGCATCGCGATTGCGCTGTCCGCACAGCGTTATGCCCGACGCAAGACCACCGAGGTGGCGCTGCTGCGTGCGCTCGGCACCTCGCGTCGGCGCGTGCTGGGACTGTTGCTCGGCACCCTGGCTGCACTCGCCCTGCCGGCCGCGGCGCTCGGCCTTGTTCTCGCCCTCGGCCTGTCGCAACTGGCCTGGCTGCTGGCCAGCCAGCTGTTCACCAGCGTGCCGACGGTGTTGCCGCTGGCGCCCTCGTTTGCCGCCGCGGCGATGGGTATCGCGGTGCTGATCGGCTTCGCCCTGCCGCCGTTGGCGCGACTGTCCGAAGTGCCACCGGTGGCGGTGTTCCGCCAGAGCGTGACGCGTCGCGCGCGACGCTTCGATGCGCTATACCTCATTCCGGTGCTGGTGGCGCTGGGCCTGATCTGGAGCCAGAGCAGCTCGCTCAAGCTCGCCGGCATCCTCGCCGCCAGCCTGTTCGGCGTGGCCCTGGTCGCCGCCTTGCTGGCGGCGCTGTTGCTGTGGCTGGCGCGGCGCATCGCGCCTGGCGTGCATCCGGCGCTGCGACTGGGCCTGGCCGCACTGGCCCGGCGCCGCACGTTGAGCCTGATCCAGGCCACCGCACTGAGCCTGGGCCTGTGCGCGCTGCTGCTGCTGGCGATCGTGGCACCGGCGCTGTTGCAGGGCTGGCGCCAGGAACTGCCCGCCGACACACCCAACTGGTTCGCGCTGAACCTGCAGGACGATCAGCGCGCCGACTTCGCGCAGGCACTGCAGGGCATCGGCGCCGACCAACTCAACATGTTGCCGCTGGCGGTGGGCAAGCTGACGGCCATCAATGGCCGTCCGATCGATCAACTGCACTTCGCCGAAGCGCGCGCGAAAGAATGGGCCGACCGCCAGTTGCGGCTGTCCTGGGCCGGCCCGCTGCCGCAGGCGAACGAGGTCATCGCCGGGCGCTGGGCCGGCGCCGCACCGGCGCAGGCCGAGGTCTCGATCGATACCATGTGGCGCGACATGTTTGCGCTGAAGCTGGGCGACACCCTGCGTTTCGACGTTGGCGAGCGCAGCATCGACGCGAAAGTCGGCAGCATCCGCAAAGTGGACTGGAGCTCGTTCCGGGTCAATTTCTTCCTGCTGCTGGATCCGGCGCATGCCAGCGACCTGCCGCATACCTGGCTGGCCAGCTTCCACCTGCCCGGCGGCCACGCCAAAGCGCTGGCGCGGCTGTCGCGCGACTACGCCAACCTCAGCCTGGTCGACGTCGACTCGCTGCTCGACCGGGTGCGCGAGATCGTCGACCGGGTCGGCAATGCCGTGCGCTGGATCCTCGGTTTCAGCCTGCTCGCCGGCGCCCTGGTGCTGGCCGCATCGCTGGCCGCCAGCGCCGCGGAGCGCCGCCATGAAGCGGCCTTGCTGCGCACCCTGGGTGCGCGCCGCGGCCAGCTCCGGTTGGCTGCCGCCTGCGAGTTTGCCCTGCTCGGCCTGGTCGCGGGCCTCACCGCCGCGCTGGGCGCCGCCGGCGCCGGCCTCTGGCTGGGTCAAGCCGTGTTCCATATCGACCGTTTCGTACCACCCCTGTGGCCGCTGGCAAGCGCCGCGCTGGCCGCCGCCCTGGTGGTGATGCTGCTGGGACTGGCCGGCACGCGCAAGGTCATCCGCACGCCGCCGATGCGATTGCTGCGGGAGGACTGATGGCAGGGAGCTCGACATGTTGGGTGTCTGCTGGAGCGACTTTCCTGCCATCGGTTTGCGCCGCCTCGAGGTACAGGTGAGCTCCGTCGAACCTGTGGCAACGGACTGGCGCGCGCGGCTCAAGGCCGAATGGATGCTGCTGCTGTTCGGCACGCTGGCGATCACGCTGGCCATGCTCGATCCGCAGCCGCTGGCAAGCTACCGGCGCTGGCTGCAGTTGCCGACCGTGGCCGGTTTGCTCGGCCTGTTGATCGCGATCCAGGGCATTCGCGACAGCGGCCTGGTGCAGCACGCCGCCGCTGCGCTGGCCGCACGCATGCATTCCGTGCGCACGCTCGGCCTGCTGCTGGTGGCTGCCACCGCGCTGCTGTCGATGCTGTTGACCAACGACGTGAGCCTGTTCCTGATCGTGCCGATGACGGTGGCGCTTGGCGGCGTCTCGAACCTGCCGTTGGTTCGGATGGTGGTGCTCGAGGCACTGGCGGTGAACGCCGGCTCCACCCTGAGCCCGATCGGCAATCCTCAGAACCTGCTGCTGTGGCAGGTGGCTCACGTTTCATTTCTCAGGTTCGCCGCCGCCATGCTGCCTACGGCCACGATCATGTTGCTGTTGCTGCTCGCGCTGACCTGGTGGTGGCTGCCTCGCACGCACATTGATCTCGATCGGACGTCGATGCAGCACCATGAGCGATCCGTGCCGCTTGCCGCGTTTTCCGCCAGCGCGCTTCTGGCCATGGTGCTGCTGATGGAGTTTGGCCACGCACAGGCAGGTGCCGGGTTGATGATCCTGGCGTTTGGCCTGCTCAGCTGGCGCAGCGTGGTCGGCATCGACTGGCTGCTGCTGATCACCTTCGCCGCGATCTTTCTGAGCCTTGGCCATGTCGCCGATCTGCCGCTGGTGCGCGAGGCGCTGGCGCGACTCGACTTCAGCCGACCAGCGACCGTGTATGCGAGTGGCATCGTCGGCGCGCAACTGATCAGCAACGTGCCGGCGACCGTGCTGCTGCTCGATCGCGCGCCGGATCCGCTGGCACTGGCGATCGCGGTGAACGCGGGTGGCTTCGGCCTGGCCAGCGGCTCACTGGCCAACCTCATCGCCCTGCGCCTGGCGGGACAGGCCGGGGGGCTGCGCCGGTTTCACCGGGTCTCGATACCGTTCCTGCTGATCTGCGCGCCGCTGGTTTATGGATACTGGCTCTGGACTCACGGCTAGGAGCGTGGGTGGCAGAAACTTGGGATAGCGAGATTGAGCCATCGCCATGGGACGCGTCTGTCGGAGGGTGCGCATGGTTATTCCATGCAAGCCCGACGAGAGGCGTGGCCTATGGATGAGAGCACCATCGCAGCCCGAAGATTTCTGCCGCCCACGCTCCTGGGAACAGCGTTCGATCCGCCAGGCGCGTGCGAAAGCCTCGCTCAATCGTCGTCGTGCGGCACGCTGACCTTGCCGCTCACACCGGTATGGCTGACATCGCCACTGCCCTTGGCTCCCAGGGTGAAATCACCGCTCACGTCGCTCACCGTGAGGTCGCCGGAGCCCAGCGTATCTGCACGCACGCTTCCACCGACCCTGCGCAGCACCGCGTCGCCCGAGCCGATGCTGCCGATGCGGGCATCGCCCTTGATGCCGTCGGCCTTGAAATCACCGGAGCCGACCGAGCCCAGGTCCAGGCTGCCGATATCAGTCGCATCGATGTCACCCGAACCCACACTGGCGCCGAACTTGCCCCCGACCGAGTGCACGTGCAGATCGCCGGAACCGACCAGGCTCTGCAACTGCTGCACGCCGCGCACATCGGCGTCGCCCGAACCCACGCTCACCGTCACCGGCAGGTTCGCCGGAAGCTGTACGGTGACCTCCAGGTTGGCGTACGAACTGCCGAACAGACTGAAAGAAAAATGATTGTTGCCACCCAGGTCGATCAGCAACCGGTCACCATCGCGGCGTTGGGTTACCTGCAGGCCATCCAGCGCCGCTTGCGCCGAAGCGCAGGCGCGGCCATCGAGGCTGAGTCCCTTGCTGCTGTCGCTGCCGATCAGGTGCAGGTCGTGGCTGTGCACGTCGATCTGCACCGCCCGCACCCCGCTCAGGTCGAGCTGCAGGTGACGTGGCGCCTCGAATTTGCAGGGAACGGCAACTGCGCTCAGTGGCGCAAGCAGCAGGGCGATGAGGACAAGACGGCGCATGGCTGGACTCCGCTGGAAAATGGTTCCCTCTGGGATGCAGCCCGCGCAAAAAAGGTTTGCAACGCGCACTTCGGCGGTTAGCCCCTGTCAACGCGGCACGACGATCAGCGTTTTTCCGTGTACACCATCGAAGGAGGCACACCATGCACCGTCAGACACTGCTCGTTTCCACGCTGGCTGTCCTGATGGCTGGTTCG
>JAJXYE010000076.1 GCA_021780735.1 Pseudomonadota bacterium | reverse complement strand
CTTCTTCCGCGACGAATACGTGCCGCAGGCGCGCACCACCCTGGCGGCCGAGGCGCTGCCGGACGGCAAGGCGTTCTATCGCCAGCAGATCCATGAATACACCACGCTGGATCTGAGCCCGGACCAGATCCACCAGATCGGCCTGGAGCAAGTGGCGAAGATCCACGTGCAGATGATCCAGGTGATGCACGACGCCGGTTTCCAGGGCAGCTTCGCCCAGTTCCTGCAGTTCCTGCGCACCGATCCGCGGTTCTATGCGAAAACGCCGCAGGAGCTGCTCGACAAGACGGCCTGGGTAGCCAAGGAAGTGGACGGGCAGCTGGCGAAGTTCTTCGGTCACCTGCCGCGCATGCGCTTCACCATTGAACCGGTGCCGGCCGATATCGCGCCCTACTACACCTCCGGTCGCGGCGGCCCGGACGTGTACCTGGTCAACACCTACGACCTCAAGTCACGGCCGCTGTACAACATGCCGGCGCTGACCCTGCACGAGTCCTATCCCGGTCATGCGCTGCAACTGGAGCTGGCGGCCGAAAGCCATGGCCAGCCGGCATTCCGGCGTGACGGCTACATTTCCGCCTATGGCGAGGGCTGGGGCCTGTATTCGGAATTTCTCGGCAACGAGATGGGCATCTACAAGACGCCTTACCAGAAGTTCGGCTACCTCACCTACCAGATGTGGCGCGCCTGCCGGCTGGTAGTCGATACCGGCATCCATCACCTGGGCTGGACCCGCCAGCAGGCGATCGATTACCTCACCGTCAACACCGCCCTGTCCGATCGCGAGATCGCCAACGAGGTGGATCGCTACATCAGCTGGCCCGGCCAGGCGTTGTCGTACGAGCTCGGCTACCTGAAGATCCGCGAGTTGCGCCGCAAGGCAGAGCAGGCGCTGGGTGCCAAGTTCGATATCCGCCACTTCAACGACACCGTCTTGTCGACCGGCTCGGTGCCGCTGCCAGTGCTGGAGAAGCGTATCGACCATTTCATCGCCGATGGCGGGCCGGAGCCGGATTACGGCTGCGCTTGCGCCGAGAAGAAGGCGGCAGCGAAATCCTGAGCCTGGCGGAGTCATTGGTTAAAAATTGACCATACTTTCCATGTGCAGTAAATTGTAACCTGGCTTCACGCGGAGAGTACTGCATGCTGGCTCAGGCACTACCCGAAACCTTGCCCTCCGGCGATCTGGGTGGCCCGGCCTTGCGCGCGTTCTTCCGCATGGCCGAGCAATGGAAACTGCGCATCGCCGACCAGCGCAAGCTGCTTGGCGACCCGCCGGAATCGACGTTCTACAAGTGGAAGCGCCAGCAGGACGGCACGCCCGGCCGCGACACGCTGGAACGGATCAGTTACCTGCTCGGCATCTGGCAGGCGCTGCAGATCCTGTTTCCCGACCCGGCGCAGGCCGATGCGTGGCTGCACAAGCCCAACCAGTCACCGTTGTTCGGCGGCCACTCCGCGCTTGAGCGCATGTTGTCCGGCAACGTGGCCGACCTCTATGTGGTGCGCCAATACCTGGATGCGCAACGCGGCTGATGACAGCGGCGTCGCGCCCGGCGATACGTGCTGCGGCGATGCTTCCCGTTCGATCCCGGCCGCATCCGCGCTGGCCAGCGGGACTCATGATTTGCAGGAGGCCCGATGCCGACTGATCTGCCCCCGATCAAACGCGTGCGCTGGAGCCATGCGTACCGCATCGTGCCCAGCCGTTTTCCGACCATCGGCGTCTACGATCGCATCGCCGACCCGGCCGATATCGACGCGTTGTTCGCGATCGAGGCGCTGACCAATCCGCGTCTGCGCGAGGAGGTCGGTGCGCTGAAGCTGGTGCCGACAGAACGCCGTATCGGCGGCCCGGGCTCCACCCCGGTGATGGCCGCCTTCACCCACCTCAACCCCGAAGGGAGCCGTTTCTCCGATGGCAGCTGGGGCGTGTTCTACGCGGCGCATGGCGTCGCCACCGCCGTGGAGGAAACCGTGTATCACCGCGAACGCTTTCTTGCGGCCACCGCCGAACCGGCCTGCGACGTCCAGATGCGCTGCTACTGCACCCGAGTCGACAGCAGGCTGCACGACATTCGCGGTGGCTGGCGCAGCGCGCATGATCCAGACAGCTACGCGGTCAGCATCGCGCTGGCCCGCACACTGCGCGATGCCGGCTCGAACGGCATCGTCTTCGACAGCGCCCGCCACACCGGCGGCGAATGCCTCGCCGCGTTCTACCCCGACGTGGTCGCTCCCTGCGTGCAGGCACAACACCTGATCTATCGCTGGGATGGGGTGCGGATCGCACAGGTGCTGGAGGTGAGCGAACTGAAGCGGTCGACGTCGGACAGCTCGTAGAGCGGGTTTCAAAGATCCGTCGAGCATGGTCGATTTCCGATCATCAGCTTCGTCGTCAGTGCATCCCCATCGAAAGGATCTCTCATGAAATACCTTGGCCTGGCCTACTTCACCCCCGAAAAATTCGCCGCGATGGCGCCGGACGACGTCAAGGCACTGGTGAGCCAATGCCCGCCATTGGACGAGAAGATGCGCGCTACCGGCAAGGTTCTGGTTTCCGCGTCGCTTGGCGATCTGGACAGCTGGAGAACGCTTCGACCGCGCGGTGGCAAGACGCAAGTCAGCGATGGGCCTTACGCCGAGTCGAAGGAAGTGGTGGGTGGCCTGTTCATCATCGAGGCGGACAGCCGTGACGAGGCACTGCGCATCGCATCCATGCACCCGGCCGCCACGCTGGGCGAAGAAGGTGGATGGGCCGTCGAGCTGATCCCCATGGGTTTCTACCTGGCCCGATGAGCGTTTGGACGCCAGCCCCAAGACCGATCTGGCGTGCCTTTCGTCACTGACACCATTGTGGCTTCGTGAGTCATCGCGGCGATGTCCGCCTCTGGCCGGGCTGCGGCGATCGCAGATAGCAACCAGCTGCAATCAAATCTCGCAGCCGCGCTCGTATGCGTCGACAAGAGGCAGGAGTTCAGACATGTGGCTGAAACGGGCCGCCGTCGGACATGGCAGGCGTTCCCCATCGGCTCTCCGTCGCAGCACCCGAATCACAGGCATCAAAAGACCGGCATGCCGGCCGGCCTTCAAGACGCAGGCGTTTCAGGTATCCGCGCCAGTCGCCCAACCTTCGCGGGTGCCACGAGTGAATACCCGGTCGCCCTCAAGCACATCACCGGCGGCGTGCGCCGGCGCCTGCGCCAGTCTTGCGTAGATCGGAGTGAAGTCCGGGCGGGTGGCATTGAACAGCTGCTCGAAATTCTCGATCACGAAATAGGTCTGCTGGTAGGTGTCGATGCGGTAGCGCGTGCTCATCACGCGCTCCAGGCCGAAGCCGATGCGGTTCGGCGAGGGCGAATCCAGGCAGTAGATCGACTCGCCCTTGGAGCTGACGATGCCGGCGCCGTAGATGCGCATGCCCTCGGCGGTGTGGATCAGGCCGAACTCCACCGTGTACCAGTAAAGTCGGGTCAGGTTCATCAGCGCGTCGGGGCCGAGCGCGAACGCCTTCATGCCGCCGCGGCCGTAGGCCTGCATGTAGTCGGCGAACACCGGGTTGAGCAGCAGCGGCACGTGGCCGAACAGGTCGTGGAACAGGTCCGGCTCGCTGAGGTAGTCGAGCTGCTCGGGTTTCCTGATCCACCAGCTGACCGGGAAGCGGCGGTGGGCCAGGTGGTCGAAGAACACCTCGTCCGGCAGCAGGCCTTCCACCGCGACGACTTGCCAGCCGGTCGCCGCCTGCAACACCTGGTTGACCTCGGCGAATTTCGGGATGCCGCCGTTGCCCAGGCCGAAACGGGCGACGCCCTGCATGAATTCGTCGCAGGCGCGGCCGGGCAGCAGTTCGCGCTGGCGCCTGAACAAGGTGTCCCAGACCTGGTGGTCGGTCTGGCTGTAGCTGCTCCACGGCTGCTCGACCACGCCGGTGGCGTACACCGGCACGTAGCCGCGGTCGGTCTGCTGGTGCTCGACCTTGCGGGGTGGGGTGCTTTGCATGGCGTACTCCGTAGCTGGCGCGACAGCGCGGGGGATGGAAACAGACTGGTGCCGATAGCTTACGGCCGATACCGCGCATGAAGCTTGCCTTGTTGCATGGATACCGGGTCGGATTGCACTATCCTTGCGCGATCCGCCTTCAGAACAAAGGTTTCGTGCAATGGCCAGCCTGGACCGTACCGACTTGCGCATGCTGGCCGTACTGCAGGCCGAGGGGCGCATCAGCAATGCCGAGCTGGCCGAGCGGGTCAGCCTGTCGCCGTCGGCCTGCCTGCGCCGGCTGCAGCGGCTGGAGTCGGACCGGATCATCGCCGGCTATGCCGCGCAGATCGATCCGCAGGCGGTCGGGCTGGGCCTGCAGGCCTTCGTGCGGGTGCAGCTGGTCAAGCACGAGCGCGCGGCGATCGAGTCGTTCGTGCAGGAGGTGAACAGCTGGGACGAAGTGGTCGCCTGCCATGCCCTGACCGGCGACATGGATTACCTGCTGCACGTCTACGTGGCCGACCTGCAGGATTTTTCGCGCTTCCTGCTCGATCACCTGTTGAACGCGGACGGGGTCGGCGACGTCAACTCCAGCTTCGTGCTGCGCACGGTGAAGCGCTCGCCCTCGCTGCCGCTGAACCAGCTCGAGCGTTGAATGCCACCTGATCGGGGCGCCCTGGCGGGCCTCGCGCCGTCGCCCACGCAAGCCCACTGACGCTAGACTAAGCGACTGATGAAGACCGACGCCGCAACTGTTCCCGAACGCGACCTGCTGCGCCCGCTGCGCTACCTGTGGCGCGTACCGCTGGTGCTGCTGCACATCGTGCTGGGCATCGCGCTGTGTTCGCTGCTGCTGAGCTGGAACCAGCATGCGGCGATGAAGGACGGCAAGGAGCCTTTCCCGCACCGGATGATCCGCTGGTGGTCGCTCATCCTGCTGCGTATCTTCGGCATGCGCTCGGTGCGCCACGGCAAGCCGCTGGCCGACCCGGTGCTGTTCGTCGCCAACCATACGTCGTGGATCGACATCGAAATGCTGCACAGCCAGCGCGCGGCCTGCTTCGTGGCCAAGGCGGAGATTGCCGGCTGGCCGCTGGTCGGCTGGCTGGCGGCCAGCGGCGGCACCATCTTCCACCGGCGCGGCAGCAACCATTCGCTGGCGGCGGTGATGCAGGTGATGGTCGAGCGGCTGCGCGCGGGCCGTTCGGTGGCGGTGTTCCCCGAGGGCGGCAGCGGCTTCAACGGCGTGCTCAAGGTGTTCCACGCGCGCATTTTCCAGGCGGCGCTGGATGCCGGCGTGCCGGTGCAGCCGGTGGCGCTGCGCTTCGCCCGCGGCGGGCGCCGGGTGATCGACGCCGGCTTTCGCGAGGACGAGAGCTTCGTGGCCAACATCGTGCGCCTGCTCGGCGAACCGCCGATGGATGCGGAGGTGCATTTCCTGGCGCCGGTGCCGGCCAGCCCGGATGCGCGGCGCCGCATGGCGGAGCTGTCGCGCGAGCGCATCGCCGTCGCACTGCAAGACCGCCCGGCATGAGCCTCCCCCGCGGAAAGGATTTCCGGCCGCCCTGGCCGTTGCGCAGTGGCCATGTGCAAACCATGCTTTCCTCCAGCGGCATCCGCCGCCTGTTGCTGCCGGCGGCCAAGAAGACCGTGCTCGAGGGTGCCGAAACCGTGGTGGTCGATGGCGGCGGCGGGGTGCGCCTCAGCGGCGCCTACACCGCGCAGCACCTGCGGCCGCAGTCGCGCGGGCTGGCGGTGCTGTTCCACGGCTGGGAGGGCAGCGTCGATTCCACCTATGTGCTGCAGACCGGCAGCCGCCTGCTCGCCGACGGCTGGGACATCTTCCGGCTGAACTTCCGCGACCACGGCGACAGCCACGGCTTGAACGAGGCGCTGTTCCACTCCTGCCGCATCGACGAGGTGGTGCATGCGCTGGGCGACATCGCCCAGCGCTGGCCGCAGCGGCCGCTGGCGCTGGCCGGCTTCTCGCTGGGCGGCAACTTCGCGCTGCGTGCCGCGATGCAGACCTCGCGCGTCGGGATTCCGCTGAGCTACGCGCTGGCGGTATGCCCGATCATCGACCCGGGCGAGGGCCTGTTCTCGCTGGAGGTGTCGGCACCGTGGTTCTACCAGGCCTACTTCATGCGCAAGTGGCGGCACTCGCTGCAGGCCAAGCAGAAGGCCTTTCCGCAGCAGCAGTATTTCGAGATGTCCGAGCTGAAGCAGCACCTGCGCGGGCTGACCGAGGCGATGGTGCTGCGGCACACCGATTTCCAGTCGCTGCAGCAGTACCTGGACGGTTATTCCGTGGCCGGCGACACCATGCAGGCGATGCGGATCCCGGCCACCATCCTCACCGCCAGCGACGATCCGGTGATCCCGGTCAGCAGTTTCGAGAAGCTGGCCTTGCCGGCGAACATGGAGCTCGACATCGCGCCGTTTGGCGGGCACTGTGGCTTCATCCGCGATTACGGCATGACCAGCTTCACCGACGACTATATCGCCGCCCGTTTCAACGCGCTGGCCGACGGCTCGTCGCCGATCGGCTGAGCGGCGGGCAGGTCAGCCCCGCGCGGGAAACGCGCGCTGGCGCATCCAGCCGGCGATGCTCATGCGATCGCGGGTGGCCGGCAGCACCTCGTGCTCGAACCGCGCCGACAGGAACAGCAGCAGGCAGCCCGCGTGCGGATGGACGTCGTGCGGGCCGCTGGCGAGGTACAGGCGCAGGGCACCGCCATCGGTGTCCAGCCAGCGGTCGTTGAGATAGAACACCGCCGACAGCACCCGCGCATCGTTGCCGCGCAGGCAGTCCAGATGCCGCGCGTAGCCGGCACCCGGCGGATACACCGCATAGTGCGACTCGCAGTCCACCAGGCCCAGCATCAACGTGCGGTTGAGCGCCCCGCGCAGCGCATCGAGCCGCGCGACGAAGAGCCGTTGCGGTCCGCTCAGGGCGTCGTCGACGAACCAGCGCGTGCTGTCGCCGCGCAGGCTCGACGCGGTGCGTCCGCTGCCGACGCGCGCAGGCTGCAGCAGGCGGGCGTCGTGCATGGCCAGGCATTCGTCGCCCAGCGCGCGGGTTTGCGCGGCGTCGAGCAGGCCGTGGAAGAGGCACCAGCCATCGGCGGCCAGCGCGCTGGCGACGGCATCGAACTCGTGCGGCGGATGATCCATGGGCGGCCTGTGGCGCGGGCTAGCGAAGTCGCTGATCCCGTGCAGGCTCAGGAGTCCGGGGCGGGCATCCTCCGGGCAGCAAGGCCCTGCCGGCGGTCCGCTTTCCGCCGCTGGCTGGCCCATGGAACCACCATGGGCCGGCGAATCGTCGAAAACCGTCCACGCAGGCCGGACTTTTCGCCTCAGACGTTGCTACCGCCCACGCTCCCGGCGCCGGTCAAAGGAGGTATCGCGCCGCCCGCGGG
>JAJXYE010000372.1 GCA_021780735.1 Pseudomonadota bacterium | reverse complement strand
GCAGCAGCTGACCGCCGCGTTCTTCGCCGCCGACAAGCCGGTGGCCGCGATCTGCCACGGCGTACTGCTGGCGGCGCGCAGCCGGCGGGCGGATGGCAAGTCGGTGCTGCACGGCCGGCGCACCACCGCGCTCACCTGGACACTGGAGCGCAAGGCCTGGGCCACGGCACGGATCAGCCGCTTCTGGGATCCGCATTACTACCGCACGTATCGTGAAGCGCCCGGCCAGCCACCCGGCTACATGTCGGTGCAGCAGGAAGTGACGCGGTTGCTGGCCGATCCGGCGGATTTTGTCGAGGTGCCGCGCGACGCCCCGGACTACCGGCGCAAGACCAACGGACTGGCCCGCGACAGCGACCGCGATGGGTCGCCCGCCTTTGTGATACGCGACGGCCGCTACCTGTCGGCCCGCTGGCCCGGCGACGTGCATCGCTTTGCGCGCGAGTTCTCGGCGCTGCTGGGCGGCGCCTGAAGCGGCCGGATCAGGCTTCGGCGGTGCCGGGGTGGCTGCGCTGGAAGCGGCGGTGGTGGATCAGCAGGCCGCTGAAATACACGATGTAGTAACCCACCAGCAGACCGATCACCAGCATGGTCAACGGGCTGGAGGTGTAACCCGTCGGCGGCATCGGCGCGCCCGAACCCTGCATCGCGACAGCCGAGGCCTGTTGCATCTGCGGCAGCACGACCAGCAGGCGCCAGGCCAGTCGACCGAGCAGCAGCACGGTAAGCAACGCACCGATCCACGGGTTCGGCACGTAGCAGTCGCCCTTGACCGGATCCGTCTCGAAGCGGGTCAGCCTGAGGCCGACCAGGCCGATCGCGCCGCCGATCAGCACGCCACCGAAGAGCCCTTCAGCCAGCGCCATGTGATGCAGGCCGCTGAGCGAGAGCAGACCACCGATGACCACGAACATGCCAATGCGCGCGATCATCCGCTTGCGCCGGATCGGCTGCCGGCCGAACGTGCGGCTGACCCGTCGCCACACGATCAGGGCGAGCAGGGGCAACATGATCAGGTACTGGGTCAGATGGGCAGGCATGGCGTGGCCGGGTGAGGGATGGCGCCCAGCTTAACCTCGCCGGCCACGGCTGGCGACTGACGATTGTCACCCGGCGCCTGGATCGATCGCGGCTGTTCCCGCTACGACCTGGCCGACGAAAAAAACATGAGATAGACCAGACGGCCGTTTTCCATGCAGTCGCCGAACGAAGGCCCGGCGGTATGCCACAGCCATGGCCGCAGCAGGACGAGTCGATTGAAGCGCATGGGGACACGCATGGTGAGTTCCCATTTCGAGTCGTCGCTGGAGTCTTTCTCGATGATATCGCGATGCATCTCTTCATCCGATGCATAACCCAACCTTGCGCGTTCGGCCGGATCGATGGGCGCGTGATCGGTGCCGGTGCGGCGATGGCGGAAGAACTCCGTGCCACCGGCACCATCCTCCGGCCGACTGAGATACAGGATGCCCGACCAGTAGGTACCTGGATCGATGTGCACCTTCGCGTGCCCCTGGTCTGCGGCCAGCGAGATCCGGAACTTGGCATGCGAGCGCAGTGGCGTGGTGACTTTCAGGGGCTCGGCGACGAGGTGGGAGACCTGTTGCGCGAGCCCGCTGATGTCGATGCGCTCCTGCGAATTGCGCCCGGGATAGGGACCCTGCTGGGGCGGATACGTCAGCTGCAGCGCCGCACGACGCAAGTCATCCGCGTTTTCGAGGAAGTCGTCGACGATGATGATTGATGTGGGCATGGAGGTGACCTCGGTGGGAACGGCGTCGCCGCTTCAGGGAAACCGGATCGAGCTTGCCCGCCCGCCTGACCACACGACACCCGCCAGGGCATTGCCTACTTTACCTTGCCCTGGTTGGCCACCGCAGCCATCTTTGCCGCGATGGCATCGGCATCACCCAGGTAGTAGTGGCGCAACGGCTTCAGCTCGTCGTCGAACTCGTAGACCAGCGGCACGCCATTGGGGATGTTCAGCTCGACGATGTCCGCGTCGGAAATGTGATCCAGGTACTTCACCAGGGCGCGCAACGAATTGCCGTGGGCTGCGACCAGCACCCGCTGGCCGGCGTTGATCGCCGGCGCCAGCACGCCGTGCCAGTACGGCAACACCCGGGCCACGGTGTCCTTCAGGCATTCGGTGTCGGGGATGTCCTTCGGGTCGAGCGCGGCGTAGCGCGGATCGTGCACCGACTCGTTTGCCGAACGATCCAGTGGCGGTGGCGGGATGTCGTAACTGCGGCGCCAGATCTTGACCTGATCCTCGCCGTACTTGGCCGCCGTCTCGGCCTTGTTCAGCCCGGTGAGCGCGCCGTAATGGCGCTCGTTGAGGCGCCAGTCGGTGACCACCGGCAACCACATCAGCTCCATCGCGTCCTGCACGCCCCACAGCGTGCGCACCGCGCGCCTGAGCACCGAGGTATGCGCCACGTCGAAGCTGAAGCCCTCGGCGCGCAGCAGCTGACCGGCCTCGCGTGCTTCGGCCATGCCCTGCTCGGTCAGGTCGACATCCGCCCAGCCACTGAAGCGGTTGTCGAGGTTCCACTGCGATTGGCCGTGGCGGATCAGGACGAGTCGGTGCATGGGCGTGCTCAACGGGACAGGTGAATCGGGAATGGTGCAGGGCTGCCGGCGCAGCGTCAAATGCACCCCCTGCCACAGGTCATGCTAAACCGATTGCCGGGCAGGAGCATCTGAGTGACTACACACCCATGACGGAGACAGCCATGCGTCGATTCCCGACGGTTTTCATCGTTGTCGCACTGGCGTTCGGCCTGCCTGCACTGGCCAACGCAAGCGACAACAACATCGACAAGGTCAACGGCTCGGTTCAGGTGGACCCCGGCCAGCAGGTTGGCGACGTCAGTACGGTCAATGGCGCGGTGCGCATCGCCGCTGGCGCCACGGTGCGCAAGGCCAGCACGGTCAACGGCTCGGTCACGCTCGGCGACAAGGCCCAGGCGAGCGAGCTGGGTACGGTCAATGGAGCCATCACGCTGGGCCGGGACAGCCGTGTCAGCGGCGAGGTCAGTGCGGTCAACGGGCATATTCAGCTGGCCACGGGCGCCGACGTCGGTGGCAAGCTGGACAACGTCAATGGCGGCATCGAGCTCGACGCTGCGCACGTCGCCGGCGGCATCCGCACGGTCAGCGGCGACATCGACGTGGGGGCCAACTCGCGTGTCGAGGGCGGCATCCTGGTCGACAAGCAGACTGGCTGGTTCCACTTCAACGGGCGTGCGCCGCTGGTGGTGATCGGCCCGCACGCGGTGGTGCAAGGCACCCTGGAGTTCAAGCGCGAGGTGGTGCTGAAGGTCAGTGACAGCGCGCAGATCGGCCCGGTGAAAGGCGCAACGGTGGTGAAGTTCAGCGGCGCGAACCCTTGAGCGTGTAGGAGCGCATCCTGTGCGCGATCACGCTGCGTCAGGCCTCATGAAGAGCATCGCGCACAGGGTGCGCTCCTACAACCAGTCGCGCGGCTTCAGGTAATCGCCCAGCACCGCCTCGGCGGAGCCGGGTTCAGGCGAGTACGCATACTCGAAACGCACCCGCGGTGGCAGGCTCATCAGGATCGATTCGGTGCGCCCGCCGGACTGCAGGCCGAACAGCGTGCCGCGGTCGTAGACCAGGTTGAACTCGACGTAGCGGCCGCGCCGGTACAGCTGGAACTCGCGCTCGCGCTCGCCGTAGGGCATGTCCCTGCGACGCTCGACAATCGGCACGTAGGCATCGAGAAAACCCTCGCCCACCGCCCGGGTGAACCCGAAGCAGCGTTCGAAGCCGCCTTCGTTGAGGTCGTCGTAGAACAGTCCGCCGACGCCTCGCGTCTCGTCGCGGTGCCTGAGATAGAAATACTCGTCGCACCACTTCTTGTAGCGCGGATAGACGTCCACGCCATACGGCTCACACAGGTCGCGGGCCACCGTGTGCCAGTGCCGCACATCCTCCTGCACCGGATAGAACGGGGTCAGGTCGAAACCGCCGCCAAACCACCACACCGGTTCCACGCCTGGCTTGCTGGCCTCGAAATAGCGCACATTGGCATGGGTCGTCGGCACATGCGGGTTTTTCGGGTGCAGCACCAGCGACACGCCGGTGGCGACGAAGCTGCCGCCAGCCAGTTCCGGCCGATGCGCGGTGGCGCTGGGCGGCAGCTGGTTGCCGGACACACGCGAAAAATTCACCCCGGCCTGCTCGAACACGGCGCCATCGCGCAGCACCCGGGTGCGTCCGCCACCACCGGCAGGGCGCGTCCAGGCGTCCTCCTCGAAGTGCGCGGCGCCATCAAGCTGCTCGATCGCGGTGCAGATGCGATCCTGCAATCCGCGCAGAAAACGTTCGGCAAGATCGGCCTGCTGGCTCATCGCGAAATTCCTTGATTGAAAGCGGCAAGCCTGGCAAGTCGCCCCACCCGATGCATGCCGCAGGTCGTCGCAACCGCCGCCGCTTGCGAACGGTCAACCCGGCGGTGACGAAGGAAGCGTTCAGCCGCCATCGGCATTCGGCATCGGTGTGCTGACCGCGCCGGCGGAAATCAGCTCCAGGTCGCGGCCGATATCGCCACTGAGATAGCGCATCCAGCCCATGTAGTTGACGTGGATCAGGCGCTGACCATTCTTTTTCACTTCGTACTTGAGGTTGGTGCTGTCGACGTAGCTGATCTTGATCTGCTTCGTATCGAAGGCGATGTGGATCCTGGCGGTGTAGTCGTTGCCGGTGAGGGTCGCGTCGACGCCATCGGCCTGCTCCGCGGTGACGGCCCAGCCACGCCCGATCAATGCCCCTTTCACCGCCTTGCTCACTTGCAGCACGGTCATGCCGTCGGGCACCTTGATCGGCGGCGGATCGATCAACGGAGTCTGGCGAAATGCCATGGTCAGCAACAGCAGCGGGAGCAACAGGACAAGCAGCAGACGTGAACGTGACATCAAGATCTTCCCTGGCAGGCCAGCCGTGCGCGGCCGGCGAAGTTTGCCGCTCGCGGCGCGCGCGCACAACTCGCCGCAGCGATCAGCTGATGCGCGCCGCCATGCGCTGGTTGCCGATCAGCCCGGCCCAGCGCAGGCCAATGTCGATCCACATCAGGTAACTGGCCTCCATCAGCAACAGACCGAGATAGCGCGGATGCAACGGCAGCGCCGGTTCGGCGGCCACCGGCACGGCATCGACGCCCAGCCGCCCGGCCAGCAGCAGACAGCGGGCCAGGTGATAGCGACTGGTGACCAGCGCCACCGGCGGCAGATGCGCATGCTCGGCCAGCAGCAGGCGCCGCGCATGACGAAGGTTTTCCAGCGAGTCGACCGAATCCTGCTCCAGCTCGACCCGCGCCTGCGCGGGCAGCCCATGCTGCTGCAACCATGCCAGGCCCGCCATGGCTTCGCTGGATCGTCCGCCGCTGCGTCCACCGAGCAGCCACAGCTGCTCGGCCTGCCCGGCCTGCACCAGACTCAGCCCACGCCGCAGGCGCTGCAGGTAGTCGCGTTCCGGCACGTCGCCCTGCAGGCGACGCCCGAATACCAGGGTCACCATGCGCCGCGGCGGAGCCAGCGGACTGCGCGCAGCGATGCGCCAGACATGGATCAGATAACGCAGCCACACCAGGCCCGCACTGAGCAGCAGCACCACAAGGGTGACCAGGGCGGCGTGCCGCACATCGCGATCGCGCAGGTAGCGCCAGAGGCGCGGAGGGACAGAGGGGTTGGACGACACGGAAATGCCGGGCACGGTTGCTGGGACAGTGCAGCTTAACTGGCTGACGCCGGCTTCGCGGCACCTTCATGCGCACACCGCGACGATGTCCTCGGACCTGCCGCAAGGCCAGGAGCGCGGGCGGCAGAAATCTTTGGGCTGCGATGGTGCTCTCATCCATAGGCCACGCCTCTCGCCGGGCTTGCTTAGAATATCTATGCGCACCCTCCGATAGACGGGTCCTGTGGCGATAGCTCAATCACGCTATCCAGAGTTTCCACCGCCCACACTCCTAGGCAATCCCTGGCACGACCGTTAGGCTTTCTCGATGCCCATGTTGATGACACCTCTCGCGGTCGCCGCGTACACCGCCACGTCTGCCCTGGGCCACGGCCTCGCCGCCCAGCTCGATGCCTTGCAAGGCGGTCGCTGCGGACTGCGTCCGAACGACTTCAGCACGGCGCCCTTGCCCTGCTGGATCGGCCGCGTCGACGATGTGGAGCACGTCGTCCTGCCCGCCGCACTGGCAGCCTGGGATTGCCGCAACAACCAGTTGGCCTGGCTGGGACTGAACCAGGACGGCTTCCTCGACCACGTCCGTGCCGCCCGCACCCGCTACGGCAGCACCCGCATCGCCCTGCTGCTGGGCACCTCCACGGCCAGCATCGGCGCCACCGAGGAGGCTTATCGCCGACTCGATGCCGACGGTGGCTTCGCCGACGACATGCTGCGTCCGGCGATCCACACACCGCATTCGCTGGTCGCCTTTGTTGCCGCCGCGCTGAAGCTGGACGGTCCCTGTCTCACCGTCTCCACCGCCTGCTCGTCGAGCGCAAAGGTGTTTGCCAATGCCGAGCGGATGATTCGCCTTGGCCTGGTCGATGCGGCCGTGGTCGGCGGCGTGGACACCCTGTGCGACAGCGTGTTGTTCGGTTTCAATGCGCTGGAACTGGTTTCATCCGACCGCTGCCGGCCTTTCGATTCGCGGCGCGATGGCATTTCGATCGGCGAGGCCGCCGGGTTCGCGCTGCTGGAGCGCGCCGACCTCGCGCCGAATGCACCACGTCTGCTTGGCTACGGCGAGGCCAGTGATGCCCACCACATGTCCACGCCGCATCCGCAGGGCCTCGGTGCCGAGCTTGCGCTGAGCGACGCACTGGCCCGGGCCGGCCTCGAGGCGACACAGGTCGACTACATCAACCTGCACGGCACGGCCAGCCAGAAAAACGACGAAGTGGAGGCGGCGCTGGTCAATCGCCGCTTTCCGTCCAGCACGCGGGCCAGCTCGACCAAGGGTCATACCGGCCATACGCTCGGCGCCGCCGGCATCGTCGAGGCGGCGGTGGCCCTGCTGGCCATCGAGCACGACCTGATTCCGGGCAATCTCGGCGGCGAATCGCCCGATCCAGCCTGCGGTGCTTCGTTCGCCTGGCGCAACGAGCAACAGCGCGTCGACGTGGCGCTGAGCAACTCGTTCGGCTTCGGCGGCAACAACGCCTGCCTCGCGTTTGCCCGGGCGGGCTTTGCCGCATGAGTCCGTTGTGCGTCCATGTCGAAGGCATCGGCCTGTGGTCGCCGCAGCTTGCCGATTTCGCGGCCTTGCGCGGCGTGCTGGCTGGCGCCGAGCCGTCACCGCCGTCGCCACGGCCCGCGGCCGCGATGCTGCCGCCGAATGAGCGGCGGCGCGCACCGGCCAGTGTGCTGCTG
>JAJXYE010000100.1 GCA_021780735.1 Pseudomonadota bacterium | reverse complement strand
GGCATCGGCAGCACCCCAGGCACCGGATTCCAGCAACACCGCCACCGCGATGCGCGGATTCTCGGCCGGCGTGAACATTTCGAACCAGGCACGATGGCGGCTGGCCAGATAGGCAGTGTTATGGTCGGTGTTGTACGCATTGGTGGTGCGCGAATAGATTTCGGCGGTACCGCTCTTGCCGGCGATCGTGTACGGAAACCCCTTGCCCAGGCCATAGCCGGTACCGCGCGGATCGTTCACCACCATCTGCATGCCCTGTTCCACCACATCCCAGTGGGCCGGGTCGTTGTCCAGCGTCGGTCCGCTGGGTGGATTGGGCAGCAATACCTTCGGCGCATTCAAGCCGGCCTGCGTCGCCATCACCAGCCGCGGTGCATATGGCACACCGTGGCCGGCCAGGGTGGCGATCGCGTGACCCAGCTGCAGCGGCGTCACCGCCCAGTAACCCTGGCCGATGCCGGCAATCACCGTTTCGCCGGGATACCACGGCTGTCTGAAGTGCCCGGCCTTCCATGCGCGCGAAGGCAGCACGCCGCCAGCCTCGCCAATCAGGTCGATGCCGGTGGGCCGGCCGAAGCCGAACTTGCCCATCCATGCGCTGAAGCGGTCAATGCCCATGTCCAGCGCCAACTTGTAGAAGTACGTGTTGACCGACCACATGATCGCCAGCTTCATGTCCACCGTGCCGAAGCCGCCGCGGCGGTCATCGCGGTAACCGCGTTGCTGTCCCGGGATATAGAACGTACCGGTGGACAGCACCGTGTCCGACGGTTTGCGCAAGCCAAGCTGGAGACCACCCAACGCCAGCAGTGGCTTCACCGTGGAGCCGGGCGGATAGGTTCCCACCAGCGCACGGTTGAGAAGTGGCTTTTGCGGATCGCCGGTCAGCGCGCTGTAGTCGGCCTGGCTGATGCCGTTGACGAACAGATTGGGATCGAAGGTCGGCTCGCTGACCATCGCCAGCACCTGACCGTTGCGCGGATCGATCGCCACCGCCGCACCCGGTCGCCCGGCCAGCGCTTCGGCCGCGGCCTTCTGCACCCGCACGTCGATGCTGAGGTACAGATTCTTGCCCGGCGTGGGCGGATGGGTTTCCAGCACATGCTGGGTGCGGCCATCGGCGTTCACCTCCAGCAATTCGTAGCCAGGTTTGCCATGCAGCACGTCTTCATAGGAACGCTCGACGCCGCTGCGGCCCACATGGCTGGTGCCCTGGTAGCGATCCGGATCAAGCCGCTTCAGATCGTCAGCGTCGATGCGCCCGACATAGCCGACCACATGCGCGAACAAGCCGCCGAACGGGTAACGCCGGGTCAGGTAGGGCACCACGTCGACATTGGGGAAACGCCAGCGATTGACCGCGAAGCGATCGATCTCGTCTTCGGTCAGATGCATCTTCAGCGGTACGCTGTCGAAGCGCCGACTCTGCTTGAGCTGCTTGTTGAACGCGTCGATATCATCCTGGCCCAAAGGCACCACCTTGCCCAGGCGTGCCAACAGGGCCGGCATGTCCTTGACTTGTTCGGGCACCACCTCAAGGCGGAACGCCGGCACGTTATTGGCCAGCAGCACGCCGTTGCGGTCGTAGATCAGCCCGCGCGCCGGCGGTATCGCGCGCGGCTTGACACGATTGTTGGTGGAACGGGTGACGAACTCGGCGTGGCGTGACACCTGCAGCACCACATAGCGGCCGACCAGCCCGCCCAATCCCAGCAGGATCAGCACGAAGCCCGCCAGCGCGCGTCGCCGGAACAAGGCGCTTTCGCCGCGGGCATCCTTGATCGTGCGCCGGATCTTCATCTCACTGGATGCGCAAGCGCGCGCGCAGATCGTCAAGCAGCAGGAACAGGAATGGCCACAGCGCGGCACCGACCAATGGCGATATCCACCAGCTCAGTGGCGGCACGGACGCACCGGCCAGCATCCGCACAACCAGCAGCAGGACGCGGTCGTTGATCAACAACGCCAGCACCGCCAGCGCCTGCTGCCACATCGGAAAGAAGCGCAGCCGCGAACGAAAACGCAAGGCAATGAAGACCAGCGCACACAGGCGCAAGGCCTGCTCGCCAAGCAATACGCCGCTGAGCAGATCGGCACACAGGCCGACACCAAAAGCCAGCCCGAGGGTGACCGTCTCCTCGGACTCCAGCGACCAGTAGAGCAGCACCAGTGCCGGCCAGTACGGCTTGAAGGGCTCCAGCGCACCGGGCAACGGCACCAGCATCAAGCCCAACGCAAAGATCAGCGTACCGGCGAACCCCCAGGAACTCAGGCGCTGGCGATTCATCGCGCCGGGCCCCGCCTGGCGGTAGACGCACTTGCCGGCGACGCCACGGTGGCGGCGGGTGCCAGATCGCGCGGTGGCCCCACCGGTTTTGCCGGCGCTGGCGGACCGTCCGGCTCGGCCTGATCGTGCAGCAACAGCACATCGGTACTGCGATCCAGATCCGCCGCTGGCCGCGCCAGGGCGACCTGGAACATGCCGGTGGCCGCCGGCGCCACATGGCGCACCTCACCGACCGGAAAGCCCGGCGGAAAGCGTCCGCCGACGCCGGAGGTCAGCAGTTGGTCGCCCACGCGCACGTCCGCCGCCAGCGGAATATCGGGCAGACTGAGCTGGTCGCCGTCGCGGGAACCATAGGCGATCGTGCGCAAGCCTGTGCGCTCAATGACCACCGGAATGGCATGCGCGGGATCGGTGATCAGCATGACCACCGAGGTCGTCGGCAGCACTTCCTTGACCTGCCCCATCACGCCATGGGCGTCGATCACCGGCTGGCCCGGCTTGACCCCGTCGCGCGCACCCATGTTCAGGGTGAGGCGGTAGCGGTACGCACCCAGATCGACGCCGATCACGCGTGCCAGTTGCACCTGCAGGCCAAGGCTGTGCCGGGTGTCGAGCAACTCCTTGAGGCGCAGGTTTTGCTGGGCCACCGCGGCCATCCGGTTCAATCTGGCATTGGCCAGCAGCAAATCCTCACGCAGGCGCTGGTTCTGCTGGGTCAGTTGCTGACGATCGGCGAAGGCCACGCTCACCGTGTGGATACCCGCCGCCGGCAGCCCGGCCAGCCGATATACCGGCTCGACCACGGCCGACGCGGCGTAACGAAGGCGCCACAGCCAGCCATTGCGTTGGTCGAGCACCATCAGCACCACGGCCAGCGCCAGGTAGACGATCAGGCGCAGCGTGCCGGCCGCGTTTCCGGCGAACAGGGGCGAGGATTCGTCGCGTGCGCGCGCCATGGCGGCCCCGGCTGCCGCGCGTTATTCGGGAGCGAAGAAGTCGCTGCCGTGCTGATCGATCAGCTCCAGCGCCTTGCCACCGCCACGCGCCACGCAGGTCAACGGGTCATCCGCCACCTGCACGTGCAGCCCGGTTTCCTCGGAAATCAGTCGATCCAGATCGCGCAGCAACGCGCCGCCGCCGGTCAACACGATGCCGCGCTCGGCGACGTCGGAGCACAGCTCCGGCGGCGTCTGCTCCAGTGCCGACTTCACCGCTGCCACGATACCTGCCAGCGGCTCGTGCAGCGCCTCGAGGATCTCGTTGGAGTTGATCGTGAACATGCGCGGCACGCCTTCGGCCAGGTTGCGGCCGGAGATCTCGATTTCCTTGACCTCGTTCTGCGGGAACGCGCAACCGATCTGCAACTTGATCCGTTCGGCGGTGGATTCACCGATCAGGGTGCCATGGTTGCGCCGCACGTAGTTGATGATGGCCTCGTCGAAGCGGTCGCCACCGACACGCACCGACTGCGAGTAGACGATGCCGTTGAGCGAAATCACCGCGACCTCGGAGGTGCCGCCACCGATATCCAGGACCATCGCGCCGCGCGCCTCATGCACTGGAATGCCTGCGCCGATCGCCGCTGCCATGGGTTCCTCGATCAGGAAAACGTCGCGCGCGCCGGCGCCCTCGGCCGACTCCTTGATCGCGCGACGCTCGACCTGGGTCGAACCACACGGCACGCAAACCAGCACACGCGGGCTCGGTCGCAGGAAACGCGACTTGTGCACCTGCTTGATGAAGTGCTGCAGCATGGCCTCGGTCATGGTGAAGTCGGCGATCACACCGTCCTTCATCGGACGCACGGTGGCAATGTTGCCCGGCGTTCGCCCGAGCATGCGCTTGGCGTCGCTGCCGACCGCCGCGATGGTGCGCGGACCGCCGGGACCGCGATCCTGGCGGATCGCCACGACCGACGGCTCGTTCAGGACGATGCCCTGTCCACGCACATAGATCAGCGTGTTGGCCGTGCCGAGATCGATGGAAATGTCGTTGGAAAAGATGCCGCGGAACTTCTTGAACATGGGTCCGCCGTGGTTCGGCTTGGTTAAAAAGTAAGCTCGCCAGTCTAGTCAGCGTACACCGCATGCGCAAGGAAAATAGCGTTAAGAAAGCCTTTTGCAACACGACCCTATGCGCATTTCCTGCATCGTGCGGTGAGCTGTACGAGCGCTGAAAAAGTCGCCAATGGGGATGGATGGCGTTAGGATTGCACCCTTTGGTCGCCGCCATGTGGCGCGGCTCGTTCACGACCGCGACAGCCGCGGCCTTCCAACCATGCCCGGGGGTTCCCGCACATCATGCCTGCCGTCATCTGCGGTTCGCTGGCTTACGACACCATCATGGTGTTCCAGGATCAGTTCAAGAACCACATCCTGCCCGATCAGATGCACATCCTGAATGTGTCGTTCCTGGTACCGGCGATGCGCCGCGAGTTCGGCGGCTGTGCGGGCAACATTGCCTACAATCTCAAACTGCTCGGTGGCGACCCCATGCCGGTAGCCGCGGTGGGCCAGGATTTCGCGCCGTACCGTGCACATATGGAACAGTGCGGTATCCGCCTGGATGGCGTGCGCGTGTTCGACGACCAGTTCACGCCACAGTGCTTCATCACCACGGATCTGGACAATAACCAGATTACCGCCTTCCACCCCGGCGCGATGTCCAGCGCGCAGGAAAACCATGTGCGCGACATCGCGCAGATCGAGTTCGCGATTGTCGCTCCCGATGGCCGTGAGGCGATGCTGCAGCACGTGGAGGAATTCTCCGCCCGCGGTGTACCTTTCATTTTCGATCCGGGCCAGGCGATGCCGCTGTTCAGCGGCGATGAGTTTCGCGCGATGATCACCCGGTCGACGTATGTGATCGTCAACGATTACGAATCCCAGCTGTTGCAGACGCGCACCGGCTGGAGCGCCGCCGAGATCGCCGAGCGGGTCACTGCCTACATCGTGACCCAGGGGCCGCGCGGGTCGATCATCCAGGTCGGCAGCGAGCTGCACCAGATTCCTCCGGCACGCGAGCGCCAGGTCGTCGATCCGACCGGTTGTGGCGATGCGTATCGGGCGGGACTGATCTTCGGCATCATGCGCGGCAAGGACTGGCCGACGGTGGGTCGCATGGCGTCCCTGATGGGTGCGCTGAAAGTGGAGCATCCCGGCACGCAGAATCAGCGATTCAGCTACGCCGAGTTCGCTGCGGACTTCCTCGACCAGTTCGGTTACGCCCTCGACTGAGCGGCGCCCTCTGGCGCGGGGCTGGATGCCCTGGTCAGCCGAGCCGAAACCCGATGGTGGCGTTCACGGCGTGCTGCCAGCCGCGATACAGACGCTCGCGGACAGGCTCGCCCATCTGTGGCCGAAAGCAACGGCTGTGCTGGGCCAGTTCGGCGATTTCCGCGCGGCTCTGCCAGAAGCCCACGGCCAGCCCGGCCAGATAGGCGGCACCCAATGCGGTCGTCTCGGTGACTTGCGGACGCCAGAGCGGCACACCCAGCAGATCGCTTTGAAATTGCGCCAGAAAGTCATTGGCGATGGCGCCCCCATCGGCCCGCAGCGCTTTCAGCCGGATGCCTGCATCAGACTCCATTGCGGCCACCACATCGCGCGTCTGATAGGCCATCGATTCCAGCGCGGCGCGCACGATGTGCTCCTTGCGAATGCCCCTGGACAGGCCAAATATCGCTCCACGCACGTCGCTGTGCCAGTACGGTGCACCCAGGCCGACAAAGGCCGGCACCAGATAGACGCCGTCACTGGATGGCACGCTCTCCGCGGCGGCCTGCGAGTCGCCGGCACACTCAAGCATACCCAACCCGTCACGCAACCACTGCACCACCGAACCGGCAACGAAGATGCTCCCTTCCAGCGCATACTCGACGCGCCCGTCCAGCTCCCACGCGATCGTGGTGAGGAGCCCATGGCGTGACCGAACGACCTCACTACCTGTCTGCATGAGCAAGAAGCAGCCAGTTCCATAGGTGTTCTTGACCATGCCCGGCTCGAAGCAGGCCTGTCCAAACAAAGCCGCCTGCTGATCACCGGCGATGCCGCAAATGGGCACATCGCATCCAAGCGGGCCCAACGCCGGGGCATGGCCGTAGATCTCGCTCGACGAACGCACCTCGGGCAACATGCCACGGGGAACGTCAAACATCCGCAGCAACACGTCATCCCAGCAACGCTTATGGATGTCAAAGAGCAGGGTTCGCGAGGCATTGCTGGCATCGGTGATGTGCAGCTTTCGGCCGCTGAGGTTCCACACCAGCCACGTGTCGATCGTGCCGAAAAGCAGATCCCCGGCCTGCGCGCGCGCCTGCGCGCCACCCACATGATCGAGAATCCAGCGAATCTTGCTGGCGGAAAAGTACGCGTCAATCAGCAGACCGGTCTTTTCGCACACGATCGGCCCGTGTCCCGCAGCTTCCATGCGCTGGCAAATCGACAGACTTTGCCGCGACTGCCAGACAATGGCGTTATGGATCGGCTGGCCGGTATGGCGATCCCAGACCACGGTTGTCTCGCGCTGGTTGGCAATGCCGATGGCGGCAAGATCGCCACCTGACGCGTGCGCCAAAGCCAACACCTCGGCGACGGCTGCCTGAACCGTGGCAAGAATCTCGCAAGGGTCGTGCTCCACCCAGCCAGGCTGGGGGAAGATTTGCCTGAATTCCCGCTGGGCTGAAGCGACAACGGCGCCGCGACGATCGAACAGCATCGCGCGCGAGCTGGTGGTTCCCTGATCAATTGACAGAATGTACCTGGCAGATTCAACACCCATTCCCGCACCATGCGCCCGTCAGAGGTGACTGGGGCAGAGTAACAACAAGCCATTCATTCTGGCCAAGAAAAAACCCCCACCGTTTCCGATGAGGGCGATTCAGGATAAAGCCCCTGGCGGTGAGCTATGCCGCCTGCGATCTGTGATCGCAGCAGCAACCCCGCATGGGCAAACGGCACAAAGACGAAGGCCTCCCCGGGTGGGGAGGCCTTCTAGGATAAAGCCCCTGGCGGTGACCTACTCTTGCATGGCAAAGCCACACTACCATCGGCGCATGCGCGTTTCACTTCTGAGTTCGGGATGGGATCAGGTGGTACCACGCCGCTATGGCCGCCAGGGA
>JAJXYE010000180.1 GCA_021780735.1 Pseudomonadota bacterium | reverse complement strand
GGCCCAGGTGGTGATGTCCGAGCTGCAGGCGCCGGGACAGATCTCCCTGCTGCCCGAAGCGCCGCTGGCGGCCGCCAATGCCTATGGCCGCAGCCTCACTGACCAGATGCTCAAGGACAGCCTCGGCAGCGGTACGCGCGCCTTCGTCAACATCGATTACGGCCAACAGCGTTTCGACGGGACGGCCAGCTCACCGAAACTTGGCAGCGACAACACCAACCTCACGCTTGGCTACGACATGCACGCGAACGACAACCTCTCTGCCGGGATCGCGCTGGGTGTCAGCCACGACAACGCGCACATTGGCGGTGGCGGCGGCTTCCGCATGACCGACTACTCTGCTCTGGGCTATGTCACCTACCACGCCGGTGGCGGCTACATCAGCGGCTACGGCCATCTCGGCACGTCCAACTTCAGCGGCATCGAGCGCACCTTCATGGTCGGCGCTGCACGGATCAGCGAAACCGGCGACAGCAGCAGCACCCATCACGGGCTCGGTGTTGCCGGTGGCTGGTGGTTCAACCTGGACAACATCAAGACCGGCCCGTTCGCCAGTATCGACTGGCAGGACGTCAACGTCGATGGCTATCGCGAGCATGGCAGCGATGCCACCGCCATGTGGTTCAGCCGTCAGCATCGGCAGGCGTTCGTCAGCAGCCTGGGCTGGCGTCTGCAGGGGCACTGGCAGGTTGCCAACCTGGTCATGTCGCCGTACGCCGAACTGGCCTGGAACCGTGACGGCCAGGCAAACGCCACGCGCCTGGTCAGCACGGGCCTGAACACCATGAACGGCTCGTTCGCGATCAGCGGTTTCACGCCGGACAGGACCTGGGGCAGTGTCGACCTCGGCCTCTCGGCCGAGCTCACCCCCAAGGTCACCAGCTGGATTGGCTACAACGGCCGTTTCAGCGATTCCAGCCAGAGCTACAACACCTTCAACATGGGCTTCCGCGTGAAGTTCTGACCTGGCGCATTGCCGGCAAGCAAGAAGGCCGCCGGGTCATCCGGCGGCCTTCCTGTTTCTGCAACATGGACGTCTGGACGGCCTACTTGTTCTTGCCGCCGGTTGCCAGATCAAGAATCTCCGTCGCCTGCTGCTTCAGCTTGGCCGCGGCATCCGTGTCGAGTACCTGCACGTCCTCGCCTACCTGATGCTGTTTCAGCACCAGGCTGCCGTCCTCGCTCCAGCCGGCACGATCAATCGCACTGGGCTTGGCATCGCGGCTGGACTTCGTCTGCTGCACGATGGCCCACGGCTTGCCATTGCGATAGGCGTAGTCGGTGCTGGTAAAGCCCTTCTTGCCGTAGTCGGTAAGCTCGCGAATGAACTGGACCTGGCCAGCCTGGCGGAACACCTGCCAGCCGCGCGAAGCATCTGTCTCGAGCTTGGTGCCGTGGCTGACCTTCATTCCGCCGAGTTGCTCCTGCACCGCTTTGAAGTCGGCCAGAATCTTCTCGGCCGCCGTCTGCTGGGCCACCAGTTCGATCGCCACGCCATCATTCTTGCTGCCCTTGGCCAGCACTGGCGCCTGGATCGGCATCGTGTAATGACGATCGCCATCAGTCAGGATTGCCTGGATCACATACAGGTCGTTCGGCTTGACCTCGGCCGGGTTGAACGTGAGCTTGAACGGCTGCGGAAACGAGCCGGCCGGAGAAGTCGAGCTGGCCAACGGTGCCGACCCGGCCGCCGTGGACGAGACATCGACCAGATTCAGCACCAGCGTCGCGGTCGCCGAAGGCTGCGGCGAACCCGCCCGAAGGGAAATCGTGCCACTGACTTCATTGACCACCGGCGCAGCAGCTGCGGTGCTGTTGGCGGATGCTGGCGCACCACTGTCCGACTGGGATGACGAATTGGGAGCGTTGCAGCCAGCCAGAGCCAGCGTCGCGACCGACATCAGCGACAAAACCATCTTGCGCATCGGGAAACCTCTTCAACGTGAGTACGGACACGGGGTCATCAGGCGTCGGTGCGCCATGACACTTCGCGGGGGAAGTTCCAAGCATAGCCCAAAAATCCCGCTTCGGAAAAGTCAATCGCTCCAATGACCTACCATGCGCAGGCGTACGCAATCACGCTCCATGCCGATGCAGGGCACGGTGGGCAATGTCGCGTCGGCAGAACGCACCTGCGTAATGAACGCGATCCACGGCGGCATAGGCCTGGGCACGCGCGACGGCGATGTCCGCGCCTAACGCGCAGATGGTCAGTACACGGCCACCGGCAGTGACCACGTGCCCGTGTTCATCGAGCGCGGTGCCGGAATGGAAGATTTTCACGCCGGGATCGAGCGGCGCGTCCAGGCCGGTGATCCGGTCGCCGCTGCGCACCCGTCCGGGGTAGCCGTCAGCGGCCATCACTACGCCGATGGCGGGACGCGCGTCCCAGCGCGCGCGCGTCTGCGCCAGGCGGCCGTCCAGCGCGGCGTCGATCAGCTCGACCAGATCGGACTTCAGGCGCAGCATGATCGGCTGCGTTTCCGGATCGCCGAAACGCACGTTGAACTCGATCACCTTCGGTGTACCGTCCTTGCCGATCATCAATCCTGCATAGAGGAAGCCGATGAACGGCGCGCCTTCGGCGGCCATCCCGCGCAGGGTCGGCTCGATCACTTCGCGCAGGATGCGCTGCTCGACTTCCGCCGTGACCACCGGCGCCGGCGAGTAGGCACCCATGCCACCGGTGTTCGGTCCGAGATCGCCTTCGTCGCGACGCTTGTGATCCTGACTCGAGGCCATCGGCAAGGCGTGGCTGCCGTCGCTCATCACGATGTAGCTGGCTTCCTCGCCCTCGAGGAATTCTTCGATCACCACGCGTGCCGAGGCATCGCCGAAGCTGTGCGCACCTAGCATGTCGTGCAAGGCCAGTTCGGCGTCGGCCAGGGTCAGCGCCACCACCACACCCTTGCCGGCAGCCAGACCATCGGCCTTGATCACGATCGGCGCGCCGTGGGCACGCACATGGGCCAGTGCCTGATTCAATTCGGTGAACACGGCGTAGCGGCCGGTCGGAATGTTGTGCCGCTGCAGGAAATCCTTGGCGAACGCCTTGGAACCCTCCAGTTGCGCGGCAATCGCACGCGGCCCGAATACGCGCAAGCCGGCAGCGCGAAAACGGTCGACCACACCGGCCACCAGCGGCACCTCCGGGCCAACCACGGTCAGGCCGACTTTCTCGCGTTTGGCCAGCTGCAACAGACCATCGAGATCGTTTGCGGCGACCTGCGCATTGCGAATGCCCGGTTCGCTCGCGGTACCGGCATTGCCCGGCGCCACGATCACCTCGTCGACCTGGGGCGACAAGCGCAGCTTCCACGCCAACGCATGCTCGCGGCCGCCACCGCCAATCACCAGAACCTTCATGTCGAACTCCATTGCACCGGACGCAACCTGCGTGAGCGCGGATTGTAATGGCAGCGGCGAGTCAGCAGCCGGCTCTTGCGCGGATTCAGCAGCTGTGGTGCAACAGCTCCATCAAGGCCGCACGGGGCAACTTGCCGGTCTCGTTGCGCGGCAATGCATCGACCAGCCGCAGCGGGCGCGGCAGAAACAGCGGATCGATCGCCCGGCGCAGCGCATCAAGGATCACATGTTCGTCCAGCCCCGGCGCCACCGCCAGTGCGGCGATCCGGTGGACATCGAGCGCATCGCCACCCTCAAGCTGGAATACGACACCGTCCCGTACCCCGGGAATGGCCAGCAGGCGACGATTGAGGTCGGCCAGTGAGGCGCGCTTGCCGGCGATTTCCAGCATGTCGGCGCGGCGGCCGCGCAGCCGGAAACGGCGACCGCCGTCGGCGAGGCTGACGATATCGGCCAAGCTGATCGGCACGGCCAATTGCGGCGCATGGACGACCGTACCATCCGGCTGCGGATGCAGGTTGACGCCGTCGTACAGCAGCCAGTCCTGATCCACGCTCGGGCGCCGGCTGGCGAACACACAGGTTTCGGTGGAACCGAAGACCTCCAGCACCGGCGCAGCGAAGCGCTGCTCCGCCGCCATTACCAGGTCGACCGGCAACGGCGCGGTAGCCGACACCATCGCAGCGACCGGCGGCAGCGCAACCCCCGAGTCGACCAGCGCGCGCAAGTGTACCGGCGTGGTTACCAGCACCCTCGGCGACGGCACGCCGGCCAGGGCAGCGGCCACATCGGCCGGAAAGAACGGCCGTCCCGCGTGCACACCGACGTCGCCAAGCAGCGGCAGCAACACCGACATCTCGATCCCGTACATGTGCTGCGGCGGCACGGTGGCGACCACTTCAAATCGTTCGCCCAGCACCGCCTGCAGCATCGCCAGGTTGCCGGCATTGCTTGCATGAAAGCTGCCCCAGGTCTTGGCATTGGCGCTCGGCTTGCCGGTGGAGCCGGAGGTATAACCAATCGCCACCACCTGGTCGGCCGGAATCGTTGGCCACGGCTTTGCGACTTCCGCGCCGCGCGGGGGGGCCCGCCGCGGTAGCCGCCGATAACCCGGAGGTGCCGGATCGAGTGCCTGCTCCCCCAGCGCATAGCAACCGGGATGTGCCGCCATCACTTCGTCCACCGCTTGCGGTGCGCGCGACGAAGGCAGCAGGTTGATCTGACCACGCAGCACGATGGCGCAGAACGCCAGCACGAACGCGTAACGATCCTCGCATAGGTTTACCGCAGCGCTGGCCGCCGGCAGGGTATCGGCCAGGGCACGCACCTCGGCCAGGAACTGCTCGGCGCTAATCGGCGCGCCGTCGCGCCAGGCCAGCACCCGCGCCGGATGGGGTGCATGCAGCAGCGGCAGCTGTGGCGCGGCCTCGCGCTGGCGGGTGTCATAGACGATGGCCACGGGTGTCCTCCACAACTCAAGTATTCCTCGCAGCGGCCACGGCCTGCCGCAGCGGTTCGCGACCGGGCCAGATGACGAAGACAGTCCCGGGCAACCTCGACTGGTCATCGGACGGCACCTGCGCCGACACGCTTCCCCGCGCGCTCACGCCCGGATCATAGCGCCCGACAGGGCGTCGCGAATTGTCGTGGGATGATCCTGAGCGCCCAGCGGAGCGTCCAGCAGACCATCCAGCGCGTCGGCAAAATAGTCGACCACCGTGGCTGCGCTGCGCGCCGGTGGCAGCCCATGGGGGTTTGCGCTGGTCGACACCAGCGCTCCACCGTAGGCGCGGCACAGCGCCGCGGCAGGCTCATGCGCGGTAACCCTAAGCGCGATACCGGCGTGACTGCCGGCGATCCATGCCGGCACGGCAGCCGAGCGCGGAAACACCCAGGTGTGCGGGCCGGGCCAGCTGGCCCGAACCTGGCGCAGGATCGCGTCCGGCACGGCAGCCAGTTCGATATAGCGCTCGAGCTGAGCGAACTCCGCGGCAATCAGCAGCACGCCCTGCGCGGGCGGCCGCTGCTTCAGCGCAAACAAGCGGTCGAAGGCGACCCGGTCATGTGGGTCGCAGCCAAGGCCGAACACGGCCTCGGTGGGATAGGCCAGCACGCCACCGTCGCGCAGCAACTGCGCGGCGGCATCCAGCTCGGTGAGGGTAAAGCGCCGCAGCACTCAGGCCTCGATCTTGCCGACTGCCGCCTTCTTGGTCGCGGCCTTTTTTGTTGCGACCTTCTTCACCGCGGCTTTCTTGCCGGATACCTTCTTCGCTGGCGCCTTCTTTTTCGCCGCCTTTTTCACCGCTGCCTTTTCCGCTGGCGCGGCCTTATTCACGGCAGCCTTCTTGCTCGCCGTCTTCTTGCCGAAACGTCCCTTGCGCACCGGCGCCGCCGCAAGCAGCTCCAGGCACTGCTTTTCGGTCAGATCTTTGGGCTCCTGCTCTTTCGGGATCCGGGCGTTCTTTTCACCGTCGGTGATGTAGGCACCATAGCGACCGTTGAGCACCTGCACGCCATTGCCGAAGTCCAGAATCAGCCGGTTCGCCAGCATTTCGAGCTTCTCGGCCACCACCTGCAACGCGCGTGGCAGTTCGATCGTGTACGGATCGTCCTCCGCCTTCAACGAAGCGTAGGTACTGCCCTGCTTGACGAACGGACCGAAGCGACCGATCGCCACGCTCACTTCATCACCATTTTCCGCCTGCCCCAGCTTTCGCGGCAGCTTGAACAGCTCCATCGCCTCGGCCAGGGTGATGGTGTGCATGCTCTGGCCCGGACGCAGGCTGGCGAAGGTCGGCTTTTCCTCGTCGTCCTTGGTGCCGATCGCCACATACGGTCCGAACCGGCCCAGCCGTACCGACACCGGCTTGCCGGTCTTCGGGTCACTGCCCAGTTCGCGCGCGCCGGTGGCCTCGCTGCGATCGACCGACTCGGTCTTCTCGTCGACCTGCTGCTTGAACGGCACCCAGAAGCGCTCCATCAGCGGTACCCACGCTTCCTCGCCGCGGCTGACCGCGTCCAGCTCGTCTTCCATCTTCGCCGTGAAGTCGTAGTCAACGTACCGGGTGAAATGCAGGGTCAGGAACTTGCTCACCGCACGACCGACATCGCTGGGCTTGAAGCGGCGGCTGTCGAGGAACACGTATTCGCGGTTCTGCAATACCTGGATGATGCTGGCGTAGGTCGATGGCCGACCGATGCCGTGCTCTTCCAGCGCCTTGACCAGGCTGGCTTCGGAATAGCGTGGCGGCGGCTCGGTGAAATGCTGGTCAGCGGTGATCTCGTGCAGCGGCACCTGCTCGCCCACCGCCATTCGCGGCAACCGGCGGCCTTCGTCGTCGTCATCCGCCTTCTTCTGGTCGCTGCCTTCCTCATACACCGCCAGGAAGCCGGGATCGATCACCGTGGTGCCGCTGGCTCGAAAGGAGGCGTCGCCGCCGGGCACGTCCTTCACGGCAAACTCGACGCTTACCGTATTCAGGGTGGCGTGGATCATCTGGCAGGCGACCGTGCGCTTCCAGATCAATTCGTAGAGTTTGCGCTGGTCGTCATTGAGGAAAGCCGCGACCGCCTTCGGCGTGTGCATCGCCGAGGTCGGCCGGATCGCCTCATGCGCCTCCTGCGCGTTCTTCGACTTGGTCTTGTACACCTGCGGCGCATCCGGCAGCGCGTGACCGCCGAAATCGCGCGCGATCAGCTGGCGCAGCTCGGCCAACGCATCGTCGCCCAGCATGGTCGAGTCGGTACGCATGTAGGTGATCAGGCCGACATTGCCTTCATCGCCCAGCGCAACGCCCTCGTACAGACCCTGCGCGACCTTCATCGTGCGGCTGGTGGTGAAGCCGAGCTTGCGCGCAGCCTCCTGCTGCAGGGTGGAGGTGGTGAACGGTGCCGCCGGGCGGCGCTTGCGCTCCTTCGAGCTGACGTCGCTGACCGTGAGGTGGCCATTCGCGGCCCGCTTCAGTGCGGCGCGCGCAGCCTCGGCGTCGGCCTCGTTGACGAGATCGAACTGCTCGAACTTCTTGCCGTTGAGCTTGCTCAGCCGCGCCGTGAAATCGCCCTCGACA
>JAJXYE010000026.1 GCA_021780735.1 Pseudomonadota bacterium | reverse complement strand
CCTCCAGTTGCTCGATCTTCCTCGGCCAGTGGACACCCGAGTCGGTCGGTGATTACTGCAGCGGCAGCAACCATGTCCTGCCGACCTACGGTTACGCGCGCAGCTACAGCGGCGTGTCGGTGGCCAGTTACCAGAAGCAGATCAGCGTGCAGGAAGTCAGTGCCGATGGCTTGCGCGCGATCGGTCCCTGCACGGCGACGCTGGCAGCGGCCGAGCAACTGGAGGCACATCGTCGCGCGGTCACCCTGCGCCTGGCTGCACTGGAGTCGTCAACATGAGCGTGCTCGATCTGGCCCGACCGGAAATCCGTGCCCTGCAGCCGTATTCCTCCGCACGCATGGAGGCCAGCGGTGGCGAGGTGTGGCTGAACGCGAACGAATCGGCGTGGGCACCGGCGGGTGACGCAGGCCTGGGTTGCAATCGCTACCCCGATCCGCAGCCGGCGGCGCTGGTCGAGCAGTTGGCTGCGCTGTATGGCGTGCGGCACGACCAGTTGCTGATCGGTCGCGGCAGCGACGAGGCGATCGACCTGCTGGTGCGCACGTTCTGCCGCGCAGGCCAGGACGCGATCCTGATCCAGCCACCCACGTTCGGCATGTACAAGGTGTATGCGGGCATCCAGAACGCGGCGGTGATCGAGGTGCCGCTGGCCGATGACTTCAGCCTGGACGTGGATGCCGTCCTCGCGGCCGTCACCCCTGCCGTCAAACTGATCTTCGTGTGCACACCGAACAACCCCAGTGGGCAGTCCGTTCCGCGCGAGAGCATCGAGCGGCTGCTGCGGCAACTGGATGGTCGGGCGCTGCTGGTGGTCGACGAGGCCTATGTCGAGTTTTCCTGCGAGGGCAGCGTGGCGGATCTGATCGATCGCCATGAATGTCTGGCCGTGCTGCGCACGCTGTCCAAGGCCTGGGCGCTGGCCGGTGCACGCATCGGCAGCGTGCTGGCCACTGCTGCCGTGATTGCGCTGCTGCGCCGGGTGATGTCGCCCTATCCACTGCCGTCGCCCTGCGTGGCCGTGGCGCTGCCCGCCTTTTCCGCACCGGGCCAGGAGCAGGCACGCGCGCACATTGCCATGGTGCGCAGCGAACATGAGCGGGTACGCGGCGCGCTGGCGGCGCTGCCGTGCGTGCGCGCCGTGCTGCCGTCGCAGGCGAATTTCCTGGCCGTGCGCTTCGATGATGCCGCTGCCGTCTACCAGCGCCTGCTGGATGCCGGCATCGTCGTGCGCGACATACGGCGCTACCCGAAACTTGGCGACGCCTTGCGCATCACCATCGGTACGCGGGCGGAGAACGATCGCCTGCTGGCGGCGTTGCAGGGAGTGGCGGGATGAGTCGCAAGATCCTCTTTGTCGATCGCGACGGCTGCCTGATCGAGGAGCCGGCCGACGAGCAGATCGACCGCTTCGAAAAGCTGGCCCTGCTGCCGGGCGTGATCGCCGCGCTGCAGCGTTTCGTCGCCGCCGGCTACGAGCTGGTGATGGTGACCAACCAGGACGGCCTGGGTACCGACAGCTTTCCCGAGGCCGATTTCCATGGCCCGCACGATCTGCTGCTGCGCCTGCTGGGCTCGCAGGGCATCCGTTTTGGCGAGGTGTTGATCGACCGCAGCTTTCCGCATGAAGGCAAGGACACGCGCAAGCCCGGCATCGGTCTGGCGCGCCACTATCTGGCCGACGACGGCTGGAGCCGGGCCGCGTCGGCGATGGTCGGCGATCGCGAGACCGATCTGCAGTTCGCCGCCAACCTCGGCGTGCGCGGTTGCCGCGTCGGCCCGCTGGGGCTGGACTGGAGCGAGCTGGCGCACCAGCTGCTGGACGCACCACGCACGGCGACGGTGGTACGCAACACCCGGGAAACCCGCATCACGGTCAGCGTCGACCTGGATCGTGTCGCCGAGCCGCAGGCGCGTACCGGGCTGGGCTTTTTCGACCACATGCTGGAGCAGATCGGCAAGCACGGCGGCTTCGCACTGGAGCTGTATTGCGATGGCGACACGCATATCGACGAGCACCACACCATCGAGGATTGCGCGCTGGCGCTGGGCCAGGCACTGAAGCAGGCGCTCGGCGACAAGCGCGGTATTGGCCGTTACGGCTTCACTTTGCCGATGGACGAAGCGCAGGCCAGCGCCGCGCTGGATCTGTCGGGCCGGCCCTGCTTCGTGTTCGAGGGCAGCTTTCCACGCGAGCGGGTTGGCGAGGTGCCGACCGAACTGGTGCCGCACTTTTTCCGTTCGCTGTGCGAAACCCTGGGTGCCAACCTGCACCTGAGCGTGCATGGCGAAAACGCGCACCATATGGTCGAAGCCTGTTTCAAGGTCGTCGCCCGGGCACTGCGTCAGGCCATGCGTCGAGAAGGCAGCGAGCTGCCAAGCACCAAGGGCACGCTCTGATGAGCGTGGTGCTGGTTGACGCTGGCGGCACCAATATCGGCTCGGTGCGCTATGCCTTGCAGCGGCTGGGCGTGGATGCGGCGCTGACTGCCGACGCGCGGACCATTCGTGTCGCCGACAAGGTGATCCTGCCTGGCGTGGGCGCCGCCGGCCCCGGCATGGCGCGGCTGCGCGAGCTGGGCCTGGTGGACGTGTTGCGCTCGCTGAACCAGCCCGTGCTTGGCGTCTGCCTCGGCATGCAGCTGCTGTGCACGCATTCGGAAGAGGGTGATACTGCATGCCTTGGTCTGCTTCCCGCGTCGGTGCGGCGCTTTGCCGGGCTCCCCGGCTTGCGCGTGCCGCACATGGGCTGGAACAGTCTGTGTGCGAAATCGGCGCATCCGCTGCTGGCCGGGCTGGGTGAGCACGATCAGGCGTACTTCGTGCACAGCTATGCTGTGCCCCTGGGCGATTTCACCCTCGCCAGCAGCGATTACGCCGGTGAGTTTTCGGCCGTTGTGGCCCGTGGCAATTTCCACGGCATGCAGTTTCACCCCGAGCGTTCGGCTGCGGTCGGCGCGCAATTGCTGAAGAACTTCCTGAACCTATGAGCTTTCACGTCATTCCCGCCATTGATCTGCGCGATGGGCGTGTGGTGCGTCTGCGCCAGGGCGACTACGCGCAGCAGACCACGTATGCCACCGATCCGCGTGAACTGGCTCAGCGCTACCTGCATGCCGGGGCACATTGGCTGCATCTGGTCGATCTCGACGGCGCGCGCTCGGGGAATCTCGACAACCTGACCGTGATCAAGGCGATCGTGGACGAAGGCGTCGATGTGCAGGCCGGCGGCGGCGTGCGCGACGAGGCCGACCTGCGGCGACTGTTCGATATCGGCGTGCGCCGCGTGGTGCTGGGCAGCGTCGCCATCCGCGACCCCGAACGGGTGGCGAACTGGCTGGAGCTGTTCGGTAGCGACAGAATCACCATCGCGCTGGATACGCGCATGGTGGGCGACCAATGGGTTTTGCCCAGCGCCGGCTGGACCGAGATCGAAGCCCGCACGCTGGACGAATTGGCGCCCTGGTATGCCGATCGTGGCGCGCGTCACCTGCTGTGCACCGATATCGATCGCGACGGCATGCTGGCCGGCTTCAACCTGGAGCTGTATCGGCACCTGACCGATACCGTCCCCGGGCTTGCGCTGCAGGCATCGGGCGGGGTGCGCTCGCTGGCCGACATTCGCGCGGTGCGGGACTCCGGCGCCAAGGCGGTGATCCTGGGCCGTGCCCTGCTGGATGGCCACTTCAGCCTGGAAGACGCACTGACATGCTGAGCCGTCGCCTGATTCCCTGCCTCGACGTGCGCGACGGTCAGGTGGTCAAGGGCGTGCGTTTTCGGGATCACGTGGTGATGGGCGAAATTGTCGACCTCGCGTTGCGCTACCGCGACGAAGGCGCCGACGAGCTGGTGTTCTACGACATTACCGCCAGCCCGGAAGGGCGCAGTGTGGATCGCGGCTGGGTGGAGAGAGTTGCCCGGGTGATCGACATCCCGTTCTGCGTCGCTGGCGGCATCCGCTCGGTCGACGAGGCGCGCGCCGTGCTGCATGCCGGAGCCGACAAGATCTCGGTGAACTCACCGGCGCTGGAGCGGCCCGAGCTGATCGACGAACTGGCCGCCGCGTTCGGCGTGCAGTGCGTGGTGGCCGGCATCGACTCACTGCGCGATGCCGACGGCGAATGGCGCGTGCGCCAGTACACCGGCGATCCCGGCAAGACCCAGGCGCTGCCGCGCCGCACGCTGGACTGGGTCGCCGAAGCCCAGCAGCGCGGCGCCGGCGAGATCGTGCTCAACTGCATGGGCAGCGACGGCGTACGTGGCGGTTACGATCGGGAGCAGCTGTCGGCCGTCCGCGCCATCTGCCACGTGCCACTGATAGCCTCCGGCGGCGCCGGCGCCGCTGAACATTTTCGCGACGCCTTCGTCGAGGCAGACGTGGATGGTGCGCTGGCCGCCAGCGTGTTCCACTCCGGCGCCATCGCGATCCCCGCGCTCAAGCAGTATCTGCACGAGCAGGGCGTGGCCATACGGTTGTAGGCACAAGGACTGACCACCATGAGCAATGCCAACGATACCAGCCGACTCGACTGGGCCAAGGGCAACGGCCTGCTGCCGACGATCGTGCAGCACTGGCGCAGCGGCGAGGTGCTGATGCTCGGCTACATGAACGCCGAAGCGCTGGCGCAGACCCGGGCCAGCGGCCACGTCACCTTCTACAGTCGCAGCAAGCAGCGCCTGTGGACCAAGGGTGAAAGCTCGGGTCACGTGCTGGCGCTGAAATCGCTGCGCATCGACTGCGACGCCGACACCTTGCTGATCCAGGCCGAGCCGCACGGGCCGACTTGCCACACGGGCACTTCCAGTTGCTTCGGCAACAGCACTGATGTCCGCCCGCCGCTGGGCTTTCTTGCCGAACTCGACGCGCTGGTCGCACAGCGCCACAGCGAGCGTCCCGAAGGCAGCTATACCACCCGCTTGTTCGACGGCGGCATTCGCCGTATCGCGCAGAAGGTGGGCGAAGAGGGTGTCGAGACGGCGCTGGCGGCGGTGGTGCAGGGTGACGGGGAACTGCTGGGCGAGGCGGCGGACCTGATCTTCCATCTCACCGTGGCGTTGCGGGCACGGGGATTGTCGATGGCGGATGTGGTGGCGCTGCTGGCCGAGCGACACCGTGCCGGATCGTGACCGCGAAGCAGGGTGATTGATCAGGCAGCTCCGGGCCGTTTCAAGCGCCTTGCCGGTGTCCGCTCAGTTCGTGCCCCGCGTCCGGCGCAAAGCGCAGGTGCCAGCGGGTCGAGCTCAGCGAGATCAGGCTGACGACGATGAAGGCGATCGAGAAATCCAGCTGATGCGGGACAGCATGCCGGCCCAGGCCCATGCTCAGCTTCAGCACCAGCGCACCCATGCAGATGCCAACCGACAGCATCAACTGCTGCAAGGTGGTGTAGAGGCTGCTGGCGGTGCTGATTCGCTTGGTCGGCACGGCCTCGTAGGCCACTGTGTTGTACGCCGCGAACTGGAACGACATGAAGGCGCCGCAGCAGAACAGCAGGGCGAACATCAGCGCGAATGGCCAGTCCGCCCGGAAAAATGCGCACACCGCATAGCCAAGGCTGGACAGCACGCCGTTGACCAGCATGCCGCGGCGAAAGCCGACCCGGCGCAACAAGCCCGGGGTGGCGCCGCGCATCACGATCGCCCCCAGTGTGGTGGCCAGGATCAGCTCGCCGCTGCGTACCGCGGACAGGCCGAAACCGATCTGGAACATCAGCGGCAGCAGGAACGGTTGCGCGCCCTGGGTCACCCGCATCAGTGAGCCGGAGATCACCGACAGGCGGAACGAGTCAATCTTCAGCAGCGACAGATCAAGCAGCGGATCGCGCCGTCCTTTCGCATGCCGCAAATAGCCCAGGCCGGACGCACTGCCCAGCGCGATCAAAGCCAGCGCCCGGGCCAGGTCGGCGCTCTGCCCGATCAACTCGAAGCCGAACAGCAGACTGCCCAGGCTGACCCCGCACAGCGCGAAACCGGTCAGGTCGAAGCGCGCCGTCGCGGTGCTGGCGGGAATTTCCAGGATGAAGCGGCGCACCAGCCAGTAGCCGAGCGCGCCGATCGGCACGTTGATGTAGAAGATCCAGTGCCAGTCCAGATAGGTGACGATGAAGCCGCCCAGCGGCGGCCCCATCAGCGGGCCGAGAAAGGCCGGAATCAGCGTCCACGACATCGCCGATACCAGATGCCGGCGCTCCACCGTGCGCAGCACGATCAGCCGCCCGATCGGCGCCATCATCGCGCCGCCGGCGCCCTGCAGCAGCCGCGCGGCCACCATCATCGGCAGGCTGCCGGCGAACGAACAGGCGATCGAGCCGAGCACGAACACCACGATCGAGGCCTGGAACACCCGCTTGGTGCCGAAGCGCTCGGCCACCGCGCCACTGGCCGGAATCAGGATCGCCAGCGCCAGCAGGTACACCGTCATCGCGATGCTCATCGACGGCGCGCCGACGTGGAAGTCGCGCGCCATCGTCGGCAACGCTGTGGCCAGCACGGTCGCGTCCAGCTGCTCCATGAAAATGGCGCAGGCAACGATCAGCGAAGTCACACGGTAATCGGGAAAGACCGGCGGCGGCAGGGGGAGCGCCGGGGCGTCGGTCGTTTCCTCACTCAACAAGGTCACGAGGCAGTTTCCTGGAATGAGCGCTCCCCGCCGGCACGGTCGGACTGGCAGGTCGGATCACGGGAGCAGCTCAGGCTGCGATACGCGGGGTTGTGCAACGCAGCGCGCGGATTATTCGCCTCCAGGCCAGCCACCACAAGGGTGCAAGGTCATGCACGCGGTGGTATCCATTCAGCGGTGCCGCGGCGCACGCGTGCCACGGCGACAACGGCAAGGATCGTCCCGCCAGGCATTGATGGCCGCTCCTTGTGGGTGCACGGTGCACCGGCGCAGCATGCGCGTTCATTGGAGGGACATCCGGCAAGCGAGAGACTGCATTCTTTGACCGCCGGGAGTGCACGTGCCGTCTTGTCACGCTGATCTACGTTCGACCCGCGCGCGAGCCACGCTGCGGACTACGTCGTGGGGCGCGTTGCTGAGCCTCGCTGTCAGCACCGCGGCGCCGGGCAGCGTCGCGCAGCACGCCTCGGGTCGGCTCGCCATCGACGTCTTCCGTGACCGGCTGACCCTCGAGGTGACCCGCTATCCGCAGGTGTATCTGCACGGTGAGATCGATGCCGCGGCGCCGCGGCGCTTCGAGGCGCTGCAGCGCGCCGGCCGCATCCCTGCCGGCGCTGACATTTACCTCAACGCGCCGGGCGGTGATCTCGCAGCCGCCATGGCGCTGGGGCGGATCTTCCGCGCCGGCGGCATGGCCACGCATCTGGGCACGCCGCGAAAACCCAGGCATGCCCGCAAGACAGCGCGGGCCGCTGTCTGCGTGGATGCCTGTGTCTATGCCTACCTGGGCGGCCTGTATCGCTGGACACCCAGCGGCGGCGATCGCATCGGGCTGACCGCGCTGCCCACCGCCGCGGCGAAGGA
>JAJXYE010000333.1 GCA_021780735.1 Pseudomonadota bacterium | reverse complement strand
GCGTGCCGCCGCCCGGCGTGAGGATCGCGTCAGCAGGGCACTGATGTCTTCACTCAGGCCCAGGCTGTAGGCGGTGGTCAGGCCCGCTCCGGAGTGTCGCGGAAAATCAGCCGACAGCCCCAGCTGGGGATCGGGCAGCAGGCCGGCGGCAAACGCCTGCGCCCGGGCGATGCCCAGCTCGTCGCGTTTCAGCTTCAGCTGCGGGCTGTTCGCCACCGCCAGCATCGCGACCTCGGTGGCATCCAGACCGTCGGTTGGATCAAACCGGTGGCTTGCCAGCGTGGGCAAGGACATCTGCGCGGTAGGCGCACTGAGCTCCTGCACACTGCCGGCTCCGCGACCCGTGCCCAGCGGCAGACTGCTGTAGGTGGCGCAACCCGACAGCGTGCACGCGGTGGCGATCAACAGACCGGCCAGGCCTCCGACGCGATACAGGCGCGACCTTGGCAAGGTCTTCCGATCATCCAGCAAGAGTGCTGACAACTTGCCCACAAAGCGAACTCCGTTGCGATTCCCCGCTGCGAAGACGCAAAGCGGTCAATGAATGGTTGAAGTTAACCGGGCACGCTTTGACTTTGCTTACCGATGACCCGGCTGCGTTCGCAATATCACGACACAACGCCGGTCATGCATGCCATGGCGGATCTTCGCCGACGCCGGTGCGGCAGCTCGTGTCCTGACACGAGCGTGCATGCCTTGCTCGACAGCCGGGCGGCCTTGCACGACGTTTGACGGCCGCACGAACACAGCCTCAGGAGTTGATCCTCTCCAGGGAAATGCCCTTCGTTGCCGGCCCGAACACACCGATGACGACAATCCCCACCACCATCGCGATCGCGATGAAGATGGCCACGGCCGGCACGCCGCCCGCGTTGAGAAAACAGCCAATGGCGAGGCCGGCAAAGGCAGCCGCGATGCGACTCCACGAATAGACGAAGCCGATGGCACGGGCGCGGATCCGGGTCGGGTAAAGTTCGGCCTGGTAATTGTGATAGGCATACGACATGACGTTGGCGGCCAGGGTGAACAGCACGCCCAGCACGATCAGCAAGGCCGGATTGCTGGCCTGCGAGAAGGCGATCATGGCCAGTCCCATGATGGTCAGCCCCAGCATGATCTGGCGCTTGCGCTCCACGCGATCGGCAAACAGGGTTCCCAGCAACGGACCGACGGGATTGGCGATGGCGATGATCAGCGAATATTCCAGGCTGTGGGTCAAGGTGATGCCGCGTGCGATCAGCAGGGTGGGCACCCACGCTGCGAAGCCGTAGAACCCGATCACCTGCGCCATGTTGAACACTGACAGCATGGCGGTGCGCCTGCCGTAGCCACCGGAGAATATTTCACGAAACCGGCCCTTGCCGTGCTCGTGTGCAGCCACCGGCTCGGGAGGCGGCAGCGGCTTGCCGGTCTCGGCCGTGACCTTGCGCTCGATCATCGCGATGACCGCCTCGGCCTCGTCCACACGCCCCTCGAGCGCGAGCCAGCGCGGGCTTTCCGGGATCTTGCGGATCAGCAACCACACCACCGCCGCGCCGACCGAACCGATCAGCACCACCCAGCGCCAGCCGTCCAGACCGAGCGGGCTGATCGGCACCAGCAACCAGGCCAGCAAGGCCACCAGCGGCACCACGCTGAAGGTGATGAACTGGTTGATGGAAAACGCGCGGCCACGCTCGGCGCCGGGGATAAGCTCGGAGATGTAGGTGTCGATGGTGATCAGCTGCACCGCAAAGCCGAGGCCGGCGATGAAGCGCCAGACGTTGAGCATGGCGCCGGTTTGCTGAAAGGCCATGATCGCGGTGCAGGTGACGTACCAGACCAGCGACCAGGTGAAAACCGGTCGCCGGCCGAAGCGGTCGGGCAGGTGACCCAGCAGCACCACGCCCACCCACAGGCCGGCAAACGTGCTGAACACGAAGGTGCCGAAGCCGGCGACGCGAATGCTGCTGAGGCTGGCGAAGATACCCAGCGATTGCGCGCTGAACAGACCCGACTTGATCATTCCCGGCGCCACGTATCCGGTGAAGAACAGATCATAGAATTCGAACAAGCCGCCCAGCGAAATGAGCGTGATGATGGTCCAGATGGTGCGCGACGGCGGCAGCCGGTCGAGCCTGGCGGCGATGCTGGCGGATTCGATTTCTGACACGTGGATATACCTCAGGATCGGCTATGGAAGGTGGAACTCGCCCCGACACGGACGCGTAACCCGGGCAGCGGGATGCAGCTTGTCGCTGCCCGGACTGACCGTCCTGCGAACGATCAGTCCGGGCACCGCCAGATCCTTCACCCCGCCACCGCGCCCATGCCGGGTGGCGCAGTGTCAGCGTGCCCGAAGTTCAGCGCCTTCGGCATGAGGGTAACCCTCTCAGAAATTCACCTTCAGGCTGCCGTACACCAGCCGTCCGATCGGCGAGTAGGTGCCGATGTCGCTGTTGGTGAACTGGTTGGTGAAGGCACGCGGGAAGATCGGCGGCATGGTGTTGTCGATGTTGTTCACGCCAAGGGCAAGCGTGACCTGCCTGCCGTCATCGCCCGTGCCGGCCCCGAGCATCCAGGTATACGATCCCTGCAGATCCCACACGCTGTAGCTCGGCACCGTGATGCCCGGCAGCGTCCCGGCGGCACCCTCGTCCTGCACCGAGGAGATCCAGGTGTTTGCAAGTGCGATGTCGAAGTGGTTGTTCGACCAGTCGAGCGTCGTGTAGAAGCGGTACTTCGGCAGCGTCCCGGCGAACACACCGATGTTGCTGGCGGCGCCCGCGTACTGCTGGAACGAATCGCCCGGACGGCGCTGGAATTTGAACGAATTGAAAATCGTGCCCTTGCTGGACAGCTCCCAGTTGCCGTACTTGTTCCAGGGCAGGATGTAGTCCAGTCCCAGCAGCCAGGAGTGCTCGACCAGCGCACTCTGGTTGCGGAACCGGTCGATGACGTAGAGCTGCGAATACTTGCTCGGATCGGGCGCACCGGTAACCGGGTTGGTCAGAAACGCCAGCAGCGATCCCGGTGTTCCGAACGGACTGGTACCACCGAGATTGGTGAAGTTGCCCGTGCTCACGCTGTCGAAATACGGCGAGGCCGAACCCTGGTCATTGACCGACTGCATGATCCGGGTGAAGTCCGCGCCTCCCGGGAAACCGCTGAGCTTGATCGAGGAGTAATCCGCGGTCAGGGTCAGGCCGCTGATGAAGTTCGGATGGAACTCGAAACCGATCGAGCGCGACACCGCGGTGGACGGCTTGAGCGACGGGTTGACGCCGTCCTGGCCGTTGAAGCTGTTGCCGACGGCGTATTGGCTGCCGAACACGATGCCGATCAGGCGGTCGGTGACCGGGCGCGTGTCGAACGGACCGTAGGCCTGATACAGCGGCGGGGCGGCGAACGACTTGGTGTAAGTCCCGTGAACCACGAACTGGTTGTCGATCGGCTCCCAGCGGAAGCCGAACTTCGGCGAGGTACCGTTGCCGGCGTCGCTGTAGTGTTCGAAGCGGCTGGCCAGGGTCAGCTCGAGCTGGTGCACGCCGGGTACGTTCATGCTGCTGGAGGTGATCGGAATCAGCGTCTCGGCGTACGCCGCGCTGACGTTGCGACCGTGACTGAACGGGTCGGTGTACAGGCCGCCGATCCAGTTCTGGGCGTTGCCTGCGGTGGAGCCGGTGACCGGATCGGTGACGCGGCCATTGGGGTCGGCGTAGCCGGAAATCGACTCGTGCCGCCAGCCCACCCCGACCGCGAGGTTCACCGCACCGGCCGGCAGCTCGAACAGATGGCCGACGACGTGCGCGTCCCAGGAATAGAGCTTGCTGTCGCCATGCAGCACTTCGGTGCCGAAGACGTTGGCCAGCGCACCGGCCGGGTTGCCGCTCACCGCGAACGGATCGAGCGCCGGCTGCAGCACCATCGCGTTATTGATCGAGTAACCGCCGTAGACCATGCTGTAGGCGCCGCCGGCCACGGCGTTGCCCTTGGCATCGTATCCACCGGCGACGGCAGGTGCCAGGTTCGGCCTGAAGAGCAGGTTGGTGTCGCGCTCCTGCACCTTGCTCTCGCTGTAATCGACACTGCTTTGCCAGTTCCACGAACCCGACAACGTGCCCTTCAGTCCGGCGGAGAAGCGATACGCGTCGGTAGTGTCGAACACCCCTTTCGGCCGCGACATGTCGGCAAACGTCACGCCTGTCGCGTCGGTGGTCAGCGGATTGTAGGGCGAGCCGGCCGGCACGGTGAGCGAGGCGAACGAGAACGGCTGTCCCCCCGCCTGCCATGCGGTGGAATGCACCTTGTTCTGCGAGATCAGGACGTCGCCGAAGGCCGTCACCCGGTCATCGAAGAACGGCTGCGACGTGATGTCGAGGACAAGGTTCTTGTGCTCCTCCTGTTGCAGCAGCATGGCGTATTTCGAATAGTCGAAGCGTTGCGACAGCTGCGAGGCGCTGGTGGCGTTGTAGACGCCCGGCGACAGATCCGCGTAGCTGCCGGCAGTGGCCGAAGTGCCCGTCGGGACGGGCGGCGAGAGCAGGCCCGGCCCCAGTACGTAGTTGCCGCCGTCGACCACACCGGGCAGGCCGGTACCCGGGGTGACGCCATATTGCGGGCTGGTGAACGAGCGGGCGCTCTCGAACAACGGGCTGGTCTTGGCATAGCTTGCGGTGGCGGTGATGTTTACCGGCCCAACGTCCCCGCCCACCGTGACGAACACCGAACGATCCTTGTAACCGCCGCTGGCCACACCGTATTGGGTGCCGGCCGTCACGCCGTGGTAGTCGTGCTTGAGGATGAAGTTCACCACGCCACCGACGGCATCGGCGCCATACAGCGAGGAAGCGCCGTCGGTGACCACATCGACCCGCTCCAGCGCGGCGGCCGGAATCTGGCTGACATCAACGAAATTCTTGCTGCCGCTGAGGCCTGCGACGCCGTCCAGCGCCAGACGCTGACCGTTCAGCAGCACCAGCGTCGGCAGGTTGCGCAATTCGATCTGCGAGCCGCCCGCCGTGAACTGGTTGTGGTTCTGCGCATTGCTCGGACCCGCGTTGCTGCGGCCGGCAAAGGCGGGAATGGCCTTGCTCAGCGTTTCGAGCATGTTGCTGGTGACACCGGTGCGGTTGAGTTCATCCGCTTCGAGTGTGGTGACCGGAACAGCCGCGGAGTTGGGGTCGATCGGCAGCAGGGTGCCGGTGACGATGACCTGATTGAGTTGCTTGGCCTTGGCCGGCGATGCCGGCGTTGCATTCGAAGCGCCCTGCGCCTGTTGCTGGGCGTTCTGTTGCTGACCGGAAGCGGTTTGCGCGGACGCGGCGACACTGTCGTCGACCGCCCCTTTCGAAAATGCCGGCGGCGCGACCAGGCAGGCGGCCAGCGCAACGGCAAGGCAGGACAATGCGGGTAGCTTTTGCTGAGACATGATTCCCTCCCCGGGAGGCTGCGTACATGATCCCTGTGTCCGGCAGCATGGATTTTTCGATTGATGGAAAGCATCCGGGGTTCCGTGCCTCGCGACCATCGGCGTCGATGGTCGTGCAGGCGCTGTCCCGATGCGGATTTTCAGTCCGTGTACGTTTCTTGTATCGGCACTCCTCCCCGGAGCACCTGACGGCATGGCAAATCTGGCTGGCGCATATCCACAAAATCTGCAGGACACATGAAATCAATTCCAGATTCAGGCGGGGCGCCTGAAGCCCTTGCGGGGATCCCTTCCCGAACGCTCCCGGCGGGATCGAGCCGCCGGCTTCGCACTCGCGCACAAATCAACAACTTCAGTTCTTCTGATAGGTCAGCACCGTGAATGTCTGGTCGAAATAGAAGTTCGGGTAGAACGGCGCCACCGCGGTATGGACTCGCTTGCCCGGGTCGACGCCGCCCTCGGCGTCCACCAGATAGACACGATCACGCGCGGTATCCAGCGCCAGCGTTCTGGCCATCGGCCGGGTGGTGATGGCCTGGTCGAGCCGATAGCTGTCGGCGTCGGTCTGCTCGATCACCACCAGGTTGGCGTCGATGCCATTGGCGGTATAGATGCGATGCCTGCCCGGGTCATAGACCACGCCATCGTTGCCGCGGCCGATCGGCAGCGTGGTGACCAGCGCTCCGTTCGCGGCATCGAGTACGGCCAGCAGCGGGTGCTCGCCGCGACAGCCCACAAAGATGCGCTGATCGGCGCTGTCGTAGTCCAGCCCGGTGGGCTGATGGCAGGGCGCCGTCGACCAGCTGGCGGTGACCGCGTGACTGCGCGCGTCGATGCGCACCACCGCGTCGCGATCGCGCTCGGCCACGAAGATGTTGCCCAGGCCATCCGGCGCCGACGCCTCGATGTGTCCGCTGGGCAGCGCCAGGGTGGCGACGAGCTTGCCTCTGCGGGCATCGACGAAAGCCACCTTGCGGCTGTCGCCCATGGTGAAGAACAGCTGCCCGGTCACCGGCTCGTAGCTGCCGGCGTCGGCATCATGGCCGAAACGGATGCGGCGGAGGGTTTTCAGCGACGACAGCACGAACTCGGTGCTCGTGCCATCGCCGTTGACGCTGAAGCCGCGGTCGAGTCGAGGCACCAGGATGGCCTTGTTCGCCCCCGTGCTATCGGCAATGGTGGCAACCACCTTGTGCGTGGCCACGTCGAAGACGGTGACGCCGTCGAGACGCCGACCGATGAACAGACGCGAGCGTGCCGCATCGTAGGTCAGGTAGTCCCACCCCGGCACCTTGCCCGGCAGGGTCACCGCCGAGCCGAGATGGTAGAACGACTTGGCGTGGGCCGGTGCCGCCAGCAAGGCGGTGCCAAGCAGCGCAAGCAGCGGCACCATGCGGCGGCTCGAGCGCCTGATTTGCGGGCTGCGGTCGGGGCGCATGATGGGCTCCTACTTGCCCAGCTGGAACCAGAGGATTTCGCCGCCCTTGCCGTGTTCGCCGGGCGAGGCGGCCAGATAGAGGCGATCCAGCTGCGGCACGACGATGCCCGACTTGGCGCCGATGGCGCTGCGAATCCACGGCCGTGCCGCATAGAGGTCGGGAGTCACCTGCTGGAACACGCCGAGATGGCCATCGCCACCGGGCAGGTAGACGCGCTTTCGCGCGGCGTCGTAGAACAGCCCGTCCGAGGTCGCCGGCGCATCCAGCATCGCCACCGTCGCGCCGGTGTCGGTATTGAGCACGAACAGCTTGCTGGGATTGCGGGTGCCGACGAACAAGCGATGATCCGCCTCGTCCAGGGCCATCGTCAGATTGGTCTGGGCACCGCTGAGCGGCCAGGTGGCAACGACCTTCAGCGTTTTCTTGTCGACCACCGCCACTTCGTCATGATCGGCAATGTTGACGAACAGCCGATTGCCGTGTTGCTCGGCCTTGACCGCCTCGGTGTGATCGGAGTCGAACTTCAGCTTGCCGTAGACATGACCGGTGAGCGGATCCACGTCGTTGAGGAAGCAGTCCTTCATGCCGACGTCCTTGCCGCCGGTGACGATGTACAGATGGCCGGTCGAGGCATCGTATTCGGCCGAGTCGGCACCGGGTGCCAGCGGGACGTGGCCCACGACCTTCAAGGTGGT
>JAJXYE010000080.1 GCA_021780735.1 Pseudomonadota bacterium | reverse complement strand
CGCTGGCGGCAATCGGCCGTTCATGACCAATTCAAGCCGCCCCGTTAAGGTAGCCGCTTACTTTTCTTTAACAAATGGACGTCCCTCGATGAACAAGACCCTGATCGCCGGCCTGTTGCTGGCCGGCCTCGCCAACTTCACCGCGCACGCCCAGAATGCCTCGACCGACCCATCCGCCAGCACCAGTACCAACGCCAGCGACAATGGTGGCTGGAGCGGTTCGGGCGAATTCGGCTTTGCTTCGGCCACCGGCAATTCGCGCTCGCAAAACGTCAATGCCAAGCTCGGCCTGAACCAGGAAAACGAGCAGTGGAAGAACGCCTTCTTCGTCGACGCGCTGCGCTCCAAGAGCCAGCAGAAGGTTGTCGACAGCAGCGGCAACACGATCCAGCAATTCAACACCACGGCGAACCGCTATGACGGCGGCGCTTCGGTGGGCCTGAAGCTCGACCCGCGCAGCTACATCGTCGGCGCCGCCCGTTACGAGCATGACGATTTCGGCGCCAACCTGTGGCAGGCCACGGTGTCGCTTGGTTACGGCTACATCGCGCTGAAGGACGAACGCAACGAGCTGTCGTTCGAAATCGGTCCGGGTTACAAGCGTTACCGCCCGGCCGACGCCAATGTCGTGGTCAACAACGCCAGCGTGCGCCAACAGCAGCCCACCGTAGGCGAAGTGGTGGCACGTGGCCAGGGCAACTACAAGTTCAAGCTCAGTGCCAATACGGCGTTCGAGGACACCTTGCTGATGGAAGCGGGCTCGAAGAACACGTATCTGCAGAACGACGCGGGCCTGGCGGTCAGCATGACCACGAAGCTGGCCCTGAAGGTCGGATTCCAGGTGCGTCACAACAGCAACGTGCGGCCGGGCATCAGGAAGTCCGACACGCTGACCACCACCAATCTGGTCTACAGCTTCTGAGCTGAAGGCGGGGAGCGGGGAGCGGGGAGCGGGGAGCGGGGAGCGGGGAACGGGGAACGAAAACGAAGTGAGGCGCCAGCGCCTGACTTTGTTCCCTGCTCCCGTTCTACCTGAGCAACTCGGCCGCACCCTGCTCCAGCAATGCCGCCGCGACCTGGCGGCCCAGCGCGACGGCCTGCTCAGTGGCGGCACTCGCCTCGGCATGCAGCAGCCGGCCGCTGCCAGCATCGCCGACCATGCCGCGCAGATGCAGGCCATGCTCGCCAAGCACGCACCAGGCACCCACCGGCACCGTGCAACTGCCGCCCAGCGCCTGGTTCATTGCGCGCTCGGCGCTGACGGTCAGGCGCGTCTCGGTGTCTTCCAGCGCGGCCAGCAGGCCGATGACGCCGGCCGCGCCTTCGCGCGCCTCGATCGCGATGGCCGCCTGGCCGGGAGCAGGCAACCAGTCAGGTGCGGCCAGTCGCGAACGGATGCGCGAGGCCAGGCCGAGCCGCTCCAGTCCCGCACAGGCCAGCAGGATGGCGTCGTAGCCGCCGGCGTCCAGCTTGCCCAGCCGGGTACCCACATTGCCACGCAGGTCGAGCAGTTGCAGATCCGGCCGCAGCGCACGCAGTTGCGCCTGCCGCCGCAACGACGAGGTGCCTACCCGCGCCCCCTTCGGCAGCGCAGCCAGTTCGGCGTAGTCGTTGCTGACGAAAGCGTCGGCGGCATCCGCCCGCGGCAGCATCGCCGGCAGCATGAAGCCGGGCTCGAGCTGGGCCGGCACGTCCTTCAGCGAGTGCACGGCCAGGTCGGCGCGACCTTCCAGCATGGCCACCTCAAGCTCCTTCAGGAACAGCCCCTTGCCGCCGATCGAGGCGAGCGGCTTGTCGAGGATTTCGTCGCCACGGGTACTCATCGGCACCAGCTCGACCGCCAGCCCCGGATGCGCCGCGCGCAGCAGGGTGGCGACATGCTCCGCCTGCCACAGCGCAAGCGCGCTCTTGCGGGTGGCAATACGCAGGATGGAGGGCATCATCGGAACTCCATATGGTTCGGCAGGGTCTCATTGTCGCGTAGTTCGTGCACCGCGGTGCAGCGGCGAAACCGCGCAGGCTGGTCGTCAATGCGCCCGGCCAGATAGGATGGTATGCATACCCTGAGGGAAATCATCATGCAAAGCGGCAACCCGGCACTCAACAAGAACACCTTCCTCGATGCCGCCAGTGGCGCGGTCGTATCGCATGGCGATGAAGTCATGACACTCAACGGCACGGTCAACAAGACCGGGCTGATGCTGATCCTGGTTCTGGTCGGCGCGATATTCAGCTGGAACCAGTTCGCCGGCCCGGCCAGTCTGCCGGCGATGATGCCGCTGATGCTCGGCGGCGCGATCGGCGGTCTGATTCTGGCGATGATCACGATATTCAAGAAGACCTGGGCACCGGTCACCGCGCCGCTGTACGCACTGGTCGAAGGTGTCTTCATCGGCGCCCTCTCGGCGATATTCGAGATGCGCTATCCCGGCATCGTGATGCAGGCCGTCGGCCTCACCTTCGGCGTGATGGCGGCGCTGCTGATGGCCTATCGCAGCGGACTGATCCGCGCCACCGAAAAGTTCAAACTGGGCGTGGTCGCCGCCACCGGCGGCGTGTTCCTGCTGTACATGGCCAACATGGTGATGGGCTTCTTCGGCCATTCGATGGGCTTCATCTACAGCAGCAGCGGCATCGGCATCGGCTTCAGTGCCGTGGTGGTGGTAATCGCCGCCCTCAACCTGATCCTCGACTTCGACATGATCGAGCAGGGCGTCAACGCCCGCGCGCCAAAATACATGGAGTGGTACGGCGCCTTCGCTCTGGTGGTCACCCTGGTCTGGCTGTACCTGGAACTGCTGCGCCTGCTGTCGAAGCTTCAGTCACGCAACTGATCAGGCCGTTGGCGGACAAGAGAAAGGCGCGGGTGACCGCGCCTTTCTCTTGTCCGATTACCGGTGTTGCCGCGAGAACACTGACTATCCGGCAATCAGCTTTTGATCGTCCAACCTTGCCTCGCCGTGATGGTCGGTCGAAAGCAGCAGATAGAACGCCGGCACCACGAACAGGGTGAACACGGTGCCGATCGCCAGGCCGGTGGAGATCACCAGGCCCATGTTGAAGCGACCTGCCGCGCCGGCGCCGGAGGCGATCACCAGTGGCAGCACGCCCAGCACCATCGCCGCGGTGGTCATCAGGATCGGTCGCAGACGCACCGCCGCGGCGTGTTCGATCGCCTCGCGCTTGCTCATGCCGGCCAGTTGCGACTGGTTGGCGAACTGCACGATCAGAATGCCATGCTTGCTGATCAGGCCCATCAGGGTCACCAGGCCCACCTCGGTGTAGATATTGAGGCTGGTGAACAGGTTGACGAAGATCAGCGCACCGAACAACGCCAGGGGCACCGAGACCAGGATCACGATCGGATCGCGCAGGCTGTTGAACTGCGCCGCCAGCGCCAGGAACACAATGATCACGGCGAACAGCAGGGTGCCAGTGAACCCGCCGGACTCCTTCATGAACTGCCGCGACTGGCCGGCGTAGTCGACGTTGTAGCCGGTCGGCGCGACCTGCTTCACCAGGTCACGCAGGTAGGCCAGCGCCTCGCCCTGCGACATCCCGCTGACGCCGGAAATCGTCGCCGAGTTCAACTGCTGGAAGCGGTTCAGCGAACGCGGCACCACCTGGTGGGTGATCTTCGCCACGGTCGCGGCCGGAATCACCGCGCCGTCCGGCACGCGGATATAGTTGTTCAGCACCTGGTCCGGGTTGAGCCGGTCGACCTGCAATACCTGCGGGATAACCCGGTAGGAGCGGCCGGAAATCGAGAAGTAGTTGACGTAGCCGCCGCCCAGCGCCGAACCCAGTGCGGCACCGACATCCTGCTGGGTAAGCCCCAGCGTGGTGATCATGTCGCGATCGAGACTGACCGTGCCCTGTGGCTTGTCCACCTTGAGGTCGGAATCGATGAAGTAGAACTTGCCGCTGGCCTGCGCCTTCTGCAGCACTTCGCTGGCCACCTCATTGAGGTTCTGGAACGGCTCGGTGGTGGTGATCACCACCTGGATCGGCAAGCCCGACGCACCCGGCAACGGCGGGAACTGGAACGCCGCCACCTTGGCGCCGGCAATGCCGTTCCACTTCTGCTGCAGCACCTGCTGCAGTTCGTGGGCATTGCGATGACGCTGATCCCACGGCTTGAACAGCACGCCGCCGATGCCCTGGTTGACGGTGGGCACGCCGGTCAGCTGGAACATCTGCTGGTATTCAGGTAGATCTCTGGCCAGGTCGAACATCTGCCTGGCATAGACATTCATCTGCTGCGCGGTCACGTTCGGTGCCCCCACGATCTGGCCGACCACGACACCCTGGTCCTCTTCCGGGGCCAGTTCGGATTTCGAAGTCATGCCCAGCGCAATCGTCGCCAGCAGCAGCAACGCGCTCATCACGATCACCACCGATTTGGTCGACAGCGTATCGTGCAGCACGCGCTGGTAGCCGGTGTGCAGGCGATCGAACTGGCGGTCGATGAATTGCACGAAGCGGCCGTTCTCCTGCTCGTTACGGAAGAATTTCGCGGCCATCATCGGCGACAGGGTCAGTGCGATCACCGCCGACACGGTCACCGCGCCGGCCAGGGTGAAGGCAAACTCGCTGAACAGTGCACCGGTCAGGCCCTTCTGGAATCCGATCGGCACATACACCGCAATCAACACCACGGTCATCGCCAGGATCGGCCCACCCAGTTCGCGCGCCGCCAGCAGGGCGGCCTGCAGCGGCGTCTTGCCCTCATCCTTCATGTGGCGGTCGACGTTCTCGACCACGATGATCGCGTCATCCACCACCAGACCGATGGCCAGCACCAGCGCCAGCAGGGTCAGCAGGTTGATCGAGTAACCCAGTGCCAGCATCACGAAGAAGGTGCCGATCAGCGACAGCGGCATCGCGATCACCGGGATGATCACCGCGCGCAGGCTGCCCAGGAACAGGAAGATCACCAGAGTGACGATCAGCAGCGCCTCGACCAGGGTCTTGACCACCTCGGTGATCGAGCTGTTCACGAACTCGGTGCCGTCGTAGACAATCTTGCCGGTCAGCCCGCTGGGCAGCTGGCTCTGGATGTCGGGGAACGCTTCGCGCACACGCTTGGCCACGTCGAGCACGTTGGCGTCGGGTGCGACCTTGATGCCGATGAACACCGAGCGCTTGCCACTGAAGGCGACGTTGAAGTCGTAGCTGTCCGAGCCCAGTGACACGGTGGCCACGTCCTGCAGGCGCACGATCGCGCCGTTGACCTGCTTGATCGCCAGCTGCTTGAACTCCTCCACCGAGTGCAGGTTGCTGTCGGTGGTCAGGTCGACGGTCACCGCCTGGCCCTTGCTGGAGCCGACCGCGGCCAGGTAGTTGTTGGCCGCGAGCGCCGCATTCACATCGCTGGCGGTGATGCCGTGCGCGGCCATCTTTGCCGGGTCGAGCCAGGCACGCAGCGCGAAGTTGCGCGCACCGAGCAGCTCGGCGGTCTGTACGCCGTTGATCGAATCGAGCTTGGGCTTGACCACGCGCGAGAGATAATCGGTGATGTTGTTGGTGGGCAGCACATCGCTGTAGAAGCCCATGTACATCGCGTCGATGGTCTCGCCGGTCTGCACGTTCAGCACCGGCTGCTGCGCCTGCGGCGGCAACTGGTTCTTGACCGAGTTCACCTGGGTGGTGATCTCGGTAAGCGCGCGGTTGGCGTCGTAGTTCAGGCGCAGCGTGGCGGTGATGGTGGACACGCCCTGCACGCTGCTGGAGGACAGGTAGTCGATACCCTGTGCCTGCGAGATCGCCTGCTCCAGCGGCTGGGTGATGAAGCCGGCCATGGTCTGTGCGTCGGCACCGTAATAGGCGGTGGTGACGGTGACGGTGGCGTTCTCGGTCTTCGGATACTGGCGCACGGTGAGGCTGCTGACGGCACGAATGCCGAGCACCAGGATCAGCAGGCTCACCACGGTCGCAAGCACCGGCTTCTTGATGAACAGGTCGGTGAAATTCATGGCGATCAGTGTTCCTGCGGCGCGGGGTGGGCGCTGTCGGCAGGCTGCACGCTGTTGTTGATGACGATCGGCGCGTCGTTCTTCAACTTCATCTGGCCACTGGTCACCACCACGCTGCCGGCCTTGATGCCCTTCACGATCGCCACCTGGTCGCCGCGCGTGTCGCCCAGGGTGACAAAGGTCTGCTTCACCGTGGCGGGAAGCGGCTGGCCCTTGTCGTCCTTGCCCGTGGACGGCTGCACCACGTAGACGGTGTCGCCGTAGGGGTTGGAGACAATCGCCGCCTGCGGCAGGGTCAGTTCGCGTTGCTGGCTGCCGACATCGACGCTGACCTTTGCAAACATGCCCGGGAGGAGCGCCTTGTCGTGGTTGGCCACGGTGGCTTCGACCTGGACGTTGCGGGTAGCCAGATCAATCTTGGGGCTGATAGCGCTGAGCTTGCCGCTGAAGCCACGACCGACATACGCGTCCAGTTTCAGGTTCACGGTCTGACCCACCCGCAACCGGCCCAGCTCGCTCTGCGGAACATGGAAGTCGAGCAGCAGCGGATCAAGCTGCTGCACGGTTACCACCGTGGTGCCGGCGCTGAGGTAGTCGCCGGGGCTGGTGGTGATGATGCCGGCGCGGCCGGCAAACGGCGCGCGCAGCTGCTTCTTGGCCACCACCACTTGTTGCTGCGCCACCGCGGCCTGCTTGCCCTTGAGGTCGGCCGCGGCGGTGTCGTAAGCCGCCTTGCTGATCGCCTGCGCGGCGAGCTGCTTGCGCGCCCGCTCGAAGGTCAGCCGGGACAGCTGGGCCGCCGCTTCCAGCTGCTGCAACTGCGCCACGTCGTCGCCATCGCGCATCTGCAGCAACACCTGCCCCTGCTTCACGTCCTGGCCGGATTTGAGGTTGACCGCGGTGACCAGGCCGGCGACGTCCATCGCCAGGTCGGCACCGTTGGCGGCACGCAACGTGCCAACCGAACTCAGGGCGGGCTGCCAGGACTGTTCACGGGCGGTGATGGTGCTGACCGTGGATGGTGCCGGCTTGGGCATTCCGTGGATCATGCGCAGTACCAGCATGGTCTTGATGCCGGCGATCAGCGCGATCAGCAGCAGCACGCCAACGATCATCCAGATCATGCGCTTGGTGGTGCTCGGTTTTTTCTCGACGCGCGTGGTCATGCGCGAACTCCCTGGGTTGTGGCGATCATCCACGATCGCGAAAATCAAATAGCGGTGGTTGTTGGTGCGATCGTCCGTGTTCGCGAAGATCAGCAAGCGGACATCCTGTCCGCCCTCATGCATCGAGCTAAGGCTTCCGGCTGACTACCGCGGTGCCACTGCGCCAGCTACCACCGAGCGCGGCATACAGCGCGGCGGTATCGGACAGCCGGGCGGCGCGTGCCTGGATCAGGCTGATGCGCGCCTGCTGGTAGCTGCGCTGGGCATCGAGCAGGTTGAGATAGCCGGTGGCGCCGAGCTGGTACTGCTGGCGGGTCAGATCCAGTTGCTGCGAGGCCGCGCTTTCGGCGATGGCCTGGGCGGCCAGTCCCTGTGCATCGAATTGCAGGGCCTGCAACGAGTCGGCC
>JAJXYE010000162.1 GCA_021780735.1 Pseudomonadota bacterium | reverse complement strand
CGGCCAGAAAATGGAGCCGATCGAGCAGCTGGTGGTGGACGTGGAGGAAGTGCACCAGGGTGCCGTGATGGAGCGGCTGGGTGTGCGCAAGGGCCAGCTCAAGAACATGGAGCCCGACGGCAAGGGTCGCGTGCGCCTCGACTACGAGATCCCGGCGCGTGGCCTGATCGGCTTCCAGAACCAGTTCAAGACCCTGACCCAGGGTTCAGGCCTGCTGTTCCACGTGTTCGACCATTACGGCCCGCGGGAAGAGGGCCAGATCGCCAAGCGCCTGAACGGCGTGATGATCGCCAACGCCGGCGGCACCACGCCTGCCTACTCGCTGGGGCCGCTGCAGGATCGCGGCAAGCTGTTCGCCGCCGAAGGCGACAACGTGTATGAGGGCCAGCTGGTCGGCATCCACGCCAAGGACAACGACCTCACCGTCAACGTGATCAAGCCCAAGCCGCTTACCAACATGCGCGCCTCGGGCAAGGACGACGCGATCCAGCTGACCCCGGCGATCAAGTTCACGCTGGAGCAGGCACTGGACTTCATCGACGACGACGAGCTGGTCGAGATCACCCCGAAGGAGATCCGCCTGCGCAAGAAGCACCTGACCGAGAACGATCGCAAGCGCGCCTCGCGCGGCTGAATTTCGCCGCCTCATGCTTGACCGGAAGACCGCCGCAAGGCGGTCTTCCGCCATGTGGCATCAGGGCGAGGCCGTCTTCGGATCCGGCCCCATCACCCGCAGGCCTGGCCGCTGCTGCGCCAGCTTGCGCAGCAGCTCGGCGAATGCCTGCAGGTCGTCGTGCCAGGGCGAGGCATCGCGCCAGTACAGGGCGATGTCGCGTCCGGATGCCGGCCCTTTCAACCTGGCCAGCACGATGTTCGGCATCGAGGCCAGCCGCTCGTGCGCCAGCGCCGGCACCAGCGCATAGCCACCGCGCAGGCTGACCAGCGCGGCGAGACTTTCCAGGCTGACGTCCTGCACATGACCATGCTCGCCGCCATCGCCTTCCAGTCCATCGGCGTGACTCTCCGCCATCAGGGTCGCCTCGGCCGGATCGAGCTGATCCAGTGCAATGCTGGACTTGCCCGCCAGCGGATGATCCGCTCGCAGCATCAGCTGCCATGGCTCGGCAAACAGCGGACGCATCGCAATGCCGCTGACCGCTGCTGCCGGCGGCGCCAGCACGGCGTCGAGCTCGCCTTCCTGCAGGCGACGCAGCAGACCGCGCGGCTTGCCCTCGGAAATGTCCAGCCGCGCACCCGGGAAATGCTGCGGAAACGGCCCGATCAGGTGCGGCAGCAGGTACGGCCCCAGCGACGCCGGCACACCCAGGCGCAGCTCGCCGCCGAAGGCCACGTTGCCGGCACGGGCCAACTGCTGCAGGTGCTCGGCCGAAGCCAGCACCACGTCGATCTGCTGCAACAGGCGATGCCCACCGGCGGTCGGCACGATGCGCCGGCCACCACGCTCGAACAAGGGTGTGGCCAGTGCCGCTTCCACCTTCTGCACCTGGTGCGAAAGGCCTGAAGGGCTGATGTGCATCGCCCGCGCCGCACGATTGAAACTGCCATGGCGCTGCACCGCCTGCACCAGGGCGAGGTCGCGCAGCGAGACGGCCGCGAGGATCGTCGAAATCATCGAATGCTGCATGTCATCAAAGGCGTTTGTGCGCGGTAGTGATCGAGGGCATGCTGTCCGGCGCCATGGAGCCGGCAGTACCGGCGCAGTCTAACCGCCGAAGCGTGCCACGCGACGACCTGCACGTCCTGCATACCGCATTTAAGCGATAATTGCGTTTTTGCCGGGCCGGCGAGTGTCCCATCGCCAACGTTCGAATATCCCAGCCGCAAGATTCAGCCAGGAGCAGTCACCAATGAAAGATACCTTTTCCGTACGCGACACCCTCGACGTCAATGGCAAGACCCACGTTTTTGCCAGCCTGACCAAGCTGGGCCAACGCTTCGACCTGAAGCGGCTGCCGTACTCGCTGAAGATCCTGCTGGAAAACCTGCTGCGCCATGAAGACGGCGTCGACGTGACGGCGAAGGAAATCGAGGCGATCGCGACATGGGACGCCAAGGCCGAGCCGGATACCGAAATCGCCTTCATGCCCGCGCGCGTGGTGCTGCAGGATTTCACCGGCGTGCCCTGCGTGGTCGACCTGGCCGCGATGCGCGACGCCGTGGTCAAGCTCGGCGGTGACGCCACCCAGATCAACCCGCTGGCGCCGGCCGAACTGGTCATCGACCACTCGGTGCAGGTCGACGCCTATGGTTCGGAGTCGGCGCTGGAGAAGAACGTCGAGATCGAGTTCGAGCGCAACCAGGAGCGTTACTCGTTCCTGCGCTGGGGCCAGAAAGCCTTCAACAACTTCAAGGTGGTGCCGCCGCGCACCGGCATCGTGCACCAGGTGAACCTGGAGCACCTGGCCCGCGTGGTGTTCACCAACGAGCAGGATGGTGAAAGCTGGGCCTATCCGGATACCGTGTTCGGCACCGACTCGCACACCACGATGATCAACGGCATCGGCGTGCTGGGCTGGGGCGTGGGCGGCATCGAGGCCGAGGCCGCGATGCTGGGTCAGCCGTCCTCGATGCTGATTCCGCAGGTGGTCGGCTTCAAGCTGACCGGCAAACTGCCCGAAGGCGTCACCGCCACCGACCTGGTGCTGACCGTCACCCAGATGCTGCGCAAGCTCGGCGTGGTTGGCAAGTTCGTCGAGTTCTTCGGCGATGGCCTGAAGCACCTGCCGCTGGCCGACCGCGCCACCATCGCCAACATGGCGCCGGAATACGGCGCCACCTGCGGCATCTTCCCGATCGACCAGGAAGCGCTGAACTACATGCAGCTGTCCGGCCGCAGCGCCGAGCAGATCGAGCTGGTGGAGGCTTATGCCAAGGCGCAGGGCATGTGGCATGACGAGAACTCGGTGGAGCCGACCTTCACGACCACCATGGAGCTCGACCTGGCCGATGTGCGCCCGTCACTGGCCGGCCCGAAACGACCGCAGGATCGCGTGCTGCTGGAAGCGGTGCAGAAGAGTTTTCACGACGTGGTCGGCGCACTCACCGCCAATCGCAAGCCCAGGAGCAGCGCCGCGGACAACTTCGCCAGCGAAGGTGGCGCAACCGCGATCGGCAACCAGGCCAATGCGATCAGCAATGGTGGTGTGCGGGTCGAGAAGGACGGCCAGAGCTTCAGCGTCAATGACGGTTCGGTGGTGATTGCCGCCATCACCTCGTGCACCAACACCTCCAATCCGGCGGTGATGCTGGCGGCGGGCCTGCTGGCCAAAAAGGCAGCTGCGCGCGGACTCAAGGCCCAGCCATGGGTGAAGACCTCGATCGGGCCGGGCTCGCTGGTGGTCAGCGACTACCTGAAGAAGACCGGCCTGCTGGAGGAACTGGAGAAGATCGGCTTCTACATCGTCGGCTACGGCTGCACCACCTGCATCGGCAATTCCGGCCCGCTGCCAGTCGAGATCAGCCAGGCCATCGGCGAAGGCGATCTGGCCGTGGCTTCGGTGCTGTCGGGCAACCGCAACTTCGAGGGTCGCGTGCATCCGGAAGTAAAGATGAACTACCTGGCCTCGCCGCCGCTGGTGGTCGCCTACGCGCTGGCCGGCACGCTGGACATCGACCTGACCACCGAGCCGCTGGGCACCGGCAGCGACGGACAGCCGGTGTACCTGAAGGACATCTGGCCGTCCAACAAGGAAATCTCCGACACCATCGCCGGCGCGATCAACCCGGCCATGTTCGAGAAGAACTACGCCGACGTGTTCAAGGGCGACAGCCGCTGGAACCAGATCGCCTCGCCCGACGGCGCGCTGTTCCAGTGGGACGATTCCACCTACATCAAGAACCCGCCCTACTTCGACGGCATGAGCGCCAAGCCGGGCGCGATCGAGGACATCCATGGCGCCAGCGTGCTGGGCCTGTTCGGCGACTCGATCACCACCGACCACATCTCGCCGGCCGGCTCGATCAAGAAGGACAGCCCCGCGGGCGCGTTCCTGATCAGCAAGGGCGTGGAACCGAAGAACTTCAACTCGTTCGGCTCGCGTCGCGGCAACGACGACGTGATGGTGCGTGGCACATTCGCCAACATCCGCATCAAGAACCTGATGCTGGACAACGTCGAAGGCGGCTACACCCGCCACGTGCCATCCGGCGAACAGATGGCCATCTACGACGCCGCGATGAAGTACAAGGCCAGCGGCACCCCGCTGATCGTGCTGGCCGGCAAGGAATATGGCACCGGCTCGTCACGCGACTGGGCGGCCAAGGGCACCCTGCTGCTGGGCGTCAAGGCCGTGATCGCCGAGAGCTTCGAGCGTATCCACCGCTCCAACCTGGTTGGCATGGGCGTGCTGCCGTGCACCTTCAAGCAGGGTGAAAGCGCCAAGTCACTTGGCTTGACCGGCAGCGAAAGCTTCGACATCACCGGTCTCGACGACGGCAATGCGAAGGAGGCCACGGTGATCGCCACGGCCGCCGATGGCAGCAAGAAGCAATTCAGCGTGAACGTGATGCTGCTGACCCCGAAAGAGCGCCTGTTCTTCCGTCACGGCGGCATCCTGCAGTACGTGCTGCGTCAACTCGCCGGCAAGAAGGCCGCCTGAGCCTCGGCTTGATCCGGCAGCGCAGTGACAGAACCGCCCCGGCCTCCGGGGCGGTTCCCTGGCTCCTGGCAGCAGCGTGTCACAGCGCGTGTTTCCAGCTCGCCGTGTAGCAGCGCCAACGGCCATCGTCGTGGCGCCAGGCCGATTGCACTTGATAGACGCCCAGTTGATCAGGCAGCAGTCCATCGCCCCGACTGGTCAAGGTGACCGTGAAGGTGGCTACCATCCGCTCGCCACGATGTTCGACATGGACCGGCCCCATGCTCACGCCAATGTGTTCGCCACGCAGCGCGAACAACCGCACCATGTTGCCCAGCGAACGCCGATCGAGCTCACCGCTGTTGCCGTCGAAATCATCGCTCAGCGGTGCCACCACATCGCCCGCATTGCCAGCCTCGCCCGCCTGCGCCACGGCGGCAATCGCCGCGCGTACCTGCGCCTCGTCCGGCGGATGCCGACAGGCACAGAGACACAGCGCGAGCAAGAGCGGCGCCAGCAACAGTGGATGGTTTTTTCTCAGCTGGATCATGTTCTCGACTCGCTGCGATGCGGCTTGCCGCAATACGCGGGCGTATGCTCCAATGAAATGCTGCTGCGCCGAACAGCCGCGCGGTTCAAACCGTCATCGAATCATGATCCACAAGCACAGGGAACCCAAGCATGAGCAATGAACGTCCGTGGCTGGCCCACTATCCGGCCGGCGTGCCCGAGCAGATCGACGTCAACCAGTATGCGTCGGTGCCTGCGGTGCTGGACGAGGCGTTCGAGCGTTTTCGTGACAACCCGGCGTTCGCGAATTTCGGCCGCAAGCTCAGCTACGGACAAGTCGATGAAATGAGTCGCCAGTTTGCCGGTTATCTCACCGGCGTGCTGAAGCTGAACAAGGGCGATCGCATCGCGCTGATGATGCCGAACCTGCTGCAGTATCCGATCGCCCTGTTCGGCGCGCTGCGGGCCGGTCTGATCGTGGTCAACACCAACCCGCTGTACACCGCGCGTGAGCTCAAGCATCAGCTGGAAGACGCAGGCGCCAAGGCTATCGTGGTGCTGGACAACTTTGCCTCGACGCTGCAGCAGGTGCTGGCCGAGACCCCGGTACAGCATGTGATCACCACCGGCATCGGCGACCTGCTGGGCGCCAAGGGCATTCTGGTCAATTTCGCCGTCAAGCACGTCAAGAAAATGGTGCCGGCATTCGATCTGCCCCAGGCTGTGACCTTCCGTGACGCGCTCCAGGCGGGCGCGGCGCACCCGATGCCGTCGGTCACCCTGAGCCACGACGACATCGCCTTCCTGCAATACACCGGCGGCACCACCGGTGTAGCCAAGGGCGCCATGCTGACCCACGGCAACATGGTGGCGAACATGTTGCAGGCGGGTGCCTGGATCGGCAAGAACACCACGGTCGGCAAGGAAGTAATCATCACCGCGCTGCCGCTTTATCACATCTTTTCGCTGACGGCGAACGGCCTGGTGTTCACCCGCCTCGGCGGGCTCAACTGGTTGATCACCAACCCGCGCGACATGCCCGGCTTCGTCAAGGAGCTGAAACAGTCCGGTTTCACCGCGTTGACCGGCGTCAATACCTTGTTCAACGGCCTGCTCAACACGCCCGGTTTCGCCGAACTGGATTTTTCTCGCCTGCATTTGTCCCTGGGAGGAGGGATGGCCGTACAGCGCGCCGTGGCTGAGCGCTGGAAAAAGGTCACCGGCTGCACCCTGGCCGAGGCCTACGGCTTGACCGAAACCTCCCCCGCCGTGTGCATCAACCCGCTGGACCTGACCCAATACAACGGCTCCATCGGCCTGCCCTTGCCGTCCACCGTGGTGGCCATCTGGTCCGAGGAAGGCAAGCCTTTGCCGACCGGTGAAGTCGGCGAACTGATGGTGTACGGCCCACAGGTGATGAAGGGCTACTGGCAACGGCCGGATGAAACGGCCAAGGTGCTTGGCGCCGACGAGTGGCTGCACACCGGCGATATCGCCAGGATGGACGAGAACGGTTACTTCTACATCGTCGATCGCAAGAAGGACATGATCCTGGTGTCCGGCTTCAACGTGTATCCGAACGAGGTGGAGGACGCGGTGATGGAGCACCCCGGCGTGCTCGAAGTCGCTGCCGTGGGCATGACGGACGAACACTCCGGCGAAGTGGTGAAATTGTTCGTGGTACGCAAGGATCCGAATCTCACCGAGGCCGACCTCAGGGAGTTCTGTCGCGACAAGCTGACCGGCTACAAGCGCCCCAAGCTGATCGAGTTCCGCGACGAGTTGCCCAAGAGCAATGTCGGCAAGATCCTGCGTCGCGAACTGCGCGACGAGACCAAGTGACGGATCCGGGCGCGGGTTGAAGCAAAACGCCCGCGTGATGCGGGCGTTTTCATTTCGGGGGACAGGCTGCCAATCAGTTGTCTTTCCAGTACTCCAAGATGTCGGCGTAGCCACCCAGAAGGTTCCACAACGGAACCTGCTTGTCCTCTGGAATGCGGCTGTAGGAGAAACCGATATGGTGATCGGAAATGCGCGCGACCGAAGCCTCCAGATGGATATGCAGGTTGTGCCCGAAGATCATGTCGAGCACCCAGCTCTGTCCCGCGTTGCCGGACCACCCCAGTGGTCGCCGCAGCAGCGCGCCGGTAGCCGAGATATCGACCAGTTCGGTCGGATGCGACTCGCCGTGGCGGCTCATCAGAACCGTCGTTTCAATCTGCATGCGTGCCGGCCGCAACTTCTCCGGAATGCTGCCATCTTGCCCATGTCTGTCGATCGCCATCAACCTTCCCGCCCTATGCATGTGCGCCTTGCAGCAGCTTCGAAGCGATGACCCGCCTCAATCTGATTTCTTTCCACCGCACGCTTCGTCGTTGCCGCAGCGCAGTTCATTCGATGAGTGCCGATGCGCCTGCATGGCATGGCGCCAGCGACTCTATAAGATCTGTCCAGATCGTATGAAGCAAATGTTGTGCCACCGATTTCGACCCGTCCCGAACGGCCGAAATTGCAACAGTCAAGCGGCACGACTGCGATCCTGTAGGCATATCGCGAAGCTGCTGAAGGCGGATTCGCGCCACTCCCGAAGACGGCAAGCTCGTCAGACGCCTGCCATGGCCTCTCCAAGCATGTCCCACAGCGTCACTTTTGCGTCACATCCGGCCGTGACCGACTGATCCGCTGTCGCGCCAGGAGCATCATCCTCCATTGTGCCTGCGAGGAACGCCGCAATGAAGTGCGCAGCAGGGAAAACTGCGCTTCCCCCGCTCTTCAAGATTCCGGCTCGGCAACGGTCAGCGGCAAGACCACCCGACTGGACTTGCCGCTGGCTTGCCATTACTCTGTCAGCCACGCGTGGTTACACGGAACATGATTGCTGGCCCTGCCAGCCTTCGTGGGGTACCACCCAAGCTCTCAGACCAACCAGTGGACAGCCAGCGGCACCGATCCTCGTGACGTGTTGGCTTGCGTCGTTGCCGTGGCTGACAACCCGGATCCGGTGCACCCCGGTCGCTGACGATTCGCCTGACCGAACCACCGCCGAGTGGCTTCGTCATGGCGATCGGAACGATGGCGCTCACCGCGTCACCGCTTTGAAGATGTGAAGCAACGCGGTACCCGGAAACGCTGCCTCATCGCTGCGTTCGAGCACGGACATTCCTGTTTGTGCCGAGAGTGGATGACTCTGAATCATGTTGAACACACTGCCAGCCACTGAATGCGGCCCCCATGACATGCCTTGATGAGCACTGACCCAGTCGAGTCGCAAAGCCAGGTTGCCGCGCCGCAGGATGCGTTTGCGGCGGTACCGCAACAGCAGGAAATGCCGCTGGCCATGGTGCGCGGCGAACCGCTGTTGCAGATGCCGCAGGATCTTTACATTCCGCCGGATGCACTGGAAGTCATCCTGGAGGCATTCGAGGGGCCACTGGATCTGCTGCTCTACCTGATTCGCCGGCAGAACCTCGACATCCTGGATATCCCGGTTGCCGAAATTACCCGGCAATACATGACCTACATCGAGCTGATGCGCGATGTGATGCGGCTCGAACTGGCCGCTGAATATCTGCTGATGGCCGCGATACTGGCCGAGATCAAGTCGCGGTTGTTGCTGCCACGACCGCCGATCGAGGAAGGACTGGAAGAGGATCCCCGCGCCGAACTGGTGCGGCGGCTGCAGGAGTACGAACGGTTCAAGCGCGCCGCCGAGGACATCGAGGCGATGCCGCGGCTCGAGCGCGACAGCGTGGTGGTGCATGCCGACGTGGGTGAGCGCAACGTCATCAGGCTGCCGCCGCCGCTGGAGCTGACCGAACTGCTGCTGGCGCTGAAGGATGTGATGCACCGCGCCGAGTTGTTCGGGCATCACGCGATCAAGCGCGAGGCGCTGAGTGTCCGCCAGCGTATGGGTGAGTTGCTGAGCCGTCTCGACGACAGCAGCTTTCATCGCTTCGAGACCCTGTTCGACCTGAGCGAAGGTCGCCCCGGCATCGTGGTGACGTTCCTGGCGATGCTCGAACTGGCAAAGGAAATGCTGATTGAAATTGTTCAGGAAGTGCCGCTGGCACCGATCTACGTCAAAGCGAAGGCAAGCCACATCGAAGAACCCGCCGCTGCACCAGCGGACGAGGCACTGCCAGGCGAATCGGCACTGATCGAGTCGTCCGGTGAATGAACAACACCAACTGAACGATACCGACCGAGACGGCATCTGACCCAAGGCCATGCAGATCGAGCAACTCAAACCCATCATCGAGGCAGCCCTGCTGGCCTCTACCCAGCCGATGACCGTGCATCAGCTTGGCGACCTGTTCAACGACGACGACGACGTCAGCCACCAGCTGATTGCGCAGGCACTGGCGTCCCTTGCCGACGATTGCGCCGGTCGCGGTGTCGAACTGAAGGAAGTGGCTTCGGGCTTCCGCTATCAGGTGTGCCAGGACGTGCACCCCTGGATCTCGCGGATGTGGACCGAACGGCCCAGCCGCTATTCACGCGCCCTGCTGGAGACACTGGCCCTGATTGCCTACAGGCAGCCGATCACCCGGCCCGAGATCGAGCAGATCCGCGGCGTGGTGGTGTCCTCGAACATCATCAAGACGATGGAGGAGCGCGAGTGGATCCGCGTCGTCGGTTACCGCGACGTGCCGGGCAAGCCGGCCCTGTTCGGCACCACCCGCGCGTTCCTCGACTACTTCAACCTCAAATCGCTGGACCAGCTGCCGCCACTGTCGGAAATCCGCGACATGGAAGACCCGCAACTGCGCTTCGAACCGGAGCCGCTGCCTGCCCGCGTCGTACGCGACCTGCCGATCGACCCGGATGCCGAGAGTCCGGCGACCGAAGCTTCCGACCCCGAAACAGCCATTGCATCGACCGCCGCAGACATCACGACGGGCGACACCCACATCACGGCCGACGTTGATCCGTCGGCCACTTCATTCGAGACCGACGAGAGCAACGCCGACATGAGCCTGCCCGCCGCGATCCCGACACCCACTGCCGAAGAGGCAGCGAACCCTGCCGCGGATGTCGATACCGACCCTGCCGCGCACGATACCGAGGAGTACCGCGCATGACTGCGCCACAGAAATCCGTTCTATCCCTGAAACGCGAACCGCGCAGCGAGGCTGAAGCCCAGCTTGAGGAACGCCTGCACAAGGTGCTGGCCAATGCCGGGCTCGGCTCCCGCCGCATGCTGGAGCAACGCATCCAGGCCGGCGAAATCGAGCTCAATGGCTCGCCTGCCGAAATCGGCATGAGCGTGAAAGCCGGCGACCGGGTGGTCATGGACGGCAAGCAGTTCGTCGTCGCCACCGACAACCGCGACGACACCGAAGTGCTGATCTACCACAAGCCCGAAGGCGTGCTGACCACCCGCGACGATCCCGACGGACGCCCTACCGTGTTCGAGCAGCTGCCGCGCCTGAAAGGTGCGCGCTGGGTCGCCGTGGGGCGGCTCGACATCAACACCACCGGCCTGCTCCTGCTCACCACCGATGGCGAGCTGGCGAACAGCCTGATGCACCCCAAGAGCGGTCTCGAGCGCGAGTACCTGTGCCGCGTGCACGGCGAAGTGCCCGACGAGATCATCGAGCGCCTGAAAGCTGGTGTGGAGCTGGAAGACGGCCCTGCCCGCTTCGATGAAATCGCGGTGATCAGCCGCGGTGGCAGCCACAGCTGGTTCCGGGTGGTCATTCGCGAGGGCCGCAACCGCGAGGTGCGGCGGTTGTGGGATTCGCAGGGCTTCCTGGTCAGTCGGCTCAAGCGCATCCGCTATGGTTCGATCGAGCTGCCGCGCAACCTGCGCCGCGGCGAATGCGAGGTACTCGACGCGGACAGCGTCAAGCAGATGCGGCAGGCGGCAGGCCTCGGTGCCGCGCAACCGGTGCTGACCCTGAGCCCGGTGCTGCACCAGCGTCGCGCCAACCGCAGCGTCACCGAATACCGTCCCGAGCGCGGCTCCGGCACGGCCTGGACGGGCGGCCAGGATGAAGCGCGCGAACTGCGCGCCTACGACCGCATCCGCGAGGAACCGGCCCGGGGCCGCAAGCCGCCGCGCCGCGACGGCAAGGAAGTCAACGGCAATGTGGCCCACCCCGAACGCGGAGCCGCAGGCGGCAAGCGCGGCAGCAAGGGACGTCGCGTGGCGCCGGGGCAGGAACTGCCGTCGGTGCGCACCTGGTTCGCTGGTGAAAGCCGTGACGGCAGCGGTCGACCCGGCGGCGCTCGCAGCAACAACGCTGGCGGCAATGCCGGCGGCAATCGCCGCCCCGCCGGCGGCAAGCCGTTCGGCGCGCGTGGCGGCGGCGACAACCGGGCGCCAGGCAGCCCGTACAGCGGCTTTGCCGGCGAATCGCGAACGGGTGCCGGTGGCAACCGCGCGCCGGGTGGTCGTCCTGCGCATGCGGGCCGGCCCGCCGGCCAGGGTGGCAATCGACCCGCTGGCAACGGCCGGCCGCAAGGCCAGGGCGGCAACCGTGCACCTGGCGGCGCCCGCCCACAGGGTCATGGCGGCGGCCGCCCGCCCGGTCGCGGTGGCAACCGTTCCGGCAATCGCTGAGCATATGCTGCAGGATCCCTGACCGATGTTGCGCATCTATCACAACCATCGCTGTTCCAAGTCACGCGCCGCACTGGCGCTGCTGCAACAGCATGGCGTCGAAGTCGAGGTGATCCATTACCTCGACACGCCACCGAGCGCCGCCGAGCTGACCGAACTGCTGCGGCAACTGGGCCTGCGTCCACGCGATCTGCTTCGCCACGGCGAAGCGGAGTACAAGTCACTCGGGCTGGACGATCCGTCACTTGGCGACGACGCGCTCATTTCCGCGATGGTGACGCACCCGAAGTTGATCGAACGGCCGATCGTCACCGCCCATGGCAAGGCGGTGATCGGCCGCCCGGCGGAAGCGGTACTGACGCTGCTGTGACTGGCACCAAAGCTGACAAAAGGCCGCCCGGGGGCGGCCTTTTCACGCATGGCGCCATGCTTGCCGCGCGACCCATCCACGCTTGAACAAGCGGCTCAGCACGGCGAGCGAGCATCTTCACCAGTGGGTAATTCGACCTTGCAGCACCGGAATGGCAAATGACGTGGCAACCGTTCCGGCGGACTTCCTGCCGACCAGCTGCAGGCTGTCGTCCTTTTCGCGCTGCGACCGGCTCTGCTCGAATGTGTCCGCGCTGACCTCGATGCCGAAGCGCCCGGCCTCGGCATCCTTGTTCAACTGGCTGTCATGCACCGGCACCGCGACCGGTGCACCGTGCTCATTGGTTGCCTGGACAATCAGGTAGTAGTGCTTGAGCGCGGGGTTGCCGGCATCCTGCTTGACGACAAAGGTTTTCTCCCCGGGAATCGACAACAGGTACAACGAATAACTCAGCGGCGCCAGCTTCTGCATGTTGCTCAAGGCATCCAGCGCCGGCCCGGCCTTTTTCAGCTGGCCACGGGCGACGGCGTCATCGACCACAGCCAGATACGGCGCGGCCATGGCGCGGTCGTCGGGCGCCAGAGTACCGACGATGCGTCCGGCTTTTTCGGCAAGTTTGCTGCCCGCCCTGAGGTTTTCCAGCTGCCGATCCGCCTGCTCCATTTTTCCGATGTCGCCGGAGTTCAACGCATCGTTCAGCGCCGCCACTTCGCTCGACCACCTCCTCGAAAGCCCGTCGGAGAGCGTGGCCACCGGGCTGATGCCATGCCACTTCTTCGCGTAGAGCAGCACCTCGTTGGCCTTGTCCAGCTCTTCACGCGCCAGCTGCAGATGATGCCTGGCAAGATTGACCAGCACGCGATCGTGTTCGGCCACCTGTCTTGCCTCGGGATGCTCTGCATACGCCGACTTCAAAACCTCGGGATCCGTGGAGGTCACGATGAGCTGAGCCAGGGTGAGGTTCAACTTGTTGATCTCGATCAGTACACCCTCCGCATGCACCGAAGCACCGAGCGGGACGACACCGACGCCCGTGGCCAGGCGCACCGTGATCACGGCTTTCTGCTGCACCAGCGCAGCTTCTCTGGCGACGGGTGCCACCGACTCCTGCCAGTAGGTGTAGCTGTGTATTCGCACAAAGTACGCGCCGACGGAAACCAGCGCCAGACCGGCCACCATGGCCGATCCAGCCAACGACTTGCGCCGGTTCATTCCCTGCAGCACGGCGGCGATGCGCCGCCACAGCAGCCGCTGCCAGCGACCGAACAACCAGCCTTTGGTCGCGACCAGTGAGATCGCTGCAAGCAAGGATGCCTCGTCAGCCGGCACCGCCGCGCACACGCCGCTGCTGGCCAGACTGGCCTGTATCGCGACCCGATCCCAGCTCGCAAGCGCCGGCCGCAAGCTGGCACGGTGCTCCGCGAGGTGACAGGCAATCAGCAGAATCCGACTCCATCTCTGGCCCCGGAATGGCCGGGTTGTCGCTGCGGAATGGGACGGTGAAAACCTGGACGATCGCGTCATGGGAACCATAAGGGTGTTGGCGACATGCCGCCAGCGGAGGAAATATCTTGAGGCAAGCGCAAACCGGGCCTGGCCTGCATCCGCACCGAACGAGTGGCTGGCACAGGCAGAACATCATGGGCAGGCAATCCGGTCGCGGCAGCACGGCAAACGTGACAAATCACCTGCCCGACCCGGGAATCGGCCAGCGGACTAAACCGGGTCGAGCGAAAAGCCATCGGCATCCATCCATGCTGGAAAGCGTTCGCGATGCGCCAGCAACGCTAATGGATCCAGCGTGACAGTTGCCACCTGCTCCTGGGCACCGCATTCGATCAGCGCTTCGCCAAGCGGATCGATCACGGCGCTGTCGCCGGCATAGGGCAATTCGTTGCCGTCCGTCCCGACCCGGTTCACCCCCACCACGTAGCTGAGGTTCTCGATCGCCCGTGCGCGCAGCAGGGTGCGCCAGGGCTGTCGCCGTGGTGCCGGCCAGTTGGCGACAAACAGTGCCAGGTCGTAGTCCATGCCCGCGTTGGCCGAAGCCTGCCGACGATTGCGCAACCACACCGGAAAGCGCAGGTCGTAGCAGACCTGAGGCAGGATCCGCCAACCCTTCAACTCCACGATCAGGCGTTCGCCGCCACTGCCGTAGCGGGTATGTTCGCCGGCCATGCGAAACAGATGGCGCTTGTCGTACTGGGCAAAACTGCCATCGGGCCGTGCCCAGAACAGGCGGTTGTAAACGGTTTCCTGTTCACGAATGGCCAGGCTGCCGCAGATCACGGCGCCGACTTCGGCCGCCAGCGCCAGCAGCCAGGCCACACCCTCGCCGTCCATGCCCTCGGCAGCGCTGCGTGTGTCGTTGCTGAAGCCGGACAGAAACGTTTCCGGCAGCACGATCAGGTCGCTGCCGCCCACCTGACGGATCAGACCACCGTAGTAATCACGATTGGCCTCCGCGTCATGCCAGCGCGTGGCACCCTGCACAAGCGACACTTTCAATGGCTGCATTTTCACAATTGGCATAGCCGCTCCGCCGCCGCGTCCATGGTCGCGTCGCTCTTGGCAAAGCACAGACGCAACAAGCGCGTACCCGGTGCACGTTCGTAAAACGGAGTCAGCGGGATGGCCGCCACGCCGCCGTGCTGCACCAGCCATCGACTGAAGACGAGATCGTCCTCGTCGCTGATTGCCGAATAGTCGACCAGCTGGAAATAGCCGCCTGGCACATCGAGCAACGTGAAACGCGACGCTCGCAGCAGCGCCCGGAAACGGTCGCGCTTGGGCTGGTAGAACGCCGGCAGCTCCAGATAGTGTGCGGGGTCGCTGGCCAGAAACTCGGCAAAGGCCGCCTGCGCCGGGTGGAATGTGCAGAACGTGAGGTATTGATGCACCTTGCGGAATTCGGCCGACAGCGCCGCCGGCGCCACCGCATAGCCGACCTTCCAGCCGGTGCAGTGGTAGGTCTTGCCGAACGAGGACACCACGATGCTGCGATCGGCCAGTTCCGGATGACGCAGCACGCTCTCGTGCTGCGCGCCATCGTAGACGATGTGTTCGTACACCTCGTCGGACAGCACCACGATGTCCGTGTCGCGCACGATTGCCGCCAGTTCATCCAGGTCGGCGGCCGACAACACCGCGCCGGAAGGATTGTGCGGACTGTTGATGAGGATCATGCGGGTTTTCGGTGTCAGCGCATCGCGCACCCGTTGCCAGTCGATGGCGAAGGCGGGCACGGTCAGCGGGATGTGCACCGCGCGCGCGCCCTGCAGATCGATTGCCGGCTCGTAGCAGTCGTAGGCTGGATCGAACACGATCACTTCCTCGCCCGCACGCACGATCGCGGCGATCGCGGCGAAGATCGCCTCGGTGGCGCCGGAGGTGACCGTGATGTCGGTATCGACGTTGAGCTTGCGCCCATACAGACGCTCGGTCTTCAACACGATCTGCTGGCGCAGGGCCGGTGTGCCGTGCATCGGTGCGTACTGGTTGCGGCCATCGTTCATGGCCCGGCCCAGGGCATCGCGCAAGCCTTGCGGCGGCTCGAAATCCGGAAAGCCCTGCCCCAGATTGACTGCCTTGTGTTCCATCGCCAGCTGACTCATCACGCTGAAGATGGTGGTGCCGACCTTCGGCAGCTTGGTTTCGATCATTGTCATTCGGCCGTCTGGATGTCCATAGAGGTTGAAGCGTAGCTTATCGGCTCGGCTGCGCGAATCATGGGTGGGGCAGAACATCCAGCGTTCGCCGCTTGCACTGCTCGTGCTTGAGCAAGGTGGTCGCCGGCAATCGTTCGGCCAGAAAATCGACCAGGGCCCGCACGCCCGGCAACATGCCACGCCGACTCGGGTAGACAAAATGCATGGTGCCCTCGGGTGCGCTCCAGTCCGGCAGCACCACCTCCAGTTCACCGGCCTGGATCGCTGGCGCACAGACAAATTCCGGCAACAGAGCCACCCCCATGCCACGCCGTGCAGACTCCAGCAGCACCGTGAAATCGCCGGTGATCAGCCGCGCACGTACCTCGACGCTGACCTTGCTGCCGTCCGGACCGATCAGTTCCCATACCTGCGCACCTTCGTGCTCGCGCATCGACAACGCTGGCAGCCGCGCCAGCTCATCCGGGGTGGCAGGTCGCCCCTGGGCGTCGAGCAGTGCCGGGCTGGCCACCAGGGTCGTGCGCGCCTGGCCAAACGTGCGGATCACCAGGTTCGCATCGCTGTCCAGATTGCTGCGCACGCGGATGGCAAGGTCGAAGCCCTCGCCGATCACGTCGACACGCCGGTCGCCGGAAACCAGCCGCACCTGCATTTTCGGATACATCGCCAGGAAATCCGGCACCAGCCAGGCCAGTACCGTCTGCGACAACGACACCGGACAACTGAGCCGCACCACGCCGCGTGGCTCGGCGCGCAGCTCATCCACCGCATCCTGGGCCGCCTGCGCCTCTTCCAGTACGGCACGGCAATGCGCATAAAAGCGCTCGCCGACCTCGGTCACCACGAAACGTCGCGTGGTTCGTTGCAGCAGGCGCACGCCCAGGCGCTCCTCGAGCTGGGCCACGCGCTTGCTCAGGCGCGATTTGGGTACTCCCAGCGCCCGCCCGGCAGCGGAGAAACCGCCGTGCTCGACGACAGCCGCAAAGAAGTACAGATCGTTGAGATCCTGCAAGGCGCCACTCAATAGCGTCATGATTGTTTCCAAATTGGAACGATAAGTCCGGAATCTTCCTACTTATCGCCATATTGTTCCGAATATAGCCTGTTCACATCGCCGGTCAACCGGCCTGACCAGGAACCTCGTCATGAAACTGCTGCATCTTGATTCAAGCGCGCTGGGCGGCTACTCGGTCTCCCGCCAGCTGACCGCCGACATCGTAGCCCAGCTCAGCGCTCAGACTCCCGACCTCGACGTGCACTACCGCGACCTCGCTGCCCAGCCTTTGCCACATTGGGCACCGGTGGCGGACGCCAGCGATCCGGCTGCCGTGCTCGGCAACCAAATGCTGGAGGAATTCCAGGCCGCCGACATCGTGGTCATCGGCGCGCCGATGTACAACTTCTCCATCTCCAGTCAGCTCAAGGCGTGGATTGACCGCGTCGTGGTCGCCGGCAAGACCTTCCAGTACACCGCCAACGGCCCGCAGGGTCTGGCTGGCGGCAAGCGGGTGATCATCGCCTCCAGCCGCGGTGGCAGCTACCACAACAGCCCATACGCGGCAATGGATTTCCAGGAGAGCTACCTGCGCTCGGTGCTGGGTTTCATCGGCATCACCCAGGTCGAATTTGTCCGCGCCGAAGGGTTGGCCGTGGGCGACGAGCAGAAAGCCGCAGCGATGACATCGGCGCGCACCGCGATCGCGGGACTGACCACCCGGCTGGAACGGGCTGCCTGACCTCCCGGGCCTCAAGCATGATCAGAAAAACGGCCCCGCGGGGCCGTTTTTCGTGGGCGCCCGGCCGGCGCTGCCAGGCCGCTGGGGCGGTGGGCGGCAGGCTCACGCCGGCGCCGAATAGCGAGGCAAAGCGGCAAGCGACGCGCAAGGCCCATCGTGAGCTACGCCTCTCTTGCCGGCGGCCAGCGCGCATCGCATGCCATCCCGTCGCCCGATCTCCCTGACGCCAGGCGCAGAGCCATGCCCATGGCTTCGCTTGTCGCCAGCATTCAGCCATGGCCAAGCGCCTTCAGGCCTGGCTCGCCCAGCCTGCCGCGTATAGGCCACCAGTCATGTTGCAAAAACGCCTTGCGGCTATTGACGCGCTGAAACTTGGTGTTATAGTTCACTACAACACCACTAAACGAGATCACCAAGGAGGCCCGTCATGCAAACGCACAAACTGATCGCCACCGTCGCTGCCGCCCTGTTCACCGCCGCCAGCCTGTGTGCCGTGTTCCATGACGTGGGCGGCGGCAAGCCGGCTGCGACCGATGGCACGACGGCGGTCAAGGTCACCAACCTGGCACCGGTCACGGTTCGCCCCAGCGCCGCCGATCGGCGTGCCGCCGCCCTGCTCGGCGACGAGGGCAATGTCAACCTCACTTCGGTCGCCGCACACGCCGACGATCACCTCGGCGTCACCCGGTTCAGCCTGCTCGGGTCGCAATTGGTCATGCCCTACTATTCGTTTGGCAACAAGTTCGGCCCTATGAGCAAGGAATAACCATGACCATTACCTGGAACGACAGCGTCCCGATCTATCGCCAGCTGCAGCAACGTGTAGTGGCGATGATCCTGGACGGCGCCTTGAACGAGGGCGACCCTCTGCCGTCGGTGCGCCAGGTAGCAGCGGACTATCAGATCAACCCGCTGACCGTGTCGAAGGCGTATCAGGAACTGGTCGACGAGCAACTGGTGGAAAAAAGGAGGGGTTTGGGCATGTTCGTCATCGAGGGCGCCCGCGAGGCGCTGCTGAAATCCGAACGCGAGCGGTTTCTACGCGAGGAGTGGCCGGTGCTGTTTGCACGGCTGCAACGACTGGGGCTGGATCTGAAGACGCTGCTGCGCGAGGCCGGCACCCACAAGGAGGAGCAGTCATGAGCGCCGTGATCACGGCCAATGGCCTCAGCAAGCAGTACAAGTCGTCGCTGGCGCTGGACAACGTCAGCTTCCAGATCGAGCCGGGCCGCATCGTCGGTCTGATCGGCCCGAACGGGGCCGGCAAGACCACCGCGCTGAAGGCGATCCTCGGCCTCACCGATTTCAGCGGCCAGTTGAATGTGCTGGGTTTCGACCCGCGCAAGCAGCGCGACCAGCTGATGGGCGAGGTGTGCTTCATCGCCGACGTGGCAGTGCTGCCGCGCTGGATCAAGGTGAGCCAGGCGGTCGATTTCGTCGCCAATGTGCATCCGCGCTTCGATCGCACGAAGTGCGAGGCGTTCCTGGCCCGTACCAAGTTGCAGCCGGATCAGCGCGTGCGGCAGATGTCCAAGGGCATGATCGTGCAATTGCACCTGGCCCTGGTCATGGCGATCGACGCCAAGTTGCTGATCCTGGACGAGCCCACACTCGGCCTGGACATCCTCTATCGCAAGCAGTTCTACCAGAATCTGCTGGAGGACTACTTCGACGAGAACAAGACCATCATCGTCACCACCCACCAGGTCGAGGAAATCGAGCACATCCTGACCGACCTGATGTTCATCCGCGACGGCAGGATCGTGCTCGATGCCGACATGGATACCGTCGGCGAGCGCTTCATCGAAGTGATGGTCAACGCCGACAAGGCCGACGCCGCGCGCCAGCTGAAACCGCTGGACGAACGCCAGGTGTTCGGCAAGAGCATTTTTCTGTTCGACGGCGTCAGCCGCGCTGTGCTGGAACAATTCGGCGAAGTCCGCCGACCATCCATCAGCGACCTGTTCGTCGCCACCATGAAGGGAACCTACGCATGAAAACCTTCTACTGGCTCGTCAAGCGCGAGTTCTGGGAGCACCGGGGCAGCTTTCTGTGGGCACCGATCATTACCGGCGGCATCGTGCTGCTGCTCACGTTCATGGGCATCACCACGGCCGAGGTGTTCCGCATGCGCAGCGGCGTGCAGATCAACGGTATCGATTTCAACGCGATCACCGCCCACATGGATGCCGGTGCGCTCAGCACCCTGGGCAACGCGCTCGACATGAGCATCCTGTCGCCAGCGATCCTGGTCGGCATCGTGATGTTCCTGGTGATCTTCTTCTACTGTCTCGGCTCGCTGTACGACGACCGTCGCGATCGCAGCATCCTGTTCTGGAAATCGCTGCCGATCTCCGATCGCGACACGGTCTTGTCCAAGGTGGCCTGTGCCACCATGCTGGCGCCGACCATCGCCGTTGTCACCAGTATCGTTACCGGGCTGCTGATGCTCATGATGATGACCATCACCGCCTCGCTGCACGGTGCCAACCTGTGGCAGATGCTGGGCCTGGCGCACCCGTTCCGTGTCGTGGCCAACATGCTGGGCATGATTCCGCTGTATGCGTTGTGGGCGTTGCCCACCGTGGGTTGGCTGATGCTCTGCTCGGCGTGGGCACGCAACAAGCCGTTCCTGTGGGCGCTGATCATTCCCGTGGGCACCGGCACCTTTGTCAGCTGGTTCAACCTGATGGGTCTGTTCAGCCTGAGCGACCGCTGGTTCTGGGGCAATGTGGTGGGACGCGCGCTGCTCAGCCTGTTCCCCGGCAGCTGGGTTCCGTGGCAGGTGCCCGGCAGCGCCGCGGCAAAGTTCGGCCAGACGGCGTCGGACAATCATCAGATCATGGGTGACATGCTCGCCTTGTCGCACAACTACAGCGCGCTCGTTTCCCCGCAATTCCTGATCGGCGCCGCCGCCGGAATAGGCATGCTGGCCGGCGCCATCTGGTTCCGCCGCTGGCGCGACGACAGCTGATCAAACCCCGACCGCCGCGCTGCGCGCCCGCCGCGCGGCGATCCGGCAGCCCACACCACGTCAATCGGCAAAGGAGACTTCAATGCGCCCTTACCTGCTCATGCCCCTCATGTTGCTGGCCGCCAGCAGTCTGTCCGCCTGCGATTACAGCGACAAGGATGTCCACGTCGACATCGACAACTACATCAGCATCCACAGCGGCAGCATCGCGGTGCATGCACCGAACCGCCCCGATGCCGACATCAGCGCCGCAGGCGACCTGAGCATCGCCGGCAAAAGCGTCACGGTGAGCCCCACCCAGCGCGATCTGCTCAAGCACTACTACACCACCGCGCTGACGCTCCGCGACCACGGCATCGCCACCGGCGAAGCCGGCGCGGCGGTGGCCGGCAAGGCACTCAGCAGCGTGGCCGCGGGCCTGGCCAGCGGCAACACCGACAAGATCGACGCTGAGGTCAACGCCAGCGCCGCCAAGGTCACCGCCAAGGCGGCACTGATCTGCGACGATCTGGCCGAGATCCGCTCCACCCAGCAGACCCTGGCCGGCCAGCTGGAAGTCATGCGCCCCTACGCCCTGATCAAGGCCGACGAGGCCGACAGATGCCGCGCTGGCCTGGACAAAGCCAACCACTCCAGCACTGCGCACTGAGACATCGATGCCGCGAACCCCGCCCGGCGATGCGGCACTCCTCTTTGCGACGCGGCAGTCCCGTACCCACCGCTGCACCGAGATCCATTCCACACGAAGCTCCGAATGACCATCAAGGGAGATGACGAATGCGACGTTTGATTCTGTGTAGTGCCCTCGCACTGACGTCCATGGCCGTGATGCCGGCGCATGCCGGCTGGTACGTCAACATGCACGGCACCACCAACAGCCTGACCTGGCAGAGCACCGATGGCCGTGCGCTCGACCTGTCATCCGGCGACGGCAAGGGCATCAAGGTCGTGGCCATCGCGCCCGACAAACGCGATGGCCTGCACAAGGGCGACCTGATCACCGCCATCGATGGCCACGCCGTGGCCCGCGTCGTTGACCTGCTGACCTACGCCAATGCGCATCTGCAGGATCCGGCGACGCTGTCCGTCAGCCATGCTGGCAAGGACGTGGACGTGACGCTCGCCGCCGGCGAACTGGGGGCACTGATGCATCCGCATCCGTAATCTGACCGCATGGCTTTCTCGCAACGCCAGGATGCCGGGTAGGTGCATTGGGCACCATCCTTCTCGGCGAATGCGGCTTCACCCGCTGATGAGTGCCGCCAAGGGGCGGCAGCAGCGAATCGGGCAGCTTCTTAAGCTCTTCCTTCGACAGGCCGCTTGCTTTCAACACCTCCATGATCGACCGCTGCTGCCAGTACGCCTGCTTGGCGATGGCGGCGCCCTGCTCCGGGAAGGCGGATTTCTACCGGTCACGCCTGATCTGGCGTCAGTGCCGTGGTCGCTATCTTGCAGACAAATGAATTTCACCTCATTGCTGGCTCGAACCACACGAACGATTCATCCCACTGAGCGCATCGACCATGACCCTTACCACGAAAGCGAGAATCGCCGGGTTTGTGTATTTGCTGTGCGTACTCGTCGCACCCTACCGCCTCATCTATGTGCCAAACGCCCTGTTCGTGACCGGCAATGCGGCTGCGACGGCGGCCAACATCGCAGCGCATGAAACGCTTTTTCGGCTGGGCATATTCAGCGACCTGCTCACCGGAGTCATCCAGATCTTCCTCGCGCTGGCGTTGTATCGCCTTTTTGAAGAGGTGAATCGAAGGCAGGCCATGCTGATGGTCATCCTGGGTGGGGTGATGATCTCCGCGATCTACTTCTTCAACGTGATCAACGATGCGGCCGCGCTGCTGCTGGTGCGCGGCGCCGATTTCCTGTCGACATTCAGTCCGGCGCAGCGCGAAGCGCTGGCCATGCTGTTCCTCAAGCTGCATGCCCAGGAGGTCAGCGCCGCCGAGATCTTGTGGGGGCTGTGGCTTTTCCCGCTGGCAATGCTGGTGCTTCGATCGGGCTTCCTGCCGCGCCTGTTCGGCTACTGGCTGATGCTCAACGGATTGGCCTACGTGGCCCAGAGCTTCGCATGGGCGCTGCTGCCGCAGTACCTGGACATCCTCTCCAGCGTTGCCGTTCCGCTTCAGCTTGGCGAGATCGCCTTCATGCTGTGGCTGCTCATCATGGGCGCGAGGGGCGGTTTTCGTCGGGCGACCAGTCACGATGCGGCGCTTGCGCCCTCCTGATCCGCGTCGAAAAGCTCCGCCTGCTTTTGGCACGCATGGACACTTTCAACCAAGCTCAATGAGGAGGCACATTGAACACTTTGACGAAACGGCCGCTGGAAGACTTCAGGATCCACGTGAGATTCAAGCTGTCGGCATTATGGGCATCCGTGATGTCTTGTTACATCTACGGCGATTTTCTCGGGCTGTACCGACCCGGGGATATCAAGGGCATTCTGGATGGTGATGGACTGCTTGGACCGACCAGCCAGGGATCTCTCCTGGCGGTAGCGATCCTGGTGGCCGTGCCTGCCGTCATGATTTTTCTGTCGCTGGCGCTGCTTCCCGCGCTGAGTCGCTGGCTGAATATCCTCGTGGGCGCGGCCCTTACCGCCATCGTGCTCATGACCATCCCTGGTTCCTGGGCATTCTACATTTTCCTCAGTGTCGTCGAGGTCGTGCTTCAACTGCTGGTCGTCTGGTACGCATGGCATTGGCCGCGAAATATCGCGGCCACCTGAGCCAAAACGCTGCACGCATGGACTTCGGCTCACTCGCCATGAATCCCGCCCCGGGTCAGCGTCAGCGGGTCGAGCAGCTTCTTCAGCTCGTCCTTCGACAGCCCGGTGGTTTCCAGCGCCACGTCCATGATCGGCCGCTGCTGCTGGTAGGCCTGCTTGGCCGTGGCGGCGCCTTTCTCGTAGCCGATCACCGGGTTCAGCGCGGTTACCAGGATCGGGTTCATCGCCAGCGCCTGGTTCACCCGCTGCGTGTTGACCTTGAACCCGGCAATCGCCTTGTCCGCCAGCAGGCGCGACACGTTGGCCAGCAGGCTGATCGACTGCAGCAGGTTGTAGGCGATCAGCGGCAGCATCACGTTGAGCTGGAAATTGCCGGACTGGCCGGCCACGGTGATCGTGGCGTCGTTGCCGATCACCTGCGCCGCCACCATCGCGGTCGCCTCGGGGATCACCGGATTCACCTTGCCCGGCATGATCGATGAGCCCGGCTGCAGCGCCGGCAGCTCGATCTCGCCCAGGCCGGCCAGGGGACCGGAGTTCATCCAGCGCAGGTCGTTGGCGATCTTCATCAGCGCCACCGCCAGCGTCTTCAGCGCGCCGGAGAGCTCCACCGCCGCATCCTGCGCCGCCATGCCCTCGAAGTAGTTGGCGGCCGATTCAAACTTCACGCCGCTGAGCTTCTTCAGCTCCTTCGCCACCGCCGGGCCGAACTTCGCATCGGCATTGATGCCGGTGCCCACCGCCGTGCCGCCCAGCGGCAGCCGGCGCATGCGCTGCAAGCCATCCTCGATCCGCTCGATCGCCGAGGCGACCTGCGCTGCCCAGCCCGAAAGTTCCTGCCCGAAGGTGATCGGCATCGCGTCCATCAGGTGGGTGCGGCCGGTCTTGACCGTGTTGCGCAGTTCGCGAGCCCGCCTGTCGATGGTCTTCTTCAGGTGCTTCAGTGCCGGCAGCAGGTCTTGCGTGGTCATCAGCGTGGCGCTGACGTGGATCGCGGTGGGGATCACGTCGTTGGAGCTCTGCCCGTAGTTGACGTGGTCGTTCGGATGCACCTTGGCGCCGCCCTTCGCCGCCAGGCGCGCGATCACCTCGTTCGCATTCATGTTGGTGCTGGTGCCCGAGCCGGTCTGGAAGATGTCGATCGGAAACTGGGCGTCATGCTCGCCATCGGCCACCGCCAGTGCGGCCTTGCGGATCGCCACCGCCTGACTCTTCTTCAGATGGCCCGCCACCAGGTTGGCCTCCGCTGCGGCCGCCTTGATCAGGCCCAGCGCGCGGATGAAGCCTCGCGGCAGGGGCAGCCCGGAAACCGGAAAATTGTCGATCGCGCGCTGGGTCTGCGCGCCATACAGGGCTTCGGCAGGTACCTTCAGCTCGCCCATGCTGTCGTGTTCGATGCGAAAACCGCTCATGGCCACACTCCCTGGAAAAAGACCCGCCCACTATAGGCGGCTCCCTGCCAGTCCCGCGACAAGCCCTAGCCCGATTACCGCGCAGGGGCCCGCTCCCCACCGGCCGCCCATGTAAAATGGCGGTTTTCCCGCTGCCGGAACGCGCCGATGTCCACCCACGCCCTCACCGCCCTGTCCCCGCTGGACGGCCGCTATGCCGGCAAGGTCGAGCCGTTGCGCCCGATCTTCAGCGAATACGGGCTCATGCATCGCCGCGTCCAGGTGGAGATCGAGTGGCTGCTGGCGCTGGCCGCCGAGCCGGCCATTGCCGAGCTGCCGCCGTTCGCGCCCGCGCAGATCGCCGCGCTCAAGGCCATCGCGGCCGACTTCAGCGTGGCGGACGGCGAGCGCATCAAGGCGATCGAGGCCACCACCAACCACGACGTCAAGGCGGTGGAGTACTTCATCAAGGAGCGCATCGGCAACGACCCCGCACTGGCCCAGGCCAAGGAGTTCGTGCACTTCGCCTGCACCAGCGAGGACATCAACAACCTGTCCTATGCGCTGATGCTGCGCGACGCCCGCAGCGAGGTGCTGCTGCCCGCGTTCGACCGGATCATCGCCAGCCTGCGCGCCATGGCGCACACCCACGCCGCGCTGCCCATGCTCTCGCGCACCCACGGCCAGACCGCCTCACCCACCACCCTCGGCAAGGAGCTGGCCAACGTGGTGGCGCGCCTGCAGCGCCAGCGCACCCAGCTGGCCGCGGTGGAGATCAGCGGCAAGATCAACGGCGCCGTGGGCAACTACAACGCCCACGCCATCACCTACCCCGAGCTGGACTGGCGCGCGTTCTCGCAACATTTCGTGCAGAGCCTGGGCCTGGACTACAACGCGTACACCACCCAGATCGAACCCCACGACGGCGTGGCCGAATACTGCGACGCCGTGCGCCGCGCCAACATCATCCTGATCGACCTGTCCCGCGACATCTGGGGCTACATCTCGGTGGGCTACTTCAAGCAGTCGCTCAAGGCCGGCGAAGTGGGCTCCTCCACCATGCCGCACAAGGTCAACCCGATCGACTTCGAGAACGCCGAAGGCAACCTCGGCCTGGCCAACGCCTTGCTCGGGCATTTCGCCGAAAAGCTGCCGATCAGCCGCTGGCAACGCGACCTCACCGACTCCACCGTGCTGCGCGCGCTGGGCACCGCGTTCGGCCACAGCCTGGTGGCGCTGGAGTCGCTGGCCAAGGGCCTGGGCAAACTCACCGTCAACACCGAGCGCCTCGCGGCGGATCTGGACGCCAGCTGGGAAGTGCTGGCCGAGGCCGTGCAGACCGTGATGCGCCGCTACGGCCTGCCCGAGCCGTACGAGCAGCTCAAGGCACTGACCCGCGGCCAGGGCATCACGAAGGACTCGATGCGCAGTTTCGTGAGCAGCCTCGACTTGCCCGCCGAAGCAAAGCAGCGCCTGCTCGCATTGACCCCGGGCGGATATGTGGGTCTGGCCGAAGGGCTGGCGAAGGAAATCTGAGCACCATCGCCCCCTGGCCCTGCATGGTGCTGCAGCGCCGAGGGGGCCGGCACGGGGCAAGGCAATGACTCCGCGGCATGGCAGTCGGCGACCGCCCTTCCCCATGTCCGCGCCGGCGTGAACTCATGGAGATGACCGGGCTGACAGACATACTGAGGGGTGCATGGTGGCGACGTGCAAGAAGCGACCCCAAGCTGACATCGAACACTTCAGTGAAAGTGCGCTCTGACCCTGAGGCCAGACCCTGAGGCCACCACCCTGAGGTCATCTCCTCTGAGGTTACCTGCTGACACCTTTTCTTTCTCCGTCCTGACGCGCTTTTGGCCATTTTCTCTCCCCACCGTGACGAGCCCTGATCCCGTATGCGACCAGCCACGCCGCCACCGTTACGGATATCGCGATGAACACTATCGTGGTGAAGCCAAGCGGCGTGGTGAATGCAATGTGCATCAGGTTTCGGAACGATACGATCTCGTGCACGCTGGTCTCGGCGGCCAGAATGTTGGCCCACAACCCCACGAAGCCGAACAGTCCGAGCGCAGCAAGCACATAGCCCAGGATTTCGTCCGCCTTGCGCGACCGAACCTCGCGGACATCCTTGATGAAAGACTGGAAAAAATCCGCATAACGCTGAAACTGGTCAATAGTCCTCTCAACGGTCCAGAGGCTCTCAGCCGGTTCGTAGACCAGGCTGGACAGCGCTTCATAGGAAATCTTTGCCGATTCGTTCTGCAGACGTACCGTTTGGTACATGCAAACCAGCCGGGCCGCCACGCCCTCAAGTTCACTCAGGTCGCGCCGGGGCTGGCTGCCGAGTATCTCCCTGTGCAGCACGGAGGCATGTCGCAAATATAGCGGCACGTAGAACCACATCACTTGCAGCATGAACATGATCCGTTTGATCACGCCAATATCGCCTTGGGATGAGCTGATGACCACATGCACTCTGCTGCCAAAGAAAACCCGAGTTGAGTCGGACACCCGTAGCAACGCCCGGTCTACCGTCAATCGCTCGGCATTGTCATGAGAGAAGGCAAGCGCATCCAGCTCGATTGATCGCCCCTCGCTTCCATTCGGCGAAAGGATGACCGTGACATTGCAGGTGTCGCACAGCACGACAATATCCTCGCCCTTGCATCCGGCCACTCGCGCGGCTGCTTCGCGGGCCCGTCCTACTGTCGATTGCACGGCGCCCGGACGCTTGTCGTCCGCGGTCGTCATCACCAGCAACGAACGCAGTCTTCCCATGTCGACAACGCCAACGTCGATCGCATCGGCATGTAACTCCAACAAGACGAGGTGCTGGTTGAGCACCGTGTTGGAACACAGCCAAGCCGACAGATTCAGGCAAAGCCCGTCGCACTCCAGCGGCGCCGAGTCCTCCAGGTTTCGGTACACAAACTGCCCACCGGGATACAGGCGCTCCAGCTCCGCAGTCCACGCCGGCAAACTTTCCGGCAGCTGCTCGCTGCCCGCCGACGATGCCGGCACCAGGGACATGTCGCGCTCGAAACTGTCAAACAAAAACGGTTGTACGCCGAACACCGTCAGGGAATAGTCGCTCACAGATACTCCGCCTTTTCGAGATATTCCTTCCTCAAAGGTTCTCGTCTGTAGTCAAGCGTCAGTTCCTCGCCCGCAGCTACGGCGCGTGTCGCCACCACCCTAAGCGGGTCGCGCAGCAGGCAGACATTCGGGTTGCGGCTATGGTTGATGAAGCTGTACTTGGTGCGGAAGGGGCGAATTAGCAGTACCTCGGGAGACAGCGCGTTCCACTCCACGAACAGATTGTCGCCATGCTCACCGTAAGGTTGCGTGTCCTCCGCTGCATTGAAGGATGCCCAGTCGACCATCTGACCATCGAGCAAGCCCAGAACGGCACCGGACGCAAAATCTTTTACCGCAAACAGGCCGTTGCCGTGCACTTTACTGGGCCGGATTTCGCAGCCGGGCATATTGTCCACAATGAAGCGCAGTCGCGACCCGGGGATATCGGCCGAATGCAGCACGGATGGGGTGGTCAAGCGATTTCCCATGAACGGACGCGAATTAGGCAGAAGGCACCACGATAACCGGAGAAAGGTGTCAGAGACAATTTGCACGGCGCGGCGCCCTTCCGATCGACCATACCTCCGCAAACTTGGCCTTCCGGACTGCCACCCATGAGCGGAATCCGTTGGTACACGGGACCTTCTGCTGTTGCAGGTACGTGCGGGTCTCCTGCGTCAGCGCGCCCGGCAACGCAAACCCAAACCTCAGCAAACCTCAGGGTCAGAGTGCACGTTCGAGTGACAGCTTCTGGCCGATACCCGGCCTCGCGCCCGCGTCTTGCCCACGATTCCCGAGGACGCCACAAGCGCGGCGTCCTCGGGGCATTCGCCTTGCAGCACCAACCCCTGCGCCGCGGTGCTGGAAGTCGGCGATGACCGGGAAGCCGGGCAGATCCCGGTGCACGCGGCGCGGCCAGTGGGTCAAAGCTCCTCCGACCGTCCCTCGCCTCGGGATCGGAGCTCGGGACCTGGGGCTCCCACTTCGACGCATGGGGCTACACGCGCGACGCATCGGGTTCCCGGCTCGGCGCGTGGAGTTCCAGGCTCGGCACGCCGAGTTCGGAGCTCGGTGCATGGAGTTCAAAGGTCGGCACACGGAGTCCGCAGCCTGGCGCAGGGAGCCTGGCGCTCCGCCGACGCGCTTCGCAGTCCGGGGCGCCAAGTCCGGAGCCCGGCGCATGGCCGCCGGGAGGCGACCGGACGCGCCTATTCCACCTCGTCCGAGCCTTCGTTGACGCCCTCGAACAGCCAGGTCGACAGGTAGCGCTCGCCGGTGTCGGGCAGCATCGCCAGCAGCACCGTGCCCTCGGGTGCATCCCGCGCCACTTCAAGTGCCGCAGCCAGGGTGCCGCCGCAGGACAGGCCCACGAAGATGCCTTCCTGCGCGGCCAGCGCGCGGGCCACCTCGCGCGAGAGTTCGTCGGGGATCAGCTTGATCTCGTCGACCACCGCGCGGTTGAGCACCTTGGGGATGAAGTCCGGGTTCCAGCCCTGGATCTTGTGCGGCTGCCATTCGTTGCCGGCGAGCAGCGCGGCGCCGGCCGGTTCGGCGCCGATGATCTTCACCTCCGGGCGCGCCAGCTTGAGCATCTCGCCCACGCCGGTGAGCGTGCCGCCAGTGCCCCAGCCGCTGACGAAGTAGTCCAGCCGCTTGCCGGCGAAGTCCTTGAGGATCTCCGGGCCGGTGGTGCTGCGGTGGTAGGCCGGATTGGCCGGGTTCTCGAACTGGCTGGCCCAGAACCAGCCGTGCTTCTCGGCCAGCGCCTTCGCCTTGTTCACCATGCCGGTGCCACGCTCGGCCGCCGGGGTGAGCAGTACCCTGGCGCCGTAGGCGCGCATCAGCTTGCGCCGCTCGACCGAGAACGAGTCACTCATCACCGCCACGAACGGGTAGCCACGCGCGGCGCAGACCATGGCCAGGCCTACGCCGGTGTTGCCCGAGGTGGCCTCGACCACGGTCTGGCCGGGCTTGAGCGCACCGCTCTTTTCGGCATCCAGGATGATCGCCAGCGCCAGCCGATCCTTCACCGAGCCACCCGGGTTGAACGCCTCCACCTTGACGTAGATCGTGGTGTGCTTCGGTGCCAGCCTGTGCAACTTCACGATCGGCGTATTGCCGATGGTGTCGAGAATGCTGTCGTAGATCATCGTTCACTCCTGGAAGACGTAAAAAAACAGCGTCGGCGATGATGCGCCCACGCAGGTAAAACAATCGTCAGCGACCGTGGATCGCCGTCAGCACGTCGGCCTGCCCCGGCCATGCTGCCACAGCGCGCCTGCCACCGGCCGCACCGCGGATGTCGTGCACGGTCGCCCCCAGCGGCGGCGGCCCGAACCAGGCCAGGGTGGAGGCCAGCGCCGCCACTTCGCCAAGAATCAGCAGGGCCGGCGAGCGCACGGTGTGCACCAGCGCCCGCTCGGCGAGATTTCCCAGCGTGCCGGTGACCACGCGCTGCTCCGCGCGGGAGCCGTTCTCGATCAGCGCAAACGGCGTCGTTGCGGCGCGGCCATGTTCGAGCAGACGGGTCTGCAACAGGCCGAGTTCGGCCACGCCCATGTACACCGCCAGGGTCTGCCGCTCCTGCGCCAGCGCGGCCCAGTCCAGGGTATCGCGCGAGGCCTGGCAATGCGCCGTGACAAAGCGCACCGACTGCGCGTGATCGCGATGGGTCAGCGGCACGCCGGCGTAGGCGGCGCAGGCCACGGCTGCCGTGATGCCGGGAACCACCTCATACGGGATGTCGTGGTCACGCAGAAACTCCAGCTCCTCGCCGCCTCGACCGAACACGAAGGGGTCGCCGCCCTTCAGCCGCACCACCCGCCTGCCGGCGCGCGCGTGCTCCAGCAGCAGTGCATGAATGCCGTCCTGGGTGGTGTGATGATGGCCGGCCTGCTTGCCGACCTCGATCCGCTCGGCATCGCGCCGCGCCAGCTCCAGTACACCGGCGCCGACCAGGCGGTCATGCAGGATAACGTCGGCCTCGTTCAAGGCGCGCAGTGCCCGCAGGGTCAGCAGGCCCGGATCACCGGGACCCGCTCCCACCAGCACCACCGATCCGGCGGATCCGGCGGAACCGGATACCAGCGCCTGCTCGGCCGCCGCCCGCGCCGCGTCGGCACGGCCTTGCCGCAACAACGCCGCCACCGATCCCGAAAACAGACTCTCGTAGAAGCTGCGCCGTGCCGCCATGTCGGGAAAACGCGCGCGGATGCGTTTGCGCAACCCCGCAGCCAGCGTGGCCAGCGCGCCCAGCGAGTGATCGAGCAGGGTCTCCAGCCGCTCGCGCAACAGCCGCGCCAGCATCGGCGCGTCACCGCCACTGGAGATGGCGATCGTCAGCGGTGCGCGGTCGATCACCGCTGGCACGTGAAAGCTGGACAGCTGCGCATCGTCGACCACGTTGACGAAGAGCCGGCGCAACTCACCCAGCGCGGCCACCCGCGCGTTGAGCTCGCGATCGGAAGTGGCCGCGATCACCAGCCAGACCTGCTCCAGCCAGCTCTCGCGAAAGGATTCGGGACGATGCGAAACAAGACCGTCGCGCACCCATCGCTGCAACTGCGGCGTCAGACTGGCCGCATTCACCGTCACCTGCGCCTGTGCTGCGAGCAGGGCGGCGACCTTGCGTTCGGCCACCGCGCCCCCACCCACGACCAGGACGGCGCGATGCGCCAGCGAGACAAAAATCGGGTAGAGCTGCATGCGACGAGCCAGACCTGGACGAAAAGAGATCGCCGCACACGCTACGAAGCCGCTGCGCGCGCGGCAAATGATTTGTCCGCCCTGGCTTATGCCCTTGTGACATGACGGC
>JAJXYE010000157.1 GCA_021780735.1 Pseudomonadota bacterium | reverse complement strand
GCGCGCGTCGGCGTGCTGCCGCGCACCCACGGTTCGGCGCTGTTTACCCGCGGCGAGACCCAGGCGCTGGTCGTCATCACCCTGGGCACCACCCGCGACGCGCAGATCATCGACGCGCCCGGTGGCGAGTCGAAGGATCCGTTCCTGTTCCACTACAACTTCCCCCCGTTCTCGGTGGGTGAGGCCGGTCGTTTCGGCGCACCGAAGCGTCGCGAGATCGGTCATGGCCGTCTCGCCAAGCGCGGCGTGCAGGCGGTCAAGCCGACGATCGAAGAGTTCCCGTACGTGGTGCGCGTGGTCTCGGAAATCACCGAGTCCAACGGTTCCTCGTCGATGGCCTCGGTGTGTGGTTCCTCGCTGGCGATGATGGATGCCGGCGTGCCGCTGAAGGCACCGGTGGCGGGCATCGCGATGGGCCTGGTCAAGGAGGGCAACGACTTCGTCGTGCTGTCCGACATCCTGGGCGACGAGGATCACCTCGGTGACATGGACTTCAAGGTGGCCGGTAGCGCCGAAGGCATCTCCGCGCTGCAGATGGACATCAAGATCGACGGCATCACCGAGGAGATCATGAAGGTGGCGCTGGAGCAGGCCAAGCGTGGTCGTCTGCATATCCTCGGCGAAATGGGCAAGGCGCTCACGACCGCACGTACGGAAATGAGCGAATTCGCACCGCGTCTGATCACCATCAAGATCCATCCGGACAAGATTCGCGAAGTGATCGGCAAGGGCGGCGCCACCATCCGCTCGATCACCGAGGAGACCGGCACCACGATCGATATCAGCGACGACGGCACCATCATCGTCGGTTCGGTCAATCGCGAGGCGGGTGAGGCGGCTCGCAAGCGCATCGAGCAGATCGTTTCCGACGTGGAGCCGGGCCGCATCTACGAAGGCAAGGTCGCCAAGCTGATGGACTTCGGTGCATTCGTGACGATCATGCCGGGCAAGGATGGTCTGGTGCACGTGTCGCAGATTTCCGATGAGCGCGTGGAGAAGGTTTCCGACAAGCTGAAGGAAGGCGATATCGTCAAGGTCAAGGTGCTGGAAGTCGACAAGCAGGGCCGTATCCGCCTGTCGATGAAGGCCGTGACCGAGGAAGAGCGCGCCAGCGGCGCCACTGCCTGATCCTCGATTCAAGATGAATCCACAAGGCCCGGCACATGTCGGGCCTTGTGCGTTCTGCCACTGGCGATTTTGTGCAACGCGGTTTTGCTAGGATGAACCGAACCCTGGACGAGGATGCACCGATGGCCGACCCGGCAAATGACTTCATGAGGGACTATCAGGCCCTTGCACAGCAGTCGTGGGACGCCTGGACACGCCAGTTGCAGCAGCAACAGCAGCCCTCGATGGCTCATCCGTTTTTCACCCCGCCGCCAGCAACGGCTGCCGGCAGTGACACGCTCGAACGTACCCTGTCCGGCCTGAAGGGATATTTCGACTGGATGCAGGCGGTATCCGCCAGCGGTGCGCACCCTCCTTCGGCTGATTGGAAGCAACAACTGCAACAGTTGTTCGGCGCAGCCGGTGAGCCGTTTGCGCAGGCGTTCGGTGGCATCGACAGTGCGGGTGCCGAAGGCTTCGCGCGGCAATGGCAGTCCTGGATGCAGGCGGCGCAGCAGGCCGGTTTCACCGAGATGCCGGGTTTCGGGAAAGGTTCGGCCCCGGCATTCGGCCTCAATCGCGAGCAGCAGATGCAGCAGCAGGCGATGGCCTCGGCCATGTTCGAGTCGATGCAGGCTTCGGCGAAATACCAGGCCCTGATTCAACGTGCCAATGCACAAGGCATGGAGCGCCTGCAGGACAAGCTGGCCGAACACGCCGAACCTGGACGTCAGATTGATTCGCTGAAGTCGCTGTATGACCTGTGGGTCGATGCCTCAGAAGAGGCCTATGCCGAGATTGCGCTTTCCGATGAGTTCCGCGAAGCCTATGGCGAGATGGTCAACTGCCAGATGCGGGTACGACGCATGCAGCAGCAACAGACCGAACAGACTTGCCAGCAGTTGGGCATGCCGACCCGCAGCGAAGTGTCCAGTCTGGGTGAGCGGCTGCAGGCCTTGCGCCGCGAACTTCGTTCGAGCCAGGCGGCAACTTCCGACGATCCTCACGCCAGGGAACTGGCGGCCTTGCGGCGCGAGCTCGACGCACTGAAGCGCCAGCTTGGTCGTGGCCCGGCGGCGCCCGCGCCGAAAAAGACCACCGCTGTCAGAGCGGCACCTGCCGCAACCAGAAAATCCGCCACAGCGAAGGCAGCGAAGAAACCTGCGACGAAGGCGTCCAGACAAACCGCCACGGCCAAGTTGTCATCGAAGCCTGCGCGCAAGCCGGCTGCCAGGCCAGGCCCGGCGACGACCATGCCACGCCGCAGCCCGCGCAAGCGCAAGTAAGGAGAACTGAGCCATGTACACGCCACTGCGCATTGATCCGACCAGGGCCCTGGGCGACATCGCCACCTTCCAGCGCAAGCTCGCCGCCGGCATGGCGAGCCTGCGCGGCATGCAAGAGCCCGAATACGCGAACACGCCGCGCGAACTGGTCTACAGCGAAGACAAGCTGAAGGTCTGGCACTTCACCGGCCACGGCAAGTCCACCTCGAAGACGCCGTTGCTGATTGTCTATGCCCTGGTCAACACGGTGTGGATGACCGACCTGCAGGCCGACCGTTCGATGGTGCGCAACCTGCTGGAACAGGGCGAGGACGTCTACCTGATCGATTGGGGTTATCCGGATGGCGCCGATCGCTGGCTGACCCTGGACGACTACATCAACGGCTATCTCGACCGCTGTGTCGATGCGGTGCGTGCACGACACGATCTGGATGCGATCAACCTGCTCGGCATCTGCCAGGGTGGCGCGTTCTCGCTGTGCTACACCGCGCTGCATCCGGACAAGGTCAGGAACCTGATCACCATGGTCACGCCGGTGGATTTCCACACGCCGGACAACATGCTGTCGAGCTGGTGCCGCAGCATGGACGTGGATCTGTTTGTCGACAGCATGGGCAATATCCCTGCAGGGCTGATGAACTATGTCTACCTCACGCTCAAGCCGATGCGCCTCAACCAGCAAAAATACATCGGCATGGTCGACATCCTCGACAACCCGGTCGAACTGGAGAATTTCCTGCGCATGGAGCGCTGGATATTCGATTCGCCCGATCAGGCCGGCGAGGCGTTCCGCCAGTTCATCAAGGATTTCTACCAGGGCAACAAGCTGATCAAGGGAACCCTGGAAATCGGTGGCCGGCCGGTCGACCTGGGCATGGTGACGCAACCGGTGTTGAACGTCTTCGCCGAGCAGGATCACCTGGTGCCGCCGGATGCCTCGCGTGCGCTGGGCAGGCATGTCGGCACCACCGACTACACCCAACTGGCGTTCAAGGGCGGTCATATCGGCATCTATGTTTCCGGCCGCGCGCAGCGCGAAGTGCCGCCGGCGATCCATCACTGGCTGCATGCGCGCAGTTGAGCGCTTTCGGATCGGAGGCCGGTGCTGATGAATGAGGTGAAACGGCTGCAACGATCGCGTCGTGACCGCAGCCTGGCCGGCGTCTGTGGCGGCATGGCGGAATACTTTGGCTGGGATCCGACCCGGGTGCGTGTCGCCTGGATCGTTCTTACCCTGCTCGGTGGCTGTGGCATCCTGCTCTATCTGATCCTCTGGGTGGTGATGCCCGAGGCGGGGTGAAGGCGGTGGTAGTTGGAGGTGCCGCCTGCGCTACGCACTGCACGTGCGACACGTCCCGTCCATTGGCGACCTGATTGTCGCTGTCGACTTCGACTTCGGCGATAATCAGCGGATGGACAGTCATTCGCAAACTCATGATTCCATCCGCGCCGTGCAGTGGCAGGATGATCACCTGCGGCTGCTTGACCAGCGTCGACTGCCGGCGGAGGAAGTGTGGATCGATTGCCGTGACGCCGGGCAGGTGACCCAGGCGATCCGGGATCTGGTCGTTCGCGGGGCGCCAGCGATCGGCATTGCCGCGGCCTGGGGTGTGGCGATGGCGGCCCGGCAGGGCGTGCCGCTGGAACCTGTGCTGGCGACATTGCGCGCAGCCCGGCCCACCGCGGTGAACCTGATGTGGGCACTGGACCGGATGCACCGGTGCGTCGTCGCCGGTGCCGATGCGTCGGCGCTGGCGCGCGAGGCCCAGGCAATCCAGGATGAGGATCTGGCTGCGAACAGACACATGGGCGAGCTCGGGGCATCGCTGATCACACCCGGATCGGGGGTGCTGACCCATTGCAATACCGGCTCGCTGGCTACCGCCGGCTATGGCACCGCGCTGGGCGTGATTCGCGCTGGTGTGGCTTCAGGCCGGATTGCCCGCGTCTATGCCGGTGAAACCCGGCCGTGGCAGCAAGGCGCCCGACTGACCATGTGGGAACTGGTGCGCGACGGCATCGCGGCCCAGCTCATTGCGGACTCGGCGGCGGCGCATCTGATGAAATCCGGCGCAGTGCAATGGGTCATCGTTGGCGCCGACCGGATCGCCGCCAACGGTGATACGGCGAACAAGATCGGCACCTATCAACTGGCCATCACGGCGCGCTACCACGGCGTGAAGTTCATGGTCGTGGCACCGTCATCCACAGTGGACATGGCCACCGGCAGCGGCGAGGAAATCGATATCGAGCTGCGTGATCCGGCCGAGCTGCTCAACATTGGCGGCGTGCGCAGCGTGATCGAGGGCGCGCAGGCGTGGAACCCGGTGTTCGACGTGGCGCCGGCGGAACTGATCGACGCCATCGTCACCGAGCGCGGTGTGATAGAGCGGCCGAACAGCATCGCCATGCAGGCGATGTTCGGATGCTGAAGATTTCGCGCGAATTGGGGCTTTTCGCCATGGGCGGCGTGGGCGGTCTGCTGATCGATACCAGCGTCGTGCAGACGCTGGTCAGCTTCGGGCACTGCAATCCGTATCTCGCCCGGGTGCCTTCGTTCCTGGTGGCGGCCACATTTACCTGGTGGTGGAATCGTCGTTACACGTTTGCCGCGCGCAGCAGTGGTCGCAAGGCGCATGCCGAATGGCTGCACTGGATGGGCCTGATGAGCCTCGGCGCGGTGATCAATTACTCCGTATACGCATTACTGCTGTTGAACATTTCAGCCCTGCACCAATGGCCGGCCGTGGCTGCCACAGCCGGCTCGGTCGTCGCCATGCTGGTCAATTTTTTGACAGCCCGCGGCGTGCTTTTCAGGCGCTCGGAAGTGCCTCGATAAGTCCTTGATTGAAAAAGACTTGATCCTGACGCTTTGAGGCCGTTCGTGGTACACTTTCGGGGTTGATTTCGGGTCGCTTGCGCATGCGCTTGAGGCGCGTCGCCAGCGACCTTTTTTCGTCCACAGGGAAGCCGCTCAATGGCAGAAAACGCCAAAGAAATCATTCGCGTCAACATCGAAGACGAGATGCGTCAGAGTTACCTCGATTACGCCATGAGCGTGATCGTGGGACGCGCTCTCCCGGATGTCCGTGATGGTCTCAAACCCGTGCATCGCCGCGTCTTGTTCGCGATGAATGAACTGGGCAATGTGTGGAACAAGCCGTACAAGAAGTCGGCCCGCGTGGTCGGTGACGTGATCGGTAAATACCATCCGCATGGTGATCAGTCGGTCTACGACGCGATCGTGCGCATGGCGCAGCCATTCTCGCTGCGCTACATGCTGGTCGATGGCCAGGGCAACTTCGGCTCGGTCGACGGCGACAATGCCGCGGCGATGCGTTACACCGAAGTGCGCATGTCGCGGCTTACCCACGAGCTGCTTGCCGACATCGACAAGGACACGGTCGACTTCGGTTTCAACTATGACGAAAGCGAGCGCGAGCCGCTGGTGCTTCCGTCGCGGGTACCGAACCTGCTGATCAACGGCTCGGCCGGCATTGCTGTCGGCATGGCCACCAATATCCCGCCGCACAACCTCAACGAGGTGATTGCAGCGACGATTGCGCTGATCGATGAGCCTGCCCTCGGCATCGATGAGCTGATGCACTACATCCCTGGCCCGGATTTTCCCACCTACGGCATCATCAACGGTTCCTCCGGCATCATCGAGGCCTATCGCACCGGCCGCGGCCGGATCCTGGTGCGCGCCAAGGCCGAGATCGAAACCGAATCGAACGGCCGCGAGACGATCATCGTCCACGAGCTGCCGTACCAGGTGAACAAGGCGCGGCTGATCGAGAAGATCGCCGAGCTGGTGAAGGAGAAGAAGCTCGAAGGGATCAGCGAGCTGCGCGATGAGTCCGACAAGGACGGCATGCGCATCGTCATCGAGATCCGCAAGGACGCAATGGGCGACGTGGTGCTGAACAACCTGTTCCAGCAGACCCAGCTGCAGGTCACCTTCGGCATCAACATGGTGGCCCTGCTGGATGGCCAGCCACGGCTGCTCAACCTCAAGGACATTCTTGAGGCGTTCATCCGCCATCGCCGCGAAGTGGTCACCCGCCGCACCATCTTCGAGCTGCGCAAGGCACGCGCGCGTGCGCACATCCTCGAAGGCCTGACCGTCGCGCTGGCCAACATCGACGAGATGATCGAGCTGATCAAGACCTCCGCCTCGCCGGCCGAGGCGCGCGAGCGCATGGTCTCGCGGCGCTGGGAAGCCGGTCTGGTACGTGCGCTGCTCTCGGCCACCGGTGCCGAATCGTCGCGTCCGGAGGAGATGGATCCGCGCGACGGCCTGAAGGAGGACGGCTACCAGTTGTCCGAGGCGCAGGCACTGGAAATCCTGGCGATGCGGCTGCACCGCCTGACCGGACTGGAGCAGGAAAAGCTCTCCGACGAATACCGGCAGATCCTGGAAACGATTCGTGGTCTGATCGAGATACTGGAGAACCCCTTGCGTCTGCTCGAGGTGATCCGCGACGAACTCGAAGCGGTGAAGACCGAATTTGGCGATGCCCGCCGCACCGAAATCCAGCACTCGCAGGAAGACCTCAACGTCCTCGACCTGATCGCGCCAGAGGACATGGTGGTGACCTTGTCGCACACCGGTTACGTCAAGCGCCAGCCGGCCAGCGCCTATCGTTCGCAGCGTCGTGGCGGCAAAGGCCGTTCGGCATCCGCGCTGAAGGACGAGGATGTGGTCGAGCAGTTGTGGGTGGTCAACACCCACGACACCCTGCTCACCTTCACCAGCACCGGACGGGTTTACTGGCTCAAGGTCTACCAGATTCCCGAGGCCGGCCCGGGCGCGCGCGGCAAGCCGATCATCAACCTGCTGCCGCTGGGCGAGGGCGAGAAGGTGCAGGCGGTGTTGCCGATCCGCGAATACAGCGAGGATCGCTTCGTGTTCTTCGCGACCCGGCACGGCACGGTCAAGAAGACCCCGCTGACCGAGTTCGCGTTCCAGCTGCAGAAGGGCAAGCAGGCGATCAAGCTCAACGACGGCGACGCGCTGGTCAACGTCGAGATGACCGATGGCGAAAGTGACATCCTGCTGTTTGCCTCCAACGGCAAGGTCAATCGTTTCGACGAGAACACCGTGCGCTCGATGGGCCGCACCGCCGCTGGCGTGCGCGGCATGAAGCTGGCCAAGGGAGCGGAGGTGGTTTCGCTGATCGTCGCGGCGCAGGGCGATATCCTCACCGCGACCGCGCGTGGCTACGGCAAGCGTACCGAGCTGGCC
>JAJXYE010000050.1 GCA_021780735.1 Pseudomonadota bacterium | reverse complement strand
GTTGTAGTTGCCCGCGCTGACATGGGTGCGTCCATGCCGCGACAGGATCGAGGCAACCAGGGCCTTCACCGTGGTCTTGCCATTGGAGCCGGTGATGCCCACCACGCGGACGTTTCGTTGCGCCCGCACCGCACTGGCCAGATCGCCCAGCGCCAGTGCCGTGTCGTTGACCACTACCTGCGGCAGATCACTATCGATCCGACGCGTGACCAGGGCGGCAGCGGCACCGTTCGCGCGCGCCTCGGCCAGATAGTCGTGTCCATCCACATGCTCGCCCTTGATGGCCACGAACAGGTCACCCTGCCGAACCCGGCGGGTGTCAATCGTTACACCGGCGATCTGCACATCCTCGCCAATCAGGCGACCGTGCGTCCACAGCGCGATGGCATTGGTGCCCATCATGCGCGCAGCTCCCGCCGGATCCGTTCCAGCTCGCCATGCGCTATCGCCATGTCGTCGAACGGACGCTTGCCATCGGCGCCCTCCTGATAGGTTTCGTGCCCCTTGCCGGCGACCAGTACCACGTCGCCTGGCCGGGCCAGTGTCAGGGCCTGCGCGATCGCAGCAGCGCGGTCCCGCTGCACCGTCATCGCCGCTGCCGCGGTCATGCCGGCGACGATCTGTGCGATGATCAGGTCACCCTCTTCGCCGCGAGGGTTGTCGTCGGTGACGATCGCCACATCGGCCAGCCGTGCAGCGATCTCCCCCATCAGCGGACGCTTGCCGGCATCGCGCTCGCCACCGCAGCCGAACACGCAGATCAGCCGTCCCGCGCAATGGGCGCGCAGCGCACTCAAGGCCTGCTCCAGAGCATCCGGGGTGTGGGCGTAGTCCACCACCACCAGCGGTTGTCCATGCACGCCGCCAAGCCGGCTCATGCGACCACTGACCGGCTGCAGTTGTTCGACCACGTTGACGATCCGCGAGAGCGACTCACCCAGCGCGCCGAGACAGGCCACCACCGCCAGCAGGTTGTCCACGTTGAAACGGCCCAGCAGGTGGCTGCCGAGTGGCCGCGTACCCCACGGCGTACGCAGCTGGAAATTCAGTCCTTCGGCGCTGGTGACAATCTCATTCGCCGCCACGTCGGCTTCGCTGTCGCCGCTCGCGCTGAAGCGCACGACCTTCACCCCGTCCGGCACCTGCGCCGCCAGCTGGCGCCCGAACGCGTCATCGACATTGATCACCGCGGCCTGCAGTCCGGGCCAGGCGAACAGCCTGGCCTTGGCAGCGCCATACGCCTCCATGCTGCCGTGGTAGTCCAGGTGATCGCGACTCAGATTGGTGAAGCCGGCCAGCTCGAAGTCCACCGCCGCCACCCGCCCCTGCTCCAGCGCATGCGAGGACACCTCCATTGCCACATGGCTGACCTCGGCGTCGCGAAAGTCGGCCAGCAGCGCCTGCACGCTGATCGCATCCGGTGTGGTGCGCTCGCCGGCGTGCAACTGACCGTGCACGCCGGCACCAAGCGTTCCGATCGACGCAGCGCGATGGCCGAGCATGGTCAATGCCTGTGCCAGCAACTGCACACAGGAGGTCTTGCCATTGGTGCCGGTGATGCCGAGCACGCGCATCGATTCACTCGGGCGGTCGTGGAAACGCGCAGCAATCTCGCTGACCTGCTCGTGCAGGCGATCAATCCACAACACCGGCACGTCCAGTTCGGCCACGTCGACCACGGGTGCCTCGGCGAGCACCACCTGCGCGCCACGCTGCACGGCGCTGGCGGCGAACTGGATGCCATGACCCTGACTGCCACGCAGGGCGAAGAACGCATCGCCGCGCCGCACCCGGCGCGAGTCGAGAGTGAGTCCGGAGACCACCATGCGTGCCGCAGCCGGCAGCGCCGCCACCTGCGCGTCGGCGATGCCCAGCAGCAGCTGATCGAGGTGGCCGGTGTTCATGGCGTGCCCTCGTCAATCGGCGCATCGTCGATCGGTGCCTCGACCGGCGGCTGACTGCCGACCAGGCCACCGGAACCCTGCAGCGGGCCGCCCACATACCAGCGGCCGATGTTGTCCGGCGGCACGTCGAGCAGCCGCAACGCGCCGGCCATCACGCGGGAAAACACCGGCGCGGACACCATGCCGCCGTAGTAGCTGCCCTTGCGCGGATTGTCGATCACCACCACGCCGACCAGACGCGGATTCGTTGCCGGCACGATACCGGCGAACGCCGCCGTATAGCTGTGCTTGTCGTAGCTGCCGGCACTGGCCTTGTGCGCAGTGCCGGTCTTGCCGGCCACCGCGTAGTTGGCGATGCGCGCCTGCGGCGCGGTGCTGCCCGGCCCGGTCACCGTCTCCATCATCTTGATAATCTCGCGCGCCACCGTCGCCGAGATGATCTGTTTCGCCGGATTGTCGTCGCCCTTGATGAAGCTGGGGCTGTGCATCACGCCGCCATCGGCAATGGTGGCGTAGGCGTTGGCCAGCTGCAGCACGGTCACGTTGAGGCCGTAGCCGTAGCCGAGGATGGCCTTTTCCAGCGGCCGCCAGTCGCGCCCGATGCGCAGATAGCCGGAAGCCTCGCCCGGAAAGCCGCTGTTGGTGCTGTTGCCGAAACCGAACGCCCGATAGGTGTCGTACATCAACGTGGTATCGAGAGCCATCGCGATGTGCGCCGCACCAACATTGCTCGACTTGGTGATCACGCCGGTCGGAGTGAGCAGGCCGTAGTTGTGCGTGTCGTGGATGTCGTGGCCCTGGAAAAACCAGTGTCCGCCGGTGGTGTCGATGATCGGACTGGTCGGGGTGAACTCGCCGCTGGACAGCGCCGCCGCCATCAGGATCGGCTTGATCGTGGAACCGGGTTCGATCACGTCGGTCATGGCGCGATTGCGGCGCTGGCCCGGCTTGCTGTCACTGATCGCGTTCGGGTTGTAGGTGGGCAAATTGACCATCGCCAGCACTTCGCCAGTCTTCACATCAAGCACGACCATCGAACCGGAATCCGCCTGGAACTTGTCCAGCGCACTCTTCAGCTCGCTGTAGGCCAGGAACTGGATGCGCCGATCGATGCTCAGGGTCAGGTTCTGCCCGGGCTTGGGCGCGCGCACCTGTTCGACGTCCTCCACCACATGACCCATGCGGTCGCGGATCACGCGCTTGGCACCGGGCTTGCCGGACAGCCAGTCGTCGTAGGCCAGCTCCAGTCCTTCCTGGCCGTGATCGTCGATGTTGGTGAAGCCGAGCACGTGCGCGGTCACTTCGCCCGACGGGTAATAACGCTTGAATTCGCGCTGCCCGTTGATGCCGGGAATGCCGAGATCCAGCACCGCCTGTGCCGCCTCCGGCGACATCTGTCGGCGCAGGTAGACGAACTCGCGATCGGAGCGTTGCGCCAGCCGCGACTTCAGCTCGTCCGCATCGACGCCCAGCGCGCGTGCCAGCTGCGGAATGCGCTCGTCACTGTCCAGCACCTCCGACGGATTGGCCCATATCGACATCACCGGCGTCGATACCGCCAGCGGCTCGCCGTTGCGATCGAAGATGGTGCCGCGCGATACCGGGATCGGCATTTCGCGCAGGAAGCGCGCGTCGCCCTGCGCCTGATAGAACTGCTTGCGCACCACCTGCAGGTCGAACGCGCGTGCGACCAGACCGGTCGCGGCGAGCCCCAGCAGGCCAACCACCACCACCATGCGACGCCGCGCGCTGGGCCCGCGACGGCGCTCGGGCCGGACTGGCTTGATGTACTTGCGCCAAGCCATCAGCGCAGCAACCGTATGTCTTGTGGAGGCGGATCGATCATCCCCAGCTTCTGCCGCGCCTCGTCATTGATCCGCCGCGGTTCGGCATAGGTAGCCTGTTCCAGCTCCAGCTTGCCGTACTCGATATTCAGTTCATCGCGCTGGTTCTGCAGTGCAGTCAATTGCACGAACAGCACCCTGCTCTCATTTCTGGCCCACACCACGCCCAGCGCACTGACCAGCACCGCAAACAGCAGAGCCAAGGTGATCAACACGGCGATCGCCTTCATGCGCTCACCCCTCCACTCAGCTTGCGCGCGACCCGCAGCACGGCCGAGCGTGAACGCGGGTTCGCCGCCACTTCGGCATCCGACGGGAACATGGCCTTGCCCACCGCCTCGAGCAGCGCTGGCGCGGCCTGTACCGGCGGCCCGCGCCGGTTGTTCTGCACGTGTCCGGAACGGTCGCGGATGAACAGCTTGACCGCCCGATCCTCCAGCGAGTGAAAACTGATCACGGCCAGCCGGCCACCAGGCCGGAGCCGCTCCAGCGCGGCATCCAGCCCGTGCTGCAAGGCATCCAGCTCGCCGTTCACGCGAATGCGCAAGGCCTGGAAACTGCGCGTGGCCGGATGCTTGCCCGGCTCGCGCCGGCCGACCACGCGCTCGATCAGCGCAGCCAGCTGACCGGTGCGGGTAAACGGTGTCACGCCACGATCGGCAACGATCGCGCGGGCGATACGTCGGCTGTGCCGCTCCTCGCCGTAATTCCACAGCACATCGGCGATTTCGCGCTCGTCCGCCCGGGCCAGGAAATCCGCCGCGCTGTCACCCTGCGTGGTGTCCATGCGCATATCCAGCGGCGCATCGGCCATGAAGCTGAAACCGCGCTCGGCTTCGTCGAGCTGTGGCGAGGATACGCCCAGATCGAGCAGCACCCCATCCAGCCCGGCCGCGGTTTCGTCCCATTCGGCCAGGCTGGAAAAATTGGCATGGCGGATGGACACGCGCGGGTCGCCGGCGAATTCCGCCTGCGCAGCAGCGATTGCGGTCGGATCGCGATCCATCAGCAACAGGCGACCGTGCGGACCCAGGCGCGACAGCACGGCGCGAGCGTGACCGCCGCGACCGAAAGTGCCATCCAGATAGCGCCCGTCTGCCCGCACGGACAATCCCTCCACCGCCTCATCCAGCATCACCGGGATATGCCGCAATTGCACTTCAGCCGCACTCCCGTCCCGTCCCACGTGATTTCGCTACGCCCGATGTCGCCTGTTACAGGCGCAGATCTGCCATTTCGTTGGTGATCTCGTGCTCGCCGATGCTCTGCCGGATCTTTGCCATGTGCGCCTGTTCGCTCCACAACTCGAACTTGTCACCCATGCCCAGCAGCACCGCCTTCTTCTCGATGCCGGTGGTGGCGCGCTGGCTGGCGGGCAGCAGGATGCGAGCCGCGCCGTCCGGTTCCACCACGGCGGCGGCGCCAACCAATTTCATCTGCAGGTCGCGGTGGGCGGTTTTCACCTTGGACAAGGCATTGACCTGATCGCGCACTGTTTCCCACACCGCATGCGGAAACAGCCACAGGCAACCCGGCTCGAATGGGTTGTAGGTGATCACCAGACGATTGCCACACTCGCCCGCGACCAGTTCCCGATAGGCGGTCGGAATGGCCAGACGGCCCTTGTCGTCGACGGTGATGGCGGTTTCGCCCTGGAACACGATCAGCAGACTCCACTAAAACCCACAATTTCACACTGGAACCCACGATAGTCTCGCCCCATGAGACTGTCAAGGGGAAATTGCTTGTGAATCAAGGAGTAAAGGCAGAATTCTGACTATGCGTGCAGCGAATTCTCAGGAATAGCCGCAAGGTATTTGAATACGTGGAATTTTTCGAAAACTCCACCGAGCCAATTTCGCCTCAGCCAAGGCAAATACCGGCCTTGCAGCTGCTCGCGGATGAATCGGCGTTCATCCGCGAGCCCACTTCGTCCTCGCGGCAAGCCGCGCGGACGAAGTGGAACGGAACGAGGTGGAGTCGGCCTGTAAGCCGGGTTCTGTACGCCTTGCGACGCGACAGTCATTCCTCTCGGCCAGACGTCGCCGCCTGGCTCCAGCAACCTACCCGGGAACAACGCGGGCCGCGTTATCGTCCCCCTATTTGGTCTTGCTCCGAGTGGGGTTTACCGTGCCGTACGGCGTTGACCCCGTACGCGGTGCGCTCTTACCGCACCCTTTCACCCTTGCCTGATCCTCTTGCGAGGCCATCGGCGGTCTGCTCTCTGTTGCACTGGCCGTCAGCTCACGCTGCCCAGGAGTTACCTGGCACTCTGCCCTGTGGAGCCCGGACTTTCCTCGATGCGCTTGCGCGCGACGCGACTGTCCGGCCGACTCCGTGGGGAATTGTACGTGATCGGGAACGGGGAACGGGGAACGGGGAACGGGGAACGGGGAACGGGGAACGGGGAACGGGGAAAAGCGTCGCTGGGCAACCAGGGAAGTCAAGCCATCTGTTCTGCCCCCGCTAGTCGTGACGCAGGATTCGCAGCTTCGTGCGTCTCCTGACTCGCAAGCCGATTCGCTGCCCCAACCAGATGTTGGCGTCAAGACTACCCGTTCCCCGTTTCGCGCTCCCCGCGAACGCATGGATGTCTCCCTGCGGGATTCCCCGCTTCATACAACTCCTTTCGCGGCGCGCCGCTGATCGCCGCAGCCAGCTTGGCGGCCTTCGCCGGGGGCAGTTCCTCGCGCAGGATCGCAAACACGCGCCGCCCTTCGGCGAGCCTCGCATCGGCCTCCTCGCCACGACCGGCGACAAGGATCACGTGCTCGCCGCGCTGCTGGTCCGGATCGTTCGCGACCTGGGCGGCCAACTGCGCCAGCGGCTCGCCCAGCACCGTCTCGAACAGCTTGGTCAGCTCGCGCGCCAGCACGGCCTCGCGTTCGCCACCGAAGACGTCGCGCATGTCGGCCAGGCTTTCGGCCACACGATGCGAGGATTCATAAAAGATGATCGTGCGCGACTCGCCCGCCAAGGTCTGCAAGCGCCCGCGACGGGCCGCCGCCTTGGGCGGCAGAAAGCCCTCGAACACAAAACGGTCGCTGGGCAGGCCGGCCACCGACAGCGCCGCAATGGCCGCGCAAGCGCCCGGCACGGGCACGCAGCGGATACCGGCCGCCCGCGCAGCGCGCACCAGCCTGAAACCGGGATCGCTGATCAGCGGCGTGCCGGCGTCGGATATCAGCGCCACCGAATCGCCGCCCTGCAATCGCCGCACGATCGCCTCCACCGCATCACGCTCATTGTGTTCGTGCAGGGCGATCAGTGGTATGTCGATGCGGTGGTGCTGCAGCAGCGGGCGGCTGTGCCGGGTGTCCTCGGCAGCGATCACCGCCACCGCGCGCAGGGTTTCGATGGCGCGCGCGGAAAGGTCATCGCGATGGCCGATAGGGGTCGCCACGACCCACAGGCAGGCTGGCTGAACTGATGACATCCGGATACTCCGTGAGCCGGCAAGATGATCGGCTATGATCGCGCATTGATGACCATGACGAACAAGGGATCGCCCATGCGCTTCATGCGCCTCTCGCGCGCCGCCGCGACCGGACTGGTTTTTTCCGTCGCGCTCAGCGCCTGCGTACCGATGAACGCGGTGCGCTCGCCGGCCGAAATCGCCGCCGCGCAGCATGCTGCGGCGCTGGCACGGCAAGGCCAGTTCGACCAGGCGGCGCAGGACTATCTGAACCTGGCCAGCCAGTCGCATGGCCACGCCGACAGCTACCGCCTGCTGGCCGCCGAAGCATGGCGTCAGGAGGGCGAGATCGGCCGCGCCGCACCCGCGCTGGCGAGCATCAAGCGCCAGCGCCTGAGCGGCGACGAACCACTGCGGCTGGATCTGCTGCAGGCCGAACTGGCGCTCAGCCGGAACGACATGCAGACCGCGCTGCACCTCACCACCCAGCCGAGGGCGAGCGTGCCGCCAGCACTGCAAATGCGCATGCTCGAGTTGC
>JAJXYE010000134.1 GCA_021780735.1 Pseudomonadota bacterium | reverse complement strand
AAGAGCCAACAGCCAAGAGCCAAGAGCCAAGAGCCAAGAGCCAAGAGCCAAGAGCCAAGAGCCAAGAGCCAAGAGCCAAGAGCCAAGAGCCAAAGGTCCTGCTCAGCGCGGGACTTTTCAATGCAGTGAATGTCTCAGTTCGGCCAAGAGCTGCCGGTCATCAGCAAGCGGGTACCACCGAGTACGCCAAGTCCAGCGCTCCCCGCCGCCTATCTCTCGTCATCGCCTGATTGACGTGGATTAAGTGAACCTGTCCCCGTTCCTCCGTGGTTCGGCAGCTGGCGCAGGCAGGCCTCCTCGCACGCGGCGGCCTTCAGGCAACGCGGGACAGCATGATTCGCTAGACCTTTGCTGTGGGGGACTTGCACCCTTTGCTCCTTGCCGGTCTCCCGGCGCACATGCCCAGGAACTCGACGGTGTTGCGGTTGCGCAGTCAGCCAAACAGGATGCTGTCATCGTCGAAGCGCTTGACCATGCTGGGTGCTTCAGGTCGGCTTCTGCGACTGATCGGAACTCGAAGATGGCGTATTCCGATTCTTCTTGGTCGTTTCATCGTTGGTGTGGATCGGCGTAAGCGGTCCAATGGTCGTGATGCCCGTGGGGTTTTTCAGAAAGATTGGGCTATAAGGGTCATCGCTTTCCTGCAGCTGCCGGTAAGCTATGGAGCCGTCTACTGAACCGCCCTGCATCATGCCAGAACCAGTGGTGGTTGTCCGGACTGGCCGACCTGAGGTATCTAATGCAGAGGGGGCATGTCCCGTGTCCATAACGCCAACGCTCAGTTCGCCTGTCGCCCCGCCCACCCGCGTACCGGTCTGATGTGTCTTCACCCACGCCCACCGAACCTTGGCACGCCGCAGCGCGACTTTGTCGCCGTATGTTGCCTTCAACTCCCCCCATAGCTTATCTGTCTCCGCGAACTGCGAGTTCGTCAACAGTGTCACCATCACGTCACGAGCCTTGATGTAAAGGGGGCTGCCGCGTTCGGCCGCCAGCACCATCCAAGCTGCGCCTAGCGGACGATTAACCGGCACCCCTTGCCCTTTGAAATACATCAACCCAAGGTCGTACTCGGCCGGCTTGTAAGCCCATGAAGCCGCGACCTTGTACATGTTGATCGCGTGCGCATAGTCACCCTTGCGAAACGCCCGCACGCCATAAGTGAAGAACTTCACACCAGGGCGCCCATCTGACTCCGGGGTGTTGAAGTTCGCGTCAGACATCGAGCCAGCCGATACACCAGAGTCATAATCCGGAGCCGCGATAACGTTTCCGTGGATATCGGACTGCGCCGCCGCGGGCGACGCTGCGGCGGCCAGCACCGCCAGTGAAATGCCAGTAACGAAATGCAGTAGCTTTGTCATGATCGTTCCTCCGCGCTTCCGTAACTAATCGGGATAGGGGGGCACCTTGCGTTGCCTCCCCTACCACACCTCCGGGTATACGGGTCACGTACCACCGCGGTTCAATGGATTGAATTCCTGCTGCAATCCCGGGCGCGGCAGCCACACTTCCTCAAAGTAGCGCAAAGGCAAGGCCAAGGCGAGGATCGGAGTTTGCGATATCTGCCGGTCGCATCTTCGAGCCGAACGGCTTGAACGGCTCGGACTGCGCCATACCCAGTTTGCTAGCTCTGCCACGCTGCCGCATCGGAAGCTTTCGACCAAAACTTCGCTGTCGCGAATGACCGCAATGGGTCGTTGGCAGTCACTTCTTGTCCGAGGGTGGTCGGACAATTCCGGTGACAATTTCAATGCTAGACGGACACGAATTGTGCATCAGGCGCCAGATCAATTTCCCGTTGAAGTTGTACTCACATTTCCAGATCGTCTCGCCGTTCACCTTCTGCACCATTTTCCGTTTACCCGTCCAGAGCGAAGTGGTCCACTTCGTCGCAGAGGCAGCATAGGCCGCAGTCGCAATGGTCATGCTCGCGAGCGCTAACGCAATAGTTAGTATTTTCATGTGCAACCCTTGGCCAGGATGACCTGTTTCGACGTTAAGCTAGGACATGCCTGTTGCCAATGCTAGCGGCGACCACCACCAGCGTTTAGCGAGCGAAGGAAAAGCTCCCCGATCCTGCCCGCGGGTTTGGCAACCACTGCGATGGCTGTCTGGCAGGAGGGAGGACAAGGGGACGGAGGTAATTAAGCCCCCAGCAGATGGTTCGTGGCGAGTAGCCGTGCGAGAACATAGTGCCCGAAGGCCGCAAGCTCGTCCTCCGGGAAGTCGAGGGCAGCCAGTTTTGACTTGTCGTAGTCTTTGAAAGTCACAAAGACGTCGTGCTTCCATTGCCCAATGTTCGCTGGTGCAAGATTCACAACGTCATCCATGACGATGCGCAAGCGGCCATCAGACAGTTCTGAAAGGCTGCAGATCACGCCACGGCTACCACGATCCCGCTCACTGCTGTCCATAGGGCTTTCCGCTGCGGTTCAAATGAATTTTCACAATGTCTGAGCTGGCCGGAAACCAAACTCACCCGACCCGCCCCGGCTCCCCCAGCTCCAGCGACCGCAACACCATCCCGGCCTGCGTCCTATTCCGCACCCGGAGCTTCTCGAAGATCGCGGTGACGTGTGCCTTCACCGTGCGTTCCTGGATCGACAGGCGGTCGGCGATCTGTTTGTTGAGCAGGCCTTCGGCGAGCAGGCCGAGGACGCGAGATTGCTGTTCGGTGAGGCGGGCGAGGCGGCTGGCGAGGTCGGTGTCGGCGGGGTCGGCGGGCAGGGCCGCGACGGCGGCGGCGAGGTGGGGCGGCAGCCAGGTGCCGCAGTCGAGGACGCGGCGGATGGCCTGGCCGATCTCGGCGGGGCTGGCGCTCTTGGGGATGAAGCCGGCGGCGCCGTGGTCGAGGACGCGACGGATCACCTGCGGCTCGTCGTGGGCGGAGACGACCAGCACGGCGACGCCGGGATGCTGGCCGCGCAGGGCGGCGAGGCCGGACAGGCCCTGGCTGCCGGGCATGTGCAGGTCGAGCAGGACCAGGTCGGTGTCGGGCGCGGCGTTGAGTGCGGCGAGTACGCCCGCCAGGTCGGCGGCCTCGTCGACACGGCAGTCGGGCAGGCCCTGCATGGCGGCCTGGCGCAGCGCGGCGCGGAACAGCGGGTGGTCGTCGGCGATCAGCAGGCTCGTCATGCGGTTGAACTTAGCGGGCGCAAGCGCTTGCGTCGAGTGCGATGGCTGGACTTTCGTACGATGGCGCGCGCTCGGCGGCTTGCTATGGTGGCGCGATGAGAAAACTCGCGCACCTTTCATCCCTGCTGTGTATGCCCGTGCTGGTTTCCGTCATGCTATCAGCTTGTGTCGGCAGCCCGGTGAGAAAGGAATCTGCAATGCGAGAACTCGATATCGGCGAAGTGCGGGTCACCGAACATCGCGGCAGCGACGACCTGCTCAGCGCGGGCCTGGGGCTGGCCGGTCTGGCCGACGCGCCTGCGCCATTCGCAGATCCGCTGGAACCGACCGCGGAAGAATTGCGTCGGCGGGCGATCCAGACCAGCTGGAAGGGCATCGCCGATCTCGGCCCGCTGGGCGGTTACGGCACGGTCTATGGCGGCGTGCCGGACGTGCCGGGGCGCGAGTACACGATGTTCGCGCGGATTCCCGGCGCGAAGGCACCGCATCGGGTGCTGCTGCAGCTGCCGGACAACTTCGACAAGCGCAAGCGCTGCCTGGTGGTGACCGCCTCGTCCGGCTCGCGCGGCATCTACGGCGCGATCGCGCTGGCCGGTGCCTGGGGTCTGCCGCGTGGTTGCGCGGTGGCCTATACCGACAAGGGCACCGGTTCGGGTTACTACGATTACGCCGACAACAGCGGCGTGGCGCTGGATGGCCGGCGTGCGAAGCGGGGCGAGGCGGCGCTGGAGTTTCAGCCGGCGCCGGCACCACCGAGCGCCGGCATCGCCATCAAGCACATGAACTCGGGCGACAACCCGGAGGCGGACTGGGGCCGCGACGTGATCCAGGCGGCGCAGTTCGGCCTGGCCATGCTCGATCGCGCGTATCCGGACGAGGCGCCGTTCACGCCGCAGAACACGAAGATCATCGCCACCGGCCTGTCCAACGGCGGCGGCGCGGTGCTGCAGGCGGCCGGGCTGGATCACGAGGGTTTCTTCGCCGGCGTGGTGGCGCTGGAGCCGAATGTATATGCGCCCGAGGGCGGTCGGCCGGCGTACGACTACGCCACCGAGGCGGCGATCTGGCTGCCGTGCGCGCTGAGCAGCGAACGCTTCGCCGCTGTGCCGTTCGCGCGGGGGCCAAAGCGCCAGCCGCTACCGGCGTGGCTGGTGCGCTGCGCCAGCCTGCGTGCGCAGGGCAAGTTGAGCGGCAACAGCGTGGCCGAGCAGGCCGAGCAGGCCTACCAGTATCTGCGTGCGCGCGACTGGACCGACGAGGCGATGAGCACGGCCGCCAGTACCACCGCGTTCGACCTGTGGCGGGTGATCGCCGCCGGTTATGCCTCGGCCTACCTGCGCCGCGGCGCCACCGACATGCCCTGTGGTTTCCATTACGCGGCGATCGGGACGGGCGCGGCGCCGGGGGTGACCGACCCGCTGGCGCGGGCGTCGTGGTGGGCGGATGCGTCGGGTATTCCGCCGGGCAACGGCGTCGGCCTGTTCGGCGGCGAGAATGTGTCGACCGACCGCACCCTGATCGGCGAAGAGTGCCTGCGCGCGTTGTGGACCGGCGACGACCACGAGTCGCAGGCACTGCATGCCTCGATTGCCGCCACGGCGGCGAAATTGCCGCGGATCGACCTGCCGCTGTGGGTGCTGCACGGCGCCAGCGACGGGCTGCTGCCGACCGCGTTCAGTTCCGAGCCGTACGTGGCGTGGCTGCGCGAGCAGGGGCGTCAGCCGATCTACTGGAAGGTGCCGCACGCGCAGCACTTCGACGCGTTCCTGAGCTTGCCCGGGTTCGGTGACCGGCACGTGCCGCTGCTGCCGTATGGCTACGTGGCGCTGGATCGGCTGTGGGCGCACCTTTACGAGGACGCGGCCTGGCCGACGGAGCTGCCCACGCCGAAGGCTGTGCCGCGAGGGGCTGCTGCCCTCGAACGTGGCAACCTGGGCCTGCCGTAGCGCCTCGCCTCAAGCTCGGCACGCCCCAGTCCCATGTCCTGGTGCGTTCGGGGCGAGGGGCCTCGCGCACAGGGTGCGCTCCTGCATGGGCCGCCAGCTGGGTTATTCTTGACGGCTCCCATGCCCGTGTCGTGGCACGGTGCAGCTTTCAACCCAAGGATTCGCGATGACCATCAATGTCACTTTCACCACCAACCGCGGCCCGATCAAACTGCGCCTGCATGAAGACAAGGCGCCCGTGACGGTGGCCAACTTCGTCAACCTCGCCCGGCGCGGCTATTACGACGGCCTGTCGTTCCATCGCGTGATCGCCGACTTCATGATCCAGGGTGGTTGCCCCGAAGGCAGCGGTCGCGGCGGCCCGGGCTACAAGTTCGAGGACGAGTTCAACGCCTCGCTGCGTCACGACAAGCCCGGCGTGCTGTCGATGGCCAATGCCGGCCCGCGCACCAATGGCAGCCAGTTCTTCATCACCCACGGCCCGACGCCGTGGCTGGACGGCAAGCACAGCGTGTTCGGCGAAGTGCTCGATGCCGCCGACATGGACGTGGTCAACGCGATCCGGCAGGGCGACACGATCGAGAAGGTGACGGTCGAAGGCGACGTGGACGCGCTGCTCGGCGCGCAGGCCGATCGGGTCAAGGACTGGAACGCGACGCTCGACCAGCGCGGTTGATCACGACGATCCCGAACCCGAAGGTCGCGGGCACCTGTCCGCGGCCTTCGGGTTCGGGATGTCATGGTTTCGACCGCTGTGGCGGCCTATGATCGGCCAGCGACACCCATCATTCCATGGTTCAAGGAGGGCGACATGTCACTACTCAACGATTTGCTTGGTGGCCAGCAGGGACAGCAGGCCGGTGCTGCCGGCTCGATGCTCGGGATTGCCGAACAACTGCTGCAGCAGGCCGGCGGCGTGCAGGGTCTGACCAGCACGCTGCAGCAGCATGGCCTGGCCGGTGCGGTGCAGTCGTGGATCGGTACCGGTGCGAACCAGCCGGTGTCGGGCGACCAGTTGGGCCAGGCACTGCAGGGCGGCGGTCTGGGCAACCTGGTGCAGGAGGCGGCCAGCAAGCTCGGCGTCGATCCCTCTACCGTGCTCAGCGGCCTGTCGCAGGTGTTGCCGCACGCGGTCGATCATCTCACCCCCGACGGCCAGGTGCCGGCGGCCGGCCAGGGTGGTGGATTCAATCTCGGCATGCTGGAGGGGCTCGCCGGCAAGTTGCTGGGCGGGCAGGCCTGAGCGCGAAACAGTTGCGGCGCAAACGAGAACGGCGGGGATTCGTCCCCGCCGTTCTCGTTTGAGTAACGGCACGGACGCACCGTTGGTGGGTGACGGCTACATGTGGAAGGCGTAGCGCAAGATCAGCAGCAGCACGATGGCGCCGACAATCGACATCAGGAACCCGGCGGCGTGGAATTTTGCTCCCGGCGGCGGTTGTTTGATCGCATTGCCGATCAGACCGCCGATCAGCGAGCCGGCGATGCCGACACCGGTCGTCATCAGGAAGCCCATGTGATCGGCGCCGGGAAGGATGGCGCGCGCGATCAGGCCGATGAAGAAGCCGACGATGATGGACCAAATCAGGTGGACCATGGATAGCTACCTCCCCAAATTGTGCTGAGCCATTGTGTTGAGCCGATCAGATCCACCGGCGACCGAATTCCGCGGGTGCGGCGGCGTCCGCATGATGCAACGAGCTGGCGACACGGCGCCACAGGCAACCGGCGTCCGGGTTTTGCGACGCTGCGGAATGCCGCGCTGCCGCATGCTAAAATCCGCGAGTTTGCTGCCTTCATCCGATTGCCTTCGAGGACTCCATGCCCCAGCTCGCCCAACGTGTCGGCCGCGCCAAGCCCAGCGCCATCATGCTGATTGCCGAGAAGGCGAAGCAGCTCAAGGCTGCCGGCCGCGACATCATCAGTTTCTCGATTGGCGTGCCGAACTTCCTGCCCGGCGAGCACGTGTACGCGGCGGCGCGCGAGTCGTTGTCGCACGACAGCGGCCAGTACGGCAGCAATCGCGGCTCCGAGGCCCTGCTCGATGCCTTCCTGCAGCATATCCAGGCACTCGGTTTCAGCGGCTACGCGCGCACCCACCTGTCGATCGGCATCGGTGCCAAGCAGGTGCTGTACAACCTGGCCGAGGCACTGCTGGACGAGGGCGACGAGATCTGTTTCGCCGCACCGTACTGGACCACCTATTGCGACATCGCCGACATCGTCGGCGCCCGGGCCAACGTGCTGCATTGCGGGCCCGATCAGAACTACAAGCTGACCCCGGCGCAGCTCGACGCGGCGCTGGCGCGCAAGCCGAAGGTGTTCCTGTTCAACAACCCGTCCAATCCGACCGGCATGGTCTACACCGCGGCGGAAATCGCCGCGCTGGCCGAGGTGCTGGTGCAACATCCGGACACCTGGATCGTCACCGACGACATCTACAACTCGATGGTGTTCGACGGCATCGGCTATCACAACTTCGTGTTCGCGCGGCCGGAATTGCGCGAGCGGCTGATCTTCGTCGATTCGGTGTCCAAGACCTACGGCATGCCGGGTTGGCGCGTCGGCCTGATGGCCGGGCCTGAGTCGGTGGCGAAGGCAGTGACCACGCTCAACTCGAACCACATCACCAGCCTGCCGGAAGTGATCAGCGCCGCCGCGGTGGCGGCCCTGTCCGGCCCGCAGGACGTGCCGCAGGCGCGTTGCGCG
>JAJXYE010000097.1 GCA_021780735.1 Pseudomonadota bacterium | reverse complement strand
CAGCGCCGACGATGGCTTGGCATGTTCATCCGGTGTGGCCAGTTCGACCACCGCCATGCGGTTCTCGGTCAGCGTGCCGGTCTTGTCGGTGCACAGTACCGTCACCGCGCCAAGCGCCTCGATGGCGGGTGCACGCCGGATCAGTGCCTGATGACGCGCCATGCGCCACGCGCCAAGGGCAAGGAATACCGTCATCACCACCGGCAGTTCTTCGGGGATATTGGAGATGGCGAGCGTGATACCCGCCAGCAGCGCATCCAGCCAGCCGCCGCGGGTGCTGACGTAAAGCGCGACGACCAACGTGCATGAAGCAAGCCCGATCAGGGCGAACACCAGAACCACGTGTCGCATTTCGCGCTGCATCGGCGAGGGCTCTCTGCGGATCGTGCGCAGGGCCACGCCGATTCGGCCTGCTTCCGTGTCGGCGCCGGTAGCCACCACCTCGGCCATGCCATGACCGCTGATCACCAGGGTGCCTGCACGCAGAAGGTCACTGCTATCGCCCGATGCGGCGCTCGCGGCATGGCGACGTACGGGTACCGATTCGCCGGACAGCAGCGATTCGTCCACCTGCAGATGGCCGCCATGGAACAGCCGGGCATCGGCTGGCACTCGATCGCCTTCACCGACCAGGATCACGTCACCGGTGACCAGGTCGCGCGCCGCGACCTGGCAAGTAATGCCGTCGCGAAGCACGCGCGCACGCGGGCTGCTGAGGTCGCGCAGCGCCTGCAGTGCGTGTTCGGACTTGAGCTCCTGGTAGGCAGTCATGGCGATGACCAGAAGCACCGAGGCGCCAAGTACGGCTGCTTCCTGCGGATCGCCGAGGATCCAGTAGATGACAGCCGCACCGAGCAGCAGCAACAGCATCGGTTCGCGCAGCATGCTGGCGATGGCTTCCAGCCAGCGCGTCCGTTGTGCTTGCGGTAGCAGGTTTGGCCCATTGCGGCGCAGGCGCTCGGCGGCTTCGCGGCTGGACAGGCCCGCTGCTGCTGCATCAGACCATCGCCGCGACGCTTCGCCGTTTTTGCGGGGCGGGCGTGCGATCGCGTCGGCGGCGTGTTCCCGTGTCGGCCCGGAGCGGCGGCGGGTCACGGCGCTGTTCCGGCCCAGGGCGAAGCGCCCCCGATCAAGCCATGGGCTGCGCTGGCCCATTCAGAGGAATGCGGCGCGCCGCGATGGCACAGATCCGATCCGCGGGCGACCAGCATCCCGCATCCCCACGGATTCCGACGAACGGGATCGATCGATGACTCGCCACGGGTGATGGCATCGAACCAGGCATGCAGCGCAGCAGCCGTGCCATTCCGCCGAGAGCGCGCGCAATCTTTCTCGCGGTCGGTGTTGACGGCGGCGACGACCGCATCGGCGATCCCTTGTGCGTTGCCGGTCATCGGACAGCAAACCACCGGATATCGCTTTGCCATCGCCTTGCTCCACGGAACGGGGAACTTCAGGTGCGCGATGCCATCTCGTGCACCTGCTCGCCGGTCAGGGCTGCGGTCAGTTCATGCATGTGCGTGCTGAGCGCCGAGTAGATATCGTCGGCGCTGACCATGCCCGCCAGTCCGCCATTGCCGTTGAGTACCGGAAGGCGCCGTATGCCGCGAGAACGCATGGTCTGGATGGCGTCGAAGATGTCTTCGCTCTCGGTGCATGTGGCGACATCGCCGCTCATGATGTCGGCCACGGCAAGTGCATCGGCGTCGATGCCCGCGGCGACCACGCCAAGGACGATGTCGCGATCGGTGACGAAGCCGATCGGGATACGCTCGCCGTCGGGCTGCTGGGTGACGACCAGACTTCCAACGTGCTGCTTGCGCATGACCCCGGCAGCTTCGCGCACCGATGCGTCGGCCTCGACAGCCACCACGTGGCGGGTACAGATTTCGGCGATGCGCATCGAAAATCTCCTTGGTCGTGGCCCATCCGGCCACCTCGGCATGATGGCCGCAGGGCAACGCCGCCGTCTTGACGACGGTCAACCAGAGAACCTGCTGGCGGGTGCCGACCGGGCCGGCGACCACCAGCTCACTTTCGCGCCTGGGTCATCGTTCTGGCCAGCATGCGACGCAGCTGACCCAGCGGCAAAGCATTGAGCACGTCCCCTGCCTGCAGCCACCCGCGTCGAGCCTGATCGACTCCCAGCTCCAGCCAGCGCAGGTCACTGCCGTGGTGGGCGTCGCTGGAGATGGCCACCATCACGCCGGCCTCCCTGGCCCGCCGGCACTGCGTGTCGAACATGTCCAGCCGATCCGGCTGCGAGTCGAGTTCAAGGAAGCAGCCGCGTTCGCGGGCGTGGTCAATGATCAGATCCATGTCCAGCTGGCATGGGCCGCGGCTGCCGAACAGGCGTCCATTGGGATGCGCCAGGATGCTGAAATTCGGCCGATCCATGGCGCGCAGGATGCGCGTGGTCTGTCGTGCGCGCGACAGCTCCAGATCGCTGTGCACCGCCCCGACCACCAGATCCAGGCGGGCGAGCAAGGCGTCGGGGAGGTCAAGTCGCCCATCCGGCAGGATGTCCACTTCGATGCCCTTGAGCAGGACGATGCCGCTGAGCTTTTCGTTGAGCTGGTCGATCGCATCGATCTGCGCCGCCAGGCGTCCCGGATCGAGTCCGTTGGCGATGGCAAGGCGGCGTGAATGATCGGTGATGGCAAGATACTTCAGGCCGGCGGCCTTTGCCGCCTGCGCCATCTGTTCCAGGCTCTCCCTGCCGTCGCTGGCTTGTGTATGTGCGTGCAAGTCGCCGCGCAGGTCTCTGCGCTGGACAAGCTTCGGCAAGGTTCCGTCGCGGGCTGCCTCGATCTCGCCCCGGTTCTCGCGCAATTCCGGTGGAATCCAGGGCAGGCCGATGCTGCCATAGACGGACGCCTCGGTGTCGCCGGCGATGCGTTTGCGGCCACGGTACACCCCGTACTCGTTGATCTTCAGTTTGCGCGACCGGGCGATGCGGCGCAGGGCGATGGTGTGTGCCCTGGAGCCGGTGAAGTAGACCAGCGCGGCGCCGAACTCGGTCGCCGCCACCACGCGGAAGTCCACCTGCAGGCCGCCATGGAGCACCACGCTGGTTCGGCTGGGCCCGCGTGACAGGATCGAGTCGACCTGCTCGAAGCCCGTGAGGTAGCGGGTCAGTGCTGGCCCGGGTTGCGCTGCGATCAGGATATCCAGATCGCCGACCGTCTCGCGGCGTCGACGAAAGCTGCCGGCCATGACCACCCTGGCAACGCCCGGTGCGGTGCGCAGCCAGGTCTGCAGCGCATCGACGATCGGCGCGACCCTGGCCAGCGGCCAGCGCCGTGAGCGCTCGAGATAGCCGGCCGCGGCTTCGGCCAGACGCTGCTCGCTGCGTGGCCCGAAGCCGGGCAGCGAGCGGATGCGAGCTTCGCGTGCCGCATCGAGCAACTGGGTCGGCGTGTGGATGCCCAGTTCGTGGTAAAGCGCATGCACCCGCCTGGGTCCCAGGCCCGAAATGTGCAGCAGGTCAGTGATGCCCGGTGGCGATGACGAACGCAGGCGATCGAGCAGGTCGCAACTGCCGCGCCGCACGATCTCCCCGATCTTGCCAGCCAGATCCCTGCCGATCGTCGGCAGCTCGTCCAGCCTGCCATCGCGTGCGATGAGGTCGGCCATCGCCTCGGGCCAGCTGGCGATCGTGCGCGCCGCGTTGCGGTAGGCGCGCACGCGAAAGGCATTGGCTTGCTGCCATTCGAGGAGCTCGGCCACTTCCTCGAACACGGCGGCGATGTCCGCATTGCTGCGGCTCATCGACGTCGAGCCGGCACGGCCTTCCCCGGCCGCAACAGCTCCACCCCGCGCATGGCGGGTTGCCGGTCAGGCGGGTCGAGCCAGTTCCGGTGCGGCATCGCTACAGGCCCGAAGGGTAGGTGTCCGGCGGCTCATGCGTGGTCCAGTGTGCGCTGATGTCGAGCGGTTCGACCGCACTGGTTTCATCGAGGTGGAACACGGCATCGAACTGCTGACTCAGCGAAGCGCTGAAGTAATGGCTGGCGAGCTCCGTTTCGGGGCGGTACACGACGCCGATGGCCCGCTCGAGCAGCGGTGGCGCGAGATCCTCGGCCGCGATGCCGGACAGTGGCAGGAAGAAGCGGTCAAGGTGGGTGGTGTAGAACAGGTGCTCGCAACTGTCCGCGCGTGCCGGACGCACCCAGCGCCGTTCCGCCGGGGCGTCCCAGTCGCGTGCCGCGGTAACGTGACCGGTATAGGTGGTGAAGCCCACCAGCAGGGCCTGCGCGGCCCCGGCCTGCTCGCGCAGAAGCTGGCCGACATTCCATTCGCCGCGTTGACCCATCTGGGTGGCACGCGCATCGCCCAGATGCGAATTGTGCGCCCATACCACGATGCGGCCCTTGCGCCCCTGCGAGCGCAGGTGCTGGCGAAGCGCGAACAGGGTATTCACCATGTGGCTGTCGCGCAGATTCCAGGTGTTGATGCGGCTGCCGAACATGGCGCGGTAGTACTGCTCGGCGTTTAGCACGACGTACGCGTTGCGTTCGGCGAAGAACTGCTCGTCCTGCGCCGCCGAGCCGTCGGCGGCCAGGTAGGCCGGCGCCTTGCGGATCAGGTTCACGAGCAGGGCGGCGGCGGCATCGCGGCAGGGCGGGCGCAGGCCGGCGGCGGCCTCGAGTCCGTAAGTCTGTGGCTCGCGCACGTGATCCAGCCCCACATAGAGCTGACGGGCGAGCGTGGCCTGGTCGGGGTCGACGTCCTGGAGGTAATCGATGACTGCATCGGCCGAGCGGTACAGGCTGTACAGATCCAGCCCGTAGAAGCCGGTGTGGGAGGTGGCCGGAAGCCCGGCATTGTGGGCCTGCAGCCACTGGATGAATCCGCGCACGGCCTGGTTGCGCCACATCCAGGTCGGGAAGCGCTGGAAGTCGCCGAACGCCTCGTCGATCGAGGCATCGCCGATGCCACGGACATGACGATTGAGCCGGTAAGCGTCGGGCCAGTCGGCCTCCACGGCAACCGCATCGAAACCGAGCTCCCCGATCAGTCGACGCGTGATCTGTGCGCGCATGGTGTAGAACTCGTGCGTGCCATGGGTGGCCTCGCCGAGCAGCACGAAGGTGCGGTCACCCACCATCCGCATCAGCGCGTCATAGTCGTGGTCGCCGCTGCCGAGCACGACGGCCGCGTCGCGGATGGTTTCCAGCAAGGGAGAATGACGGGTGATCACACGCACCTCGAACCGGACGGTCGCACGGTGGCAATGGATCAAGTTTGACAGCGGAATCGCGCGTTATCTTGATCCTGGTCAACAGACGCCGCGGTGAACGCGGGACAGTAGCCGCACAGGTGCGAAGTAGCCGCCGTCGAAGGACGCTGCGGGCAAGGCACGCCAGAGGTGACCCTGATGGTTACGCTTCCATTCCGCGATCGTGACGATGCGGGCCGGCAACTCGCCGCCGCGCTGCTGCACTACCGGGGCTCGCATCCGGTGGTGCTGGCGATTCCGCGCGGCGCGGTGCCGATAGGACAAGTTGTCGCCGATGCGCTGGGTGGCGATCTCGATGTCGTGCTGGTGCGCAAGCTGGGTGCGCCGGGCAATCCGGAGTTTGCCATTGGCGCCGTGGACGAACGGGGCCGCGTGTTGCTCAATGAATACGCCGCCCAAGCCGGTGCCGACGATGCCTATGTGCAGCAGGTCGCGGCACGCGAACTGGCGCTGATTCGCGAGCGTCGCGCGCGCTACCGCCCGGGCCGGCCCGCGATGGCCCTGGCCGGGCGAACCGTCATCGTGATCGATGACGGCCTGGCCACCGGTGCCACCATGGCAGCAGCGCTGCAGGTGATTCGCGCGCAGGAACCGGCACGACTGGTCTGCGCCGTGCCCGTGGCTGCGCGCGACAGCCTGCAGCGCGTGTCCGGACTGGCCGACGAAGTCGTTTGCCTGGCGGCACCGCACCCGTTCCACGCGGTCGGTGTGCACTACCTGGATTTCACCGCAGTCAGCGATGAAGAAGTGATTGCCTTGCTGGCGGGCCAGGTCACACCAGCTGCCACCGCATCGGTGCCGGGGAGCAAGCCGGTGCGCATCCCCGCCGACCGCGTCGTGCTCGAGGGTGACCTCGTCACGCCGTCGCCTTCGCAGGGTCTGGTGATCTTCGTGCATGGCAGCGGCAGCAGCCGGCACAGCTCGCGCAATCGTTACGTGGCCTCGGTATTGAATCAGCGCGGCTTTTCAACCTTGCTGTTCGACCTGCTGACCGCGCAGGAGGATCGCGACAGAGCGGCGCGCTTCGATATATTGCAGCTGGCCCGGCGGCTGGATGCGGCCCTGCAATGGGTGCAGCAGGAGCCCACACTGCGCGATTTGCCCTGTGGCCTGTTCGGTGCCAGTACCGGCGCGGCGGCTGCCTTGATGGTGGCTTCGGCCCGACCCGGCGAGATTGGTGCGGTGGTCTCGCGTGGTGGTCGCCCGGATCTGACAGGCGCGTCGGGCCTGTCGCAGGTACGTGCGCCCACGCTGCTGATCGTGGGTGGCGCCGACCTGCAAGTGCTTGCGCTCAACCGCGCAGCGCAGGCATCGATGCCACATGTGGCGGAGCTCACCATCGTGCCGGGAGCCACGCATCTGTTCGAGGAGCCCGGTGCGCTGGAAGAGGTGGCGGTGATCGCCGCCGATTGGTTCACGCGCTGGCTCTGATCGGTGCGACGCGCTCCGAGCCTGCGGCATGGCAGGGCGACGTCTCCCGCCATGTCCTGATCCATTTTTCGACGTGCCATGTCGCAAGGGAGGAAGCATGTTCGCCATGGTATTGACCGACATCGGCCAGCCCCTGAGTCTGCAGGAGCTGCCCGACCCGCAGCCGGGTGCAGGCGAGGTTCGTTTGCGCGTCGAGGCCTGTGGCGTGTGTCGCACTGACCTTCACCTGGTCGATGGCGAACTGCCGAAGACGGATTTGCCGATGATTCCGGGCCACGAGATCGTCGGCATCGTCGACGCCCTGGGCGAGGGTGTCACGGCCCTGGCCGTGGGCGATCGAGTGGGCGTGCCCTGGCTGGGGCATACCTGCGGCACGTGCCGGTACTGCAGGGCGGGGGCGGAGAACCTTTGCGATACGCCGCAATTCACCGGCTACACGCGTCCGGGCGGATTCGCCAGTCGGGTGGTCGCGGCGGCGGCCTACTGCATTCCTCTTGGCCATGACTGCGACCCGGTGGCCGTTGCGCCGCTGCTGTGCGCCGGCCTGATTGGTTGGCGTTGCCTGGAAAAGGCCGGCCAGGCCGATGTTCTGGGCTTGTACGGCTTCGGTGCGGCGGCCCACATCATTGCCCAGGTGGCACACTGGCAGGGCCGGCGGGTGTTCGCATTCACCCGGCCAGGCGATGGCGAAGGGCAGGCATTCGCGCGTTCGCTGGGGGTGGCGTGGGCCGGCAGCTCCGCCACGCCTGCGCCGGAGGAGCTGGACGCCGCGATCGTGTTTGCCCCGGACGGCGGCCTGATCCCGCGCGCGCTGCAGGCGGTACGCAAGGGTGGGCGTGTCGTTTGCGGTGGCATCCACATGTCGGACATTCCGGCGTTTCCCTACCGTTTGCTGTGGGAGGAACGGCACGTAATGTCGGTGGCCAACCTGACACGTGCCGATGCGAAAGTCTTCTTTGCCGCCGTGCCCCTGGCAGGGGTGGTCACCACGACCACCGCCTATCCGCTCACTCGTGCGAATGAAGCACTGTTCGATTTGCGGCATGGCCGCGTCCTCGGTGCAGCCGTATTGACTTGTGCGAACGATTTGCCCGCCTGATGAAGCGGATCTGCGGGAGTTGTCCCGCATGGCCACATCCCTGGCCAGGCCGCGGCTGGCCTCGATGGCGTCGGGATTCCCGCTTCCAGTTGATCCAGCTCAATAACGCATCGGTATTCCGCGGCTATCGTCGACATGTTCATGGGATGTCCGGTGGCCGTGACCTGCGGCCCATTGGCATACGCGCAGCGCGCCACGCGAAACAGCCGATTCCCGCTGCGACCGGCCTCAGGCCCATGCGCCGACAGCTCCGCTGAGGAGCCATGCCGCTCTATCGACGAACGCACCGCACCCGGAGGCCTCCGATGATTTCCGCCACCCAGTTGGACGAACTCAAGCAAATTCACAAGAACCACGTCGCCAATACCTTCCTGTTCGCCAGCAAGCTGCTCGATCAGCGCCGACGCATCAGTGATGCCCAGGTCGAGGTGATCCATGGCCTGTTGCACGATCTCGCGGCATCGAACGATGGTGAAGCCGGTCGCGATCCGGCCGCCATGGCGCAGCAAGCGCTGCAGCAGATCAGCAAGAGCATCGCCAGCCAGAGCGGGCGCTCCGGCGAGCTGTTCAAGGAGACCGCAGCTGCCTACGCCGAAATCCTGCGCCTGGCGATGGCCTATGGCAGTGACACCTTCGCCGGATTGCAGACGGCAAGCCGCGACGCGGTGCAATTGGGCACGCCGCCGGCCAAGCTCGCCAACCCCTGGATGGACAGCTTCCTGCACTCGTTCGAGGATGCAACCCATCTCGTGAACTCCGGTCTCAAGCCGGTGATGGCGATGGCCGAGTCGACGGCTCGCGCTGCTCACGCCGCTGGCGGCAACGGCAAGTCTGCGGCCACCGGCGGGGCTGGCAAGTAACTCGGGCAAAGGCGGCGTGGCGATGGATTGTGCAGGGTGGCGGCGATGAAGGTGTTCAGACGGGTGCTGGTGCCGGTGGACGGCAGCGAGGGCTCCGAACGGGCACTTGCCCGTGCCATCGCCATAGCCGCCGACCAGCATGCCGAGATCCATTTCGTCCACGTGATTGAACACACGACGAAGTCGTCAGAGTGGGACGAGGCCCGTTACGCGATGCACATGGCGGGCGACAGTCTGCTGGATCACGCGGTAGGTTTGGCGTGCGGGCAGGGTTTGCTGGGCAGCACTGCCGTGCTGGTGATCCATGAGAGGCAGCGCTCGATCGCCCAGCAGATCCTGCTCGAGGCTGCCGTGGTCGGCGCGGATCTCATCGTCTGCGGCGCGCACGGCAAAAATCTGCGAACGAACCTTCCCTTGGGCAGCGTTGCGGATGAACTGGCATGCCGCTGCCAGGTTTCGTTGATGCTGGAGCATTCGCTTCCGCGCCATCGTTGCGATGTCGCTGCCTGAGCCGCATCGTGGCGTGACCGTGCTGGTCGGTTCGACTGGTCTGGCCGCGCATTTCCTGATCTACCTGGATGGAGACACACATGGGCAAATTGGCCTTGATCACAGGCGGGACGCGCGGCATCGGTGCCGCGATTGCGCAACGCCTCAAACAGGATGGCTACCGCGTCGCGGTGACCTACCACGGCAACGATGCCGCGGCTCAGGATTTCACCGAAGAGACGGGTATTCCTGCGTACAAGTGGGACGTGGCTGACTTCGATGCGTGCGAGGCGGGAGTCAGGCAGGTCGAGGCCGATATGGCGCAGGCGGTGGATATCCTGGTCAACAATGCCGGTATCACCCGCGATGCCGGTCTGCACAAGATGACTTCGCGCCAGTGGCGCGAGGTGCTGGACGATGACCTCTCGTCGTGCTTCAACATGAGCCATGCGGTGATCGATGGCCTGCGCTCGCGTGGCTGGGGCCGCATCGTCAACGTGTCGTCGATCAATGGACAGAAGGGCCAATTCGGCCAGGCCAACTATGCCGCCGCCAAGGCCGGCATGATCGGCTTCACCAAGGCGCTGGCAATCGAGGCCGCACGCAAGGGCGTGACCGTCAATGCGGTGGCGCCGGGCTATACCGCCACCGAGATGGTGGCGAAGGTTGATCCCACCGTGCTGGAGGGGATCGTGGCGCAGATTCCGGTCGGACGGCTGGCGCGCTCGGAGGAAATTGCCCATGCGGTGGCGTTCCTTGTGCATGAGGACTCCGGCTTCATTACCGGCTCGACGCTGTCGATCAACGGTGGCCAGTACCTGGTGTAAGCGGCGCCATCACGATCGGTTTGCGCCCATCCGCGGCGTGTCCTGGTGGCATGGCGGTTCTCGGTGTCCTCGGCCGTGCCGGGCTCGCATGCCAGCGTCCGGATCGTGGTGTGTTCGAACCCGGCTTGCAGTGGTCTGCGCGTGCAGGGCGCCTGCAGCGGAGCCTTGTGGTTCGTGGCGGGAGCCGTCGCGCGCAGACCACGGCGAACCCGGCCAGAAAGGCAGCGCAATCACACTCGGCATGGCGGAGCGGTCACGGTGTACCTGATGCCCTGCTCAAGGTGACGGATGAATTCGGTGCAACCGCCACGTCGGCGCAGTCCGCGGAGATCGAGCGAGAGCAGCCCGGTCTCTTGCACTGAAAGGTGATTGAGCTCTGCTCACCGCACGACAGATGCATCGCATGGAGGAGATCCGTGCACACCCCGATCAACGAGCTTGACGCGAAGACTGCACAATCACTGCAGCCGGAAGAACTGCAGCAGCCGCTGGATAGCCAGCCCGGCGGGCTTGATCAGGTTGAGGCGTGGCGGCTGGCCACGTTCGGATCCAACAGGCTGCCCGAGGTACGGGAAAGCCTGCGGAAGAAGCTGTTTCATTACTCCTGGGGGCGATACCGTGGATGATCGAGATTGCCGCGCTGCTTTCGGCGCTGGTGCGGCATTGGGCGGATTTCATCATCATCCATCGGCGTACTGAACCTTCATGCGGCGCTGGCCAGCCAGTCCGGCACCGGTGATGCGATTGACGGGGCGATCCGGTCGGCGCTTCCGGGGCAGCAGCTGCCAACCGGTTACGTGGTCGGGCACTTCATGCCGTTCGATCCGGTTGGCAAGCGCGGCGAGGGCCGCTGGACCGATCCGCAGGGCCGCCAGGGTCACGGCCAGCAAGGGTGCGCCGCAGGTCATGCTGGATCTGGCCGAGTGCGCTGAGCCCGTGCGGGCCGAGGTGAGCCGATGGATCGATGCCCGGGCGGCGAGGGGCTTCGCACGCTGGGCGTGGCCATCTGGACAACAGCGCACCGCGGCACAGCAGGTTTCTTGGCCTGCTGCAAAGTCACCTGTTGCAATTCAGAGGGCGCGGCTGACCCTCAACGGGCGAGAAACAGCGGCAGGGTTGCGTGTTCGAGCAGCCAGCGGGTTGAGCCACCCAGGGCGAGCTCGCTGATTCGCGAACGGCCCCACGCCCCCATGACCATCAGGTCGGCGCGGAACTCCTTGGCCGCGTTCAGCAGGGCTGTACCCACATCGTGCTCGACCGGAAAGGGAACCCATTGAGCCTCGATGCCGTGCCGTTGCAACCAGGCGCGCAGCGGCAGCGGCGGTGGGCTGATGCCTGGCAAGCCGCCACGTTCGCCATCAAGCACCTGAATGGCCGATGCCTGTGTCAAGAGCGGAAGGGCCGCTTTCACCGCCTGCGCGGCTTCAGCCGAACCATTCCAGGCGATGACGATGCGATCCGTGTGCAGGCCGTTGTGGCAGATGTCGGGAATCAGCAGCATGGGTGCGGCATTGGCGAACAGTGCGCGGGTGATCTCGTCGAATCCCGCCGGTGCATCCGGATCGCTGATGCGCAGCTCGCCGATCACGAAATCGGCCAGGCGCGAGCGTTTGGCCAGCGCAGCGGTCTGGATTCCGCGTATGACCTCCCACTCACCGCTGATGCCCGCTTCGCGGCAAAGCTCAAGCCACCAGTCGCGGCGGCCGATGGCAATTTTTTCCTCGGCAGCGAGCAGGCTGATCGCGTCGGGAATCTCCATCAGCGCAGGCTGCACGGCAACCAGCTGAAGTCCGGTCAGGAACGCCTGCTGGCGGCGCGCAAGCGCCAGAGCGCCGTTCAGCCATGCCATGTCGGCCGTGTGTTGGTCTATCTTGACGATGATGTCCAGCATGCTTGCTCACTCTGGCCGATGATGAGCCATCGTGCAGTGGATGTCGTGGCGCGTTATTGACTACGGTCAACTCGATCCACTGCGCTACGGAGGGCGGCGTGCTGCTCACCACGCCTTGTGTCATGCGGAGCGTGCGGTGATTCGACGAAAAGCCTGCTGATCACCTTGCGCGGGCAACGACGATCTGCTGCCATGGAACACCGTCCTCGCGAGGAGTGTCAGCGGCAGGAGGGTGGAGGGGGCAGAAGCGCAGGGGGGCATCGTGATTCCGGCCAGCCACGGCGGGCGTCGATGCCGATGTCTGCGCCCGCGATGGGGCCGCGTTGTATCCGGCGCATGACCGGGGCGACATTGCGCAGGCCCGTCAGAGTCCTTTGCCCGGATGAGGCCATCAGGCAGGTCGAGACCCGACTGTCGCCGGTACTCAGGGGTCAGTGCCGTCACCATGCCGTGACAGGGCGGATCTGTTTCCAGCCCGTGGTCGCATCGCAGGTTCGTCAGCACGCGAGCCCGCTGCCGCGGGCAGGCAGCCGCTCGACATGCTGGCGATTCGCAACTTGCCTGTGCCGGTCAGTCGCTGCGCTGGCGTGCTCCTCTGCAGTGCGCACAGCCAACTCAGCTTTCGGTCTCTCCACCGCACAGGGCATCGAGCAGATCGCGGCGCAGGATACGCACCGACTTGCGGTTCACCGCAAGAATGCCGTCCGCCTCCATTCGACTGAACAGTCGGCTGACGGTTTCGATGACCAGGCCCAGGTAGTTGGCAATGTCACCGCGCGACATCGGTAGCGTCAAAGCCGTCGGATCTCGCGACAAGCGCCCGTAGCGATCGGCCAGGCTGCGCAGAAATATGGCGACGCGTCGTTGTGCCTGTTGCTTGCCCATCATCACCATGTGTGCCTGCTCGGAGACGATCTCATGACTGATCACACGGATCAGCTGGTGATGCAGGGCAGGCATGGATGCGCTCACCGCCTGCAATTGCGGATAGGGCAGTTCGCAGATGCTGGAGCGCTCAAGCGCCTCGACGCTGCTGGGGTAATGATCATTGGTGAGGCCGCCGACCCCCATGATCTCGCCGGGCAGGTGAAAGCCGAGAATCTGCATGTCGCCATCAGATCCTTCCACATAGCTCTTCAGCGACCCCGACCGCACCACGTAAAGCGCCGTGAACGAATCGCCCTGGTGAAAGAGCGCGCTGCCTCGATCAAGCGGACGCCTTTCGCGAACGGTCGAATCGAGCCTCTCCAGATCTCCGCCATCAAGGCCCGCTGGCAGACAGACATCGTGCATGGCGCAGTAGCCGCAACTGCGTCTCAGCTTGTCCAGGCTCAGGCTTGCCGCCGTACCTTTGAAGGTGTCGATCGTCACGTGATGGCCTCTTCGGGAAATTGGACTGGCGCGCGCCAAGGGTTTTTATTGCGCGGCGGACGACAAATCCATGTGAAAGATTACCGGCTTTTTTCCTCAACAACTATGGTCGCGTTCGCATAAGTCGCTGTCATTGCGATCTTTTTCGCCGTGGATGCTGGTGATGGCGGTCATTTGCATTTGGGAATGCAAGTCATTCATGCCACATATTTGCACATGACTGGTCTGTCTCGGTGCACCCCGATGCAAACAAGCTCGATCAAACGAGGAACACCGCCATCGGCATGTGGCAGTTCGGCACACGCATCATCGTCGGCCCCGACATCTTGTACCGTTGCCACGTAAGCTGCCAACGAAAAGGGCCACCCGGTGAGGGTGGCCCAAGTCGTTGCTTTTCTTGGTCGGGGAGACAGGATTCGAACCTGCGACTTCTACGTCCCGAACGTAGCGCTCTACCAGGCTGAGCTACACCCCGTGGTAAGCCGCGTATCTTAATCGCCGTGCGAATGCTTGGCAACAGGTTCGATGCATCGGCAGGGCTCTCCGGGTCAGAGGGGTGCGCCGGTGTTCTGCTAATCTTGACGGCTGCCGTCGCGCGCTCTGCCGTCAGACGGAATGTCCCCCATCGTCAGTAGAGGATTCCATGGCGCTTACCCCGGCCCGCACCATGCCCGGCGTGCTCGAGCTGTTGCCGCTCGACCAGATCGCGTTCCAGCGCATGCTTGACGTGATCCGCCGCAACTACGAGCGCTTCGGCTTCCTGCCGATCGAGACGCCGGTGATCGAATATTCCGACGTGCTGCTGACCAAGACCGGCGGCGAGACCGAGAGGCAAGTGTATTTCGTGCAGTCGACCGGAGCCCTGAGTGCGAACAAGGTTGACGAGGGCATGCCGGAACTGGCCCTTCGTTTCGACCTCACCGTGCCGCTGGCGCGCTATGTCGCCGAACACGAGCGCGAGTTGAGCTTTCCGTTCCGGCGCTACCAGATGCAGAAGGTGTACCGCGGCGAGCGCGCCCAGCGTGGGCGCTTCCGCGAGTTCTACCAGTGCGACATCGACGTGATCGGCAAGGATGCGTTGTCGGTGCGCTACGACGCCGAGATTCCGGCAGTGATCTACAGCGTGTTCCGCGAGCTGGCGATTGGCCCGTTCACGATCCAGCTCAACAACCGCAAGCTGATGCGTGGCTACTTCGAGAGCCTGGGTATCGTCGACGCCGAGCAGCAGATGCTGGTGCTGCGCGAGGTGGACAAGCTGGACAAGCGCGGCGCCGATTACGTACGCGACACCCTGACCGGCGAGCTGTTCGGCCTCAGTGCCGCGGTCGCGGCGAAGATCCTCGCCTTCGTGCAGGTGCGCTCGAGCTCGCTGCAGGACGCGCTGGACAAGCTCGATGCCCTTGGCGCCGGGCCGGAAGCGATGGAGCAGGGGCGTGACGAGTTGAAGGAGGTGCTTGGTCTGATCCACGCCTTCGGCGTGCCGGAGACGCACTATGCGCTGAACCTGTCGATCGCCCGCGGCCTCGATTACTACACCGGTACGGTCTACGAGACCACGCTCAACGAGCACCCGCAGATTGGCTCGATCTGTTCCGGCGGGCGCTACGAGAACCTGGCCAGCCAGTACACCAAGTCGCAGCTGCCCGGCGTGGGCATCTCGATCGGCCTGACCCGGCTGTACTGGCAGTTGCGCGATGCCGGCCTGATCAACACCGCGACCAGCACGGTCGATGTGCTGGTGACCCAGATGGACGCGGCGCAACTGCCGGCGTACCTGGCGCTGGCCGGCGAGCTGCGCGGCGCCGGCATCGCCACCGAGGTGGTGCTTGAAGGCGGCAAGCTGGGCAAGCAGTTCAAATACGCCGATCGTGCCGGCATCCGTTTCGTGATCGTGCTGGGCGAGGATGAACTGGCCAAGGGCGTGGTGACGGTGAAGGATCTGCGCCGGGAGGACCAGTTCGAGGTGTCGCGCAGCGAGCTGATCAAGACGTTGCGGGTGGAACTGGAACAGGCCGCAGCGATGGGCTGATGGCCTGCAACGGATATTCCCTTCATCAGTGAGGCAGCAGTGAGTACAACCGAAAGCATCGTTCTCGATGGCAACAGCCTTACCCGCGCGCAACTGGTTGCGGTGGCCCGTCACGGTCTGCCCGTGACGCTGGCGCCGGCAGGGCTGCAGCGCGTGCAGCGTGCCGCCGAATTCCTGGCAGACAAGGTCAGCTGTGGCGAGCCTACCTATGGCGTCACCACCGGCTTTGGCAGCAATGCCGACAAGCTGCTGGGCGCGCATCGCCTGCGCGATGAACTTCCGGGCGGAAACCCCCATCAGCCGGAAGGGACGCTGCTGGAGGAACTTCAGCACAACCTGATCATCACTCATGCGGTCTGCGTGGGAAAGCCGTTTGCCGAAGACGTGGTGCGGGCGATGCTGCTGATCCGCATCAACACGTTGATGCGGGGGCACTCGGGTATCCGCGTCAGCACGCTGCAGGCGCTGACCGCGATGCTCAATTCCGGCGTCGTGCCGGTCGTGCCCGAAAAGGGATCCGTTGGTGCCAGTGGCGACCTGGCGCCTTTGTCGCATCTGGCCATCGTGTTGCTGGGCGGCGGCGAGGCGTTCTATCAGGGCGCCCGGATGAGCGGTGCCGAGGCGCTCAAGCGCGCCGGTCTCACACCGATCCGGCTCTCGTTCAAGGAAGGCCTGGCGCTGAACAACGGTACCGCGCAGATGCTGGCGACCGGCGCGCTGGCGCTGGATGCGCTGGAACACCTGCTTGATACCGCCGACCTGGCCGCGGCAATGACCCTGGACGCCTTTGCCGGGCGCAGTGGTGCGTTGCGACCGGAAGTGCACGCCTTGCGTCCACATCCGGGGCAGGTCGAAACGGCCGGGCGCGTGCGCGGGCTGCTTGACGGTTCCACCTTGCTCGACATTCCTTATCATCTGGTGCCGCGGTTCAAGCCGTGGAGTGCCGAAGCATGGAGCGAGCCGGACGATCAGGCGCTCAGCTTCGATATCGGCTGGGACTGGGTGCCGGCCAACCAGCGCCACGGGCGCGAGGCGTTCTACAGCCGCTTCCTGCCGTTCAAGGGTGGCAAGAAGCATCAGCCGCAGGACGCCTACAGCCTGCGCTGCATGCCGCAGGTGCATGGCGCGGTGCGCGATGCCTGGGCACAGGCGTGCCGGGTGTTCGATATCGAATTGAATTCGGTCACCGACAATCCGCTGATCTTCCCGGACAACGACGAAGCTTCGTTCATCGAGGAACAGGTGATATCCGCCGGGCATTTCCACGGCATGCCGCTGGCGCTGGCGATGAGCTACGTGAAGGCGGCGATTCCGGTGCTGGCCTCGATTTCGGAGCGTCGCCTGAACAAGCTGGTGGATTCGGCCACGAATGATGGCCTGCCCGCCTTCCTCACCGGCAACGAGGACGGCACCGATTCCGGCTTCATGATTGTGCAGTACACCGCCGCGGCGCTGGTCAACGACCTGGCGACCCGCGCGCATCCGGCCAGCGTGTATTCGGTGCCGACCAGTGCCAACGCCGAGGATCACGTTTCGATGGGCGCCAATGAGGCGCGCCATGTGCTGGAGATGACCGAGGACCTTGGCCATGTACTGGCGCTGGAGTTGTATACCGCCGCACAGGCGCTCGACTATCGTCAGGAAATGCTCAATGCCGCACGCCGGCTGGCCAGCCGCGGCGGCTGGCAGGCGCTGGCGACCAAGATTGCCAACGTACCGCGCGAGGATCAGCCGCAGTACGCCCAGTTTGTCAGTGAGCTGCAGCAGTTGGCCGACGCGCTCGCCGCCACCGGTGATTTTCATGCCGGCACCCAGGTGCGCGATGCGCATGCGATCCTGCGTCGGCACATCGACTTCATGCACCGCGACCGGGCCATGGACGGTGATGTCAACAAGGTATGCGAGCTGGTCAGGCAGCGCGCAATCCAGCCTTCACCCTGATCCCACTGCAGCACGGAACCCCACGATGAGCCTGATTCAAACCCCGGTCTCCTATGGTGAGCTGATCGACAAGATCACCATTCTCGAAATCAAGTCGCGCCGTATCGCCGACGAGGCCAAGCTGGCCAACGTCCGCAATGAGCTGGAACTGCTCAATGCCACCTGGCAGAACGACGGCGCCTCGCAGACCGATATCGGCAGCGAACGCGCGCAATTGCTGGCGGTGAACGAACTGCTGTGGGATATCGAGGACAAGATCCGCCTGAAGGAGCGCGCGCAGGAATTCGACCGGGAATTCATCGAGCTGGCCCGCGCCGTATACTTCCGCAACGACGAGCGGGCAGCGTTCAAGCGCCAGATCAACCTCAAGCTTGGCTCGCAACTGGTCGAGGAAAAATCCTACCAGGATTACCGCGCGGTTTGATCACAACCCGATGCGCGGCGCCGTTGACGCAGCGCATGCGGTTCTTTCATGCCTTCAACAGCACGATCACCGCGCCCGTGCCGCCCTGTGCCGGTCGTGCCGAGGCGAAGGCGATCACCTCATCGCGTCGACGCAGCATGCGATCGGTGAGTCCCTTCAGTACCGGTCCGCTGGCGCGCGAACGCAAGCCCTTGCCGTGGACGATGCGCACGCAGCGGAAACCACTCTTGCGGGCCTCGGCCAGGAACATGACGATGCTGGCCTGGGCCGCCGCGGCATTCATCTGGTGCAGGTCGATGTCGTCCTGCACGCTGAACTGGCCACGCTTGAGCTGGCGCAGCAGCTTCGGCGGGCAGCCATCGCGCAGATAGCTCAGTTCCTCGCCCACTTCGAGCGTGGCCGGGTCGAATGCCATGTCCAGCAATTCACCTGGCACAGCCGCTTCGTCGGCTTCCAGCATGCGGGGGTGTGGCGCGGCCCTGGCGGCTGCCGGTGGTGCCTGCACCGGCGCGAACGGCTGCACTTCACCGATCGCTTCGAGGAACAGGCGGCGGTCGTCGTCGGAGATCGGTGCGGGCGTGCGACGCTTCATGCCGCCATCGTAGCCAGAGCACGCAGGTTCGTGTGAATCCGACAGCATGCTCCGGTAGACTTGAAGTCATCGGGTATACGTCATCGGCGCGGTGGACGGTCGATGCATCTGGCTTTTGATGGAGCACCATGCGAGTTCTGGTAAGTAACGACGATGGCGTGGATGCACCGGGCATCCGCGTGCTTGCCGAGCGCCTCGGCGCGGTGGGCCAGGTGATCGTGGTAGCCCCCGATCGCGATCGTTCCGGCGCCAGCAATTCACTCACGCTCGATGCGCCGCTGCGCGTGCTGCCGATGGGTGGCGGCTACTACCGGGTGGCGGGAACGCCGACGGATTGTGTGCACCTGGCACTGGCCGGGCTGCTGGACGAAGAGCCGGACATGGTGGTTTCCGGCATCAACAATTCGGCCAATCTCGGCGACGACGTGATCTATTCGGGCACCGTGTCGGCGGCGATGGAGGGACGTTTCCTCGGCCTGCCGGCGATTGCGGTGTCGCTGGTGACCCGCGACCACAAGGGCGAGAATTACGAATCGGCGGCGCAGGCCGTGCTGCTGCTGATGCAGCGCCTGCTGGTCGACCCGCTGCCGGCGGACACCATACTCAATGTCAATGTGCCGGATCTGCCCTGGGCCGACATCCAGGGTTTCGAGGTGACGCGGCTGGGGCGGCGTCACCGTTCCGAGCCGTGCATTGCGCAAACCGATCCGCGCGGGCGGCCGATCTGGTGGATTGGTCCGGCCGGTGAGGTGGATGATGCCGGGCCCGGTACGGATTTCAACGCAGTACGGCGGGGCTTCGTCTCGGTCACCCCGATCCATGTCGACCTTACCCGCTTCCAGGCGCTGGAAAAGGTCAGCAGCTGGATGCTGGCGTTGAGCGAGGAGATGGCAACGGCTCGGGACAGCAGCGATGAGGCGGCTTGAGCGATGAATGTCTATCCATTGCCAGCCGCGGATCTGAAGGGCGAGGGGATGACCTCTCAACGCGCGCGCGACCGCCTGGCGGAGACCCTGAAGGCGGGCGGCATCCGTGACCCGCGCGTGATCGAGGTGATTCGCAACCTGCCGCGCCATCACTTCATCGACCAGGCGCTGCATCCGCGTGCCTACGAAAATGATGCGTTGCCGATCGGCCACGGCCAGACCATCTCGCAACCCTGGGTCGTCGCGCGCATGACCGAGGCATTGCTGGAGCAAGCCGACGGTGGCCAGGCTGTGCCGCAGAAGGTATTGGAAATCGGCACCGGCTCCGGTTACCAGGCGGCGGTGCTGGCCGCACTGGTGCCGGAGGTCTTCACTGTGGAGCGCATCGAGGCCCTGTTGCGCCAGGCGCGCCGGCGATTTCGTCAGCTCGGGTTGACCAATCTGCGTTCACGCTACGACGACGGCAAGCTCGGCTGGCCGGACGAGGCGCCGTTCGACGCGATCATCCTCACCGCCGCCGGTGACACGATTCCCAGCCGTATCCTCGATCAACTCAGTCCGACCGGTGTGCTGGTGGCGCCAGTCGGCTCGCCCAGCCGGCAAACGCTGATTCGCATGCGCGGCGACGGCCACGGTGATTTCATCCAGGAGGAGCTTGGTGCGGCGAGCTTCGTGCCGCTGCTTGGCGGGATCGGTTGATGCGACTTTTCGGTGCCCTGTACACGCGGGCACTGGTTTGGGCCCGGGCACCGCTTGCGGTTCACTACCTGTGCGCTCTGAGCTTTGTCGAGGCGTTCATCTTTCCGATCATGCCGGAGGTGATGCTGGCGCCGATGATGATGGGCAAGCGGCACAAGGCGTTTTTCTACGCCAACATGTCGCTGCTGTTCTCCCTGCTTGGTTCGCTGGTCGGCTATGCACTGGGGCACTGGGCCTACGAGGGAGTCAGGCCGCTGCTCAGCGTGCACATGCAGCAGGTCATCACGACCTGGGTGGGCAATTTGCGCATCGACATGAGCCAGCATTGGCTGGCCATGTGGGCGGCGCTGATGCTGGCGGCGCTGCAGCCGGTGATTCCCATGAAGTTCGTCACCTGGGCTGCCGGCATCGTCGGTGTGCCGATCCTGCCGTTTCTGGCTTGCATCGCGCTGGGTCGCGGCAAGCGGGTATGGCTGCTGGCGCTGCTGATCCGACTGTTCGGTGAGCGCGCCGAGCACATCCTGCACCGGCATATCGAGTGGATCGGCTGGGTCGCGCTGGCGCTTCTCGGCTTGACGCTGGCATGGTGGCTGTGGCCGCGTTGAAGGCAGGTCGGGCGGGGAGGACGCGCATGAAAAAACGGCGCGAGCTCGCTATGCTGGGGCGCATGGATCGACGTTTTCAAAGCCTGTTGCCCATGGCTGTGTGCATGCTGCTCACGGCCTGCGGCAGCCTGCGCAATTCAGTGGTGGTTGAACCGGTGGCGACGAGTCGCGCGGCGTCGGGCCAGGTTTTTCCAGTGCCCGTCCGCACACCGATTGCCGGCGGCAGCTATGTGGTGGCCAAGGGCGACACGCTGTATTCGATCGCCTTTCGCAAGGGCGTCGATTTTCGCGACCTGGCCCGCTGGAACTCGATTCCCGCACCCTACACGATCTGGCCTGGCCAGCGATTGACGCTGACGGCATCGACGTCAGGGCAGGCGAGCGTTGCCGCCTCCAGCCATACTGCCAACCCGCCATCAGCGCCGGTATTCGAGCCCGTGCCTTCGACGCCGACTGCAGCGAAGCCGATCACAGCGAGTACTGCCGTCTCGGCCGCAAGGCCGCAACATCCGGTCGCCGCAACGGCGGCCGAGGTGGTGCCGGTGGCGGGTTTGCCGACAAACCGGCCGGTGGCCAGCGCGCAAGCATCGAAGCCGGTGCCCGCCGGGCCTTCACGTGCGGTCAGCGGGGTGAGCTGGCGCTGGCCGGTAGAGGGCAGTCTGGTCAGCCGGTTCAGCAGCACGGACGCGATTCCCGGCATCGAGATCGCGGGCAGGTCGGGAGACCCGGTGCGCGCGGCCGCGGATGGCGTGGTGGTGTACAGCGGCAACGGCCTGGTCGGTTACGGCGAACTGGTAATCATCAAGCACAGCGACAGCTTCCTTTCTGCCTACGGTCACAATCGCAAGCGGCTGGTCAAGGAGGGCCAGCACGTGAGCGCCGGCCAGCAGATTGCGGAAATGGGTTCCACCGGGGCCACCCGCGACGAACTGGAGTTCCAGATACGCAAGGACGGCAATCCGGTCGATCCGCTCAGTTACCTGCCGGCTCGTTGAGGCCGGTGCCGATGGCGCTCACTGCCTTGGCAGGATGAATCCGGCCACGGCGCGTCGCCCTTCGCTGGCGAGCAGGTTGTAGGTGCGCGCCGCAGCGGCATTGTCCATCACCTCGATGCCGATGTTCCTGCGCAGAAAGCCGGTGATGAACTCGGCCGCCGGAAACACCTGCCGCTGGCCGGTTCCGAGTATCACCAGCTCCGGGTTCAATGCGAGCAGGGCGTCGACATGGCTCAGTCGCAGGTTGGCGGCGGCATCCACTGGCCAGTTCTCGAGCGCCTGATCCGGCGCCAGCAGGAAGCTGCTGGCCAGTGTGCGGTCGATCAGGGTGATGCCGTGCGCGTCGACGCGACGCACGAACAGGTAGTCTTCGGGGTGATCCAGCGACAGATCCATCCGGGCCTCCTAGGAGTGTGGGCGGTAGAAACTTTGGATAGCGGGATTGAGCTATCGCCATAGGACGCGTCTATCGGAGGGTGCGCATGGTTATTCCATGCAAGCCCGACGAGAGGCGCGGCCCATGGATGAGAGCACCATCGCAGCCCAAAGACTTCTGCCGCCCACGCTCCTAGCGTGGCAGGGCGATCTTCGGCTCGTCGACGTTGCGCCGGAACAACACCACAACGTGGCCGATCTGGTGGATTTTCTGGGCCTGGGTGCCGCTGCTGAGCACCTCGATCTGGGTCTGGCGCTCGTCCTTGTCGCCACCGGAAAGTTTCACTTTCACCAGTTCATGGATGTCGAGGGCCTGGTTCAGCTCTTTGACCACGGCCTCGCTGGCACCCTTGTTGCCAAGCAGAACCACCGGGCTCAGGTCATGGGCGAGGCTGCGCAGGTAACGGATCTGCGAGGATGAAAGGGCCATGCGCTGGTGCTCGATTCGCGGTAAATGAACGGCAAAGGGTATCATGCGGCATCCCGTTCCCCAATCGGTGACTCTCCCCATGGCCCGCAGCAAGAGCAGTGCAGTCTGGCTGCGCGAACATTTCAACGACGAGTACGTCAAGAAGGCTCAGGCCGAGGGCCTGCGATCCCGGGCGGTGTACAAGCTGGAGGAACTGATCGAGCGTGATCGCCTGCTCAAACCCGGTATCAACGTGGTCGATCTGGGCGCCGCGCCGGGCAGCTGGTCGCAACTGGTACGCAACCGTCTGGGCGACAGCGGCAAGGTGTTCGCGCTGGATATCCTGCCGATGCAGAGTATTGCCGGGGTGGATTTCCTGCAGGGCGACTTTCGCGAGGAGTCGGTATTGCGCCAGCTGGAAAGCCGGCTGGAAGGGTGCCGGCTTGATCTTGTACTGTGTGATCTGGCCCCCAATATGAGTGGTGTGGCGCTGGCCGACCAGATCCGTGCGATGGCGTTGGCCGATCTCGCGCTGGATTTCAGTCGACAGTGGCTCAAGCCAGGCGGCTCCTTTTTGATCAAATTGTTCCAGGGAGTCGGTTTTGACGAATACTTGCGCAGCTTGCGCGCGGACTTCAGCCGCGTGACCATGCGTAAACCCAAGGCCTCACGCGCCCGTTCGCGTGAGGTGTATGCACTGGCAACGGGGCGCAAGCCCCTAGCGGTGCCACCGGCGAGAACCACGCATGAATGAAACAGCGAAAAACGTGTTGCTCTGGGTGATTATTGCGGTGGTTCTGTTCACCGTATTCCAGAGCTTCAGTCCCCATGGTGCCGGTTCTTCCGACCTGGCCTACAGCTCGTTCGTGCAGAACGTGAACAGCGGCAACATCTCCAGTGCCACGATCAGTGCCGATCAGCCGGCCACCATCAGCGGCAAGCTGAAGGACGGCAGTGCGTTCCGCACGGTAGCGCCCATGCTGGGCTCTTCCACCAACGCGGTGGTCAAGGACATGCAGGACAAGGGCGTCGAAGTGCGCCAGGATCCTTCCGAAGGCTTTTCGCTGATCGGTCTGCTGGTTAGCTGGTTGCCGGTGCTGCTGATCGTCGGTGTGTTCATCTGGTTCATGCGCCAGATGCAGTCAGGCGGCGGTGGTCGTGGAGCGATGAGTTTCGGTCGCTCGCGCGCCAAGTTGCAGGGCGAGGATCAGATCAAGGTCAATTTCAGTGACGTCGCCGGTTGCGACGAGGCCAAGGAGGAGGTCGGCGAGCTGGTCGAGTTCCTGCGCGATCCCGGCCGATTCCAGAAGCTCGGCGGCAAGATTCCGCGCGGTGTGCTGATGGTCGGCCCCCCCGGTACGGGCAAGACGTTGCTGGCCAAGGCGATTGCCGGCGAGGCCAAGGTGCCGTTCTTCGCGATCTCCGGTTCCGATTTCGTCGAGATGTTCGTCGGTGTGGGTGCAAGCCGTGTGCGTGACATGTTCGAGCAGGCCAAGAAGCATGCGCCCTGCATCATCTTCATCGACGAGATCGACGCGGTTGGCCGTCATCGTGGCGCAGGCCTCGGTGGTGGGCATGATGAGCGCGAGCAGACCCTGAACCAGCTGCTGGTCGAGATGGATGGTTTCGAGGGCACCGAAGGCATCATCGTGATCGCCGCGACCAATCGTCCGGACGTGCTGGATCCGGCGTTGCTGCGTCCGGGCCGCTTCGATCGCCAGGTGGTGGTCGGGTTGCCCGATGTTCGCGGCCGCGAGCAGATCCTCAAGGTGCACATGCGCAAGGTGCCGACAGCCAGTGACGTGAACGCGATGACCATTGCGCGGGGCACACCGGGCTTTTCCGGTGCCGACCTCGCCAATCTGGTCAACGAGGCGGCGCTGTTTGCCGCGCGGGACAACGCCCGTGAAGTGCGCATGAGCCATTTGGACAAGGCGCGCGACAAGATCCTGATGGGTAGTGAACGGCGCTCGATGGCGATGAGCGAGGACGAGAAGAAGCTGACCGCTTATCACGAAGCCGGCCATGCCATCGTCGGTCGTCTGGTGCCCGAGCATGACCCGGTCTACAAGGTCACGATCATTCCGCGTGGGCGTGCGCTCGGCGTCACCATGTATCTGCCCGAGGGCGACAAGTACAGCATCAACCGGGTGGCGATCCAGTCACAGCTTTGCTCGCTGTACGGTGGGCGGGTGGCCGAGGAACTGATCTTCGGTGCCGACAAGGTCACCACTGGCGCCTCCAACGACATCGAGCGGGCCACCAAGATGGCGCGCAACATGGCGACCAAGTGGGGGTTGTCCGATGAGCTCGGCCCGATCACCTATGGCGAGGACGAGGATGAGGTATTCCTCGGTCGATCGGTGACTCAGCACAAGAGCATCTCGAACGAAACGGCCAGCAAGATCGATGAAGTGGTGCGTGGCATCCTGGATCGCGCCTATGCCCGCAGCACCCAGTTGCTTACCGACAACATCGACAAGCTGCATACGATGGCCGAGTTGCTGCTTCAATACGAAACCATTGATGCACATCAGATCGACGACATCATGGCCGGGCGCGAGCCGGGGCCGCCGGCCGATTGGACCAAGAATGCCTCGACCGGCACTGTGCCGCCGCCACCACCGCCCAAGGGCGATGCGGGTTCGGCGGTAGGCAAAGTGGGTGATCCGGCAGCGCAGAGCCGTAACGGACTGAATAAGTGAATGGAAGTCTGGACGGCTAATTGCCGAGTGAGCGCGGAGGGTGGAAGGGGGGTCTGGCGACCCTGCCATGGCCTTGGCGGCGGCTTTTCGGGAAGATGATTTTGGTGCCAGCCGGGCGGAGGCATTGTCGGGCCGGTCTGGTTGCCCGACGCGGGAATTTTTGAAAAAAAGGTTGACGTGCGGGGGCGGATTCTGAATAATTCCGCTTCTGGCTTCGCCGGGTTGATGTTGAGGCATCGAAACGGCCGGTGAAAAAGTTTTACAGTGCGCCCGTAGCTCAGTTGGATAGAGTACCTGGCTACGAACTAGGTGGTCGGGAGTTCGAATCTCTCCGGGCGCACCATTTTTATTCAGTGGAGCGGGGTGCTTGCACCCCGCTTTGTTTTCACGGAGGGGCGGGCATGCCTTCGTGGAGACGCGGCAAGGATGTGGTGGTGTGCTTCGATACGGATTGACTGAGCGAGGCGTCACCCGTAACATTTCAAGGTTCCGGTGGCTGATGCAACCGGGGATTCGAAAGCGGGGTATAGCTCAGTCTGGTAGAGCGTTGCGTTTGGGACGCAAAAGTCGGGGGTTCGAATCCCTCTGCCCCGACCAGCAACACGTTCTACTGGTGATGACTGCGCCCGTAGCTCAACCGGATAGAGCATCGGCCTTCTAAGCCGAGGGTTGCAGGTTCGAATCCTGTCGGGCGCACCAGTTACAAGATTCATGGTGGGTGTAGCTCAGCTGGTTAGAGTCCCGGATTGTGATTCCGGTTGTCGTGGGTTCGAATCCCATCATCCACCCCAGTTTCATGCCCGTAGCAGGGCAAGACCCAGTCAATGGGCCGTTAGCTCAGTTGGTAGAGCAGTTGACTCTTAATCAATTGGTCGAAGGTTCGAATCCTTCACGGCCCACCATCTCCAGCAAAACGCCGATCGCCAGCGATCGGCGTTTTGCTTTGCGGGATGAGGCGAGACTGCCGGTACGGGCTTGGCAACACCCGTGTTCACGTTCCCGTCGGTGCTTGTGTTGCGGGGTAGTGCGACCGTAAAATGGATCGCTTTCGTACAAGGGAATCATTGACTTGGACGAGCGTGGCGCAGGGTAGTCGATCGTTGTCCGAATGCCTGTCAACCGGTTCCGGGGTTCGACGCGCGCAAGTTTGATCGGGGTGGCAAGGCGAGAGTGGCGGAATTGGTAGACGCACCAGATTTAGGTTCTGGCGGTTAACCCCGTGGGGGTTCGAGTCCCCCCTTTCGCACCATGCCCCGCTGATTCCCATTGGTTTTGCAGGCGGCAGAGCCGCCATGGCGCCTGTGGCAGGCCCACAACATAGGTAGTACCAGGAGACGTCATGCAGGTTTCGGTTGAGAACATCGGTTCGCTCGAGCGCAAGCTCACGGTGAAGTTTCCCGCGGAGCGGTTCGAGACGCAGGTGAGCGCACGGATTGCTGAAATGGGTCGCACGGTTCGGCTCAAGGGATTCCGTCCGGGCAAGGTGCCGGCGACGGTGATCAAGCAGCGCTTCGGCGAGCAGGTTCGTGGCGAGGTATTGTCCGATCTGATCGGCAGCACCCTGCGCGAGGCGGTGGAGCAGGAAAAGCTGCAGCCGATCGCGAATCCGGCCATCAACACCACCGGCAAGCCCGAGAACGGCGAGATTGCGTACACCGCCACGTTCGAGATCATGCCGGAGTTTCCGGAGGTCGACGTCGCCGCGCTGGAGATCCATCGGGCCGTCGCGGAAGTTACCGATGCCGATATCGACAAGATGCTGGAGACCCTGCGTCAGCAGCGTCGCAGTTTCGACGAGGTCGAGCGTGCTTCGATCGAGACCGACTTCGTGATGTTCGAATACTCGGCAATCGCCGGCGACTACCGCTTCCCGGCCGAAGGTCTGGAGCGTGCTGGCAGCGTGCTGGGTTCGGGCACCTTGTTTGCCGCTCTGGATGAGGCGCTGAAGGGCCGCCAGGCTGGAGACAAGTTCGAAGCCGAGATCGTGTTCCCGGAAGATTTCCGCAATGAGCAGCTGGCCGGAAAGCCCGCCCAGGTGCAGTTCGAGATCGTCAAGGTACAGGAGCAGAAATTGCCCGAGATCGACAGCGAGTTTGCCAAGCTGTTTGGCATCGAGGATGGTGATCTGGAGACTTTCCGCAAGGAGGTTCGCGCGAACCTCGAGCGTGAGCTCAAGGCTGCGCTGATGGCGCGATTGAAGTCGGAGGTTGCCGAGAAGCTGGCCGACGCACATCCTGGTCTGGATGTGCCGAACCTGATGGTGCAGTCGGAGGCCCGCAACATGGCCTCCGGCAGTGTCCCGCAGGGTCAGCAGCCGCCGCCGCAACTGATCGAGGCCGCCATGCCGATGGCACGCAAGCGGGTGATCGCCGGCCTGCTGATGGGCGAAATCGCCCGCAAGCAGGATCTCAAGATCGATCGCAAACGCGTTGCCGAGCAGCTCGCGGCGATTGCGTCGACCTACGAGGAGCCGGAGCAGGTCATTGAACTCTACAACGGTGACCCCCAATTGATGTCCGGGCTGCAAAATCGGGTAATCGAAGATCAGGTGGCCGAATGGGTGGCCGAACACGCCAACACCACCCAGCAGGATTTGAGCTTCGATGACGTGATGCGCCCGGCCAACGCCTGAGCAAGTCGCCAGGCCCATCTAGCGGAGAGCTGCGAGCATGACCATGGATCCGATCAAGAATCTCAATTTGGTACCGATGGTCGTCGAGCAGACAGCTCGCGGCGAGCGATCCTATGACATCTACTCGCGCCTGCTGAAGGAGCGTGTGATCTTTCTGGTGGGCGAGGTCAACGATCAGGTCGCCAACCTGATCGTTGCGCAGATGTTGTTCCTCGAGTCGGAAAACCCGGACAAGGACATCAATTTCTACATCAACAGCCCCGGTGGCGCGGTGACCGCCGGCCTGGCGATCTACGACACCATGCAGTTCATCAAGCCGAATGTCAGCACCATGTGCATTGGCCAGGCCTGCAGCATGGGATCGTTCCTGCTGATGGCCGGTACCAAGGGCAAGCGCTTTGCGTTGCCGAATTCGCGCATCATGATCCACCAGCCGTCCGGTGGTGCGCAGGGTCAGGCGACCGACATCGAGATTCAGGCGCGCGAAATTCTCTACATTCGCGAACGGCTGAACAGGCTGTACGTCGAACATACCGGTCAGCCGCTGGAGAAGATCGAGCTGGACATGGAGCGTGACCGCTTCATGAATGCGGTCGACGCAAAGACCTACGGTCTGATCGACGAAGTGCTCGACAAGCGCGCCGGCGAGTCCGTGAAATCGGCCTGATTTCGCGACTTTACCCCATCCTCACGAGCAGGGTTCTGCGTCTGCAGGCAGACGTGGAACGCTGTGCTATTCTCGCGACGCAGACAGATTTACAGTGGGATCCAGAGTATGAGTGACGACCGGCAGGGGCGTTCCAGCGACAGCGGCAAGATTCTTTATTGCTCGTTTTGTGGCAAGAGCCAGCATGAAGTTCGCAAGCTGATCGCGGGTCCTTCCGTGTTCATCTGCGACGAGTGCGTCGAGCTTTGCAACGACATCATTCGCGAGGAACTGGAAGAGAAAGCCGCCTCCGGGCGGACTCAGTTGCCCAAGCCACGCGAGATCCGCGAATCGCTGGATCAGTACGTGGTTGGCCAGACCCGCGCCAAGAAGGCGCTGGCGGTGGCGGTGTACAACCACTACAAGCGGATCGAGTCGCGGCAGAAAAGCGACGATATCGAACTGGCCAAGTCCAACATCCTGCTCATCGGTCCGACCGGCTCGGGCAAGACCCTGCTGGCCGAAACGCTGGCCAGGCTGCTCAACGTGCCATTCACCATCGCCGATGCCACCACGCTGACCGAAGCAGGTTATGTCGGTGAGGATGTCGAGAACATCATCCAGAAACTGCTGCAGAAGTGTGACTATGACGTCGACAAGGCGCAGTCCGGCATCGTCTACATCGATGAGATCGACAAGATTTCCCGCAAGAGCGAGAACCCGTCGATCACCCGCGATGTTTCGGGTGAGGGCGTGCAGCAGGCACTGCTCAAGTTGATCGAGGGCACGCTTGCCTCGGTGCCGCCCCAGGGTGGTCGCAAGCATCCGCAGCAGGAGTTCTTGCAGGTCGACACGAAGAACATCCTGTTCATTTGCGGCGGCGCCTTCGCGGGCCTGGAAAAGGTCATCCAGCAGCGATCCGAGAACACCAGCATCGGCTTCTCCGCCGAGGTGCGCAGCAAGGAGCGCACCGAGAACCTGGGCAAGGTGCTGTCCGATGTGGAGCCGGCGGATCTGGTCCGCTTTGGCCTGATTCCCGAATTCGTCGGGCGCCTGCCGGTGGTTGCCACGCTGGATGAACTGGACGAAGCCGCTTTGGTGAAAATTCTCACCGAGCCGAAGAATGCGGTCACCAAGCAGTTCCGCAAGTTGTTTGAAATGGAGGAGGTGGAGCTCGAGTTCCGCCCCGAGGCGCTGCAGGCGATCGCGCGCAAGGCGCTCAAGCGCAAGACCGGCGCGCGTGGTCTGCGTACGATCCTTGAGCAGGTGCTGCTGGACACCATGTACGAACTCCCGTCGCTGGAGCACGTGAGCAAGGTGGTGGTGGACGACGCGGTGATTGATGGCCAGGCCGAGCCTTACCTGATCTATCGCGGCAACCTGCAGCAACAGCGGATCGCTGGCGACAGTGGTGACGCCGCCGCCTGAACCTTTGCGCGCAGCTTGCCAGAACCACGGCTCCGGTGATTTCACCGGGGCCGTTTGTTTTGTGGCAGCCGCAGCACCTTGCGTGGACGCGGATTCGCCTCCACTTGACGTGTAGACCCACCCGGCGCAGTGTCGGGACGAAACCAGATTCGAATTCGAGGAACCCTGCCCAGATGGCCAAGAACGCTACCCCTCCTGCCACGCTGGACGCTCTGCCGGTGTTGCCGCTGCGCGACGTGGTGGTGTATCCGCACATGGTGATCCCCCTTTTTGTCGGTCGCGAAAAGTCCATGCGCGCACTGGAGCGCGCGATGGAGGGCGAGCGCCAGATTCTGCTGGTGGCACAGAAGAGCCCCGATATCGATGACCCGGCGATTGCCGACCTGCACGAGGTGGGCACCCTCGCCGGCGTGCTGCAATTGCTGAAGTTGCCTGACGGCACGGTCAAGGTGCTGGTCGAGGGGCAGTCGCGCGTGGCGGTTGACGGTTTTCAGGAAGAGGACGGAATGCTGATGGCGCGTTCGCGCCTGATCGAACCGGTTTACAACGCCAAGGAGCGAGAGCTCGACGTGGTGTCGCGTACGCTGATCTCGCTGTTCGAGCAACTGGTCAAGCAAAGCCGCAAGCTGCCGCCCGAAGTGCTGGCCAGCCTTTCCGGCATCGATGACCCGTCACGTGTGGCCGATTCGATCGCTGCGCATCTTTCCGTGCGGATGGCGGACAAGCAGAAGGTGCTGGAGACCGCCGACGTCGGCAAGCGGCTGGAGCTGCTGATCGGCCTGGTCGATGGCGAGATGGATCTGCAGCAGGTCGAGAAGCGCATCCGCGGCCGGGTCAAGTCGCAGATGGAAAAGAGCCAGCGCGAGTATTACCTCAACGAACAGATGAAGGCGATCCAGAAGGAGCTGGGCGACAACGAGGAGGGTCCGAACGAGATCGAGGAGCTGCAGAAGAAGATCGAGACGTCCGGCATGCCCAAGCCGGTGCTGAGCAAGGCGCGGCAGGAATTCAACAAGCTCAAGCAGATGTCGCCCATGTCGGCCGAGGCCACCGTGGTGCGCAACTACCTCGACTGGCTGGTCGGCGTGCCGTGGAAGAAGCGCAGCAAGGTGCGCAAGGATCTGCGACTGGCGCAGGAAGTGCTCGACGCCGATCACTTTGGCCTGGAAAAGGTCAAGGAGCGGATTCTCGAGTACCTGGCCGTGCAGCAGCGCGTCTCGGTGATGAAGGGGCCGATCCTGTGTCTGGTCGGTCCTCCGGGTGTGGGCAAGACCTCGCTGGGGCAGTCGATTGCCAAGGCGACCAATCGAAAATTCGTGCGCATGAGTCTGGGTGGCGTGCGCGACGAGGCTGAAATTCGCGGTCATCGACGTACCTACATCGGTTCGATGCCGGGCCGCATCGTGCAGAACATCAACAAGGTCGGCGCCAAGAATCCTTTGTTCGTGCTCGACGAAATCGACAAGATGTCGATGGATTTTCGAGGCGATCCGTCCTCGGCCCTGCTCGAAGTACTCGATCCCGAGCAGAATCATACGTTCAACGATCACTACCTCGAGGTCGACCTTGATCTGTCCGAGGTGATGTGGGTCGCCACGGCTAATTCGCTCAATATCCCGGGCCCGCTGCTGGATCGCATGGAGGTTATTCGCATTCCCGGTTATACCGAGGACGAAAAGCTTGGCATCGCGCAGAAGTACCTGCTGGCCAAGCAGCTCAAGGCAAACGGTTTGAAGGCCGAGGAACTCAGCGTCGAAGAAGAGGCGCTGCGCGATATCGTGCGTTACTACACGCGCGAGTCAGGCGTGCGCAACCTTGAGCGCGAGATTTCCAAGATCTGCCGCAAGGTGGTCAAGGAGCTGACTCTGGGACAGGTCAAGGCTGCCAAGGTTGGGAAGACAGGAAAAAACCTGGTGGCGCAGGGGCCGGTGAAGAAGGCGCTGACAACAGCAAAAACCGGCAAATCCAGGTCCGCTGCGCTGCTCAAGGTCAAGGTCGATTCGGCAAACCTGGAGCATTATCTTGGCGTGCGTCGATTCGATTTCGGACGCAAGGAGCTGCAGAACGAAGTGGGTCTTGTGACCGGATTGGCCTGGACCCAGGTGGGCGGCGAATTGCTGAGCATCGAGGCATCCGTGGTTCCGGGCAAGGGGCGACTGGTGCACACCGGCCAACTGGGTGACGTGATGAAGGAGTCCATTCAGGCGGCACTTTCGGTGGTGCGCGCGCGCGCTGACCAGTTGGGCATCGATCCGGACTTCCATCAGAAGCTCGACATACACATCCACGTGCCGGAAGGTGCCACCCCGAAGGACGGTCCAAGTGCCGGAATCGCCATGTGCACCGCCTTGGTGTCGGTGCTGACCAAGGTGCCAGTGCGTTCGGAAGTGGCCATGACCGGTGAGATCACCTTGCGCGGGCGCGTGCTGCCGATCGGCGGGCTCAAGGAAAAGCTGCTGGCGGCGCTTCGCGGCGGCATCACCACGGTGATCATTCCGGAGGACAACAAGAAGGATCTTGCGGACATGCCGGCGAATATCACCTCGTCGATTGAAATCCATCCGGTACGCTGGATTGACGAAGTGCTCGACATCGCGCTGGAGCGCCCGCTGCAACCGAATGCCGCCAAGGACGAGTCCGCTGCGGCGGTGGTTGGGGAGTCGAGTGAGGGGCATTCACTCACGCACTGATCCACGCCGGAGGCGGACGGCGTGAACAGGTACCGGCAAGAAGGCACGGACGCCCGCTTTCCGGTCTGCCGGGTTGTCGGGGGTAGTCCTCTGGCGCTCATTTTGCAAGCGGAATCACGACGCGCCGATCCGGCGCAAACCTTGCTGTGGCTTGTGTTGCGGATTCCCGCAAGGCACTGGTATAAAGGCGATACCGCAGTCCCGGCGTTGTTCGCCAACGTAGCGATGCGGGGTTGCGTCACGGCACCTAGTCAAGAGCCAACCAATCCATGCCGGTGTTGTCCTGTCGTCAGACGGGACACGCTGGCTAAATTCGAGCAAGGGAGTTTTTCAATGAACAAAACCGATCTGATCAATGCCATCGCCGAGAATGCCGAGCTCACCAAGGCTGACGCAGGCCGTGCACTGGAAGCCTATCTTGAGGCTGTGCAGAAGTCGTTGAAGAAGGGGGAGGATGTTTCGGTGGTGGGTTTCGGTACGTTCACCGTGCGCAAGCGTGCAGCGCGCACCGGCCGCAATCCGCGCACCAATGAGGCGATCAAGATCAAGGCCTCGAAAGTGCCTGCCTTCAAGGCTGGCAAGACCCAGATCGGA
>JAJXYE010000002.1 GCA_021780735.1 Pseudomonadota bacterium | reverse complement strand
TGCGCCACGTGCAGGTCGCCGAGATGGTGATCGAACGGGCCAAGCGCCTGGTCGAGCACAAGAAGGACGTGGTGATCCTGCTCGACTCGATCACCCGCCTGGCGCGCGCCTACAACACCGTCGTGCCCAGCTCCGGCAAGGTACTCACCGGCGGTGTCGACGCCAACGCCCTGCAGCGCCCGAAGCGCTTCTTCGGTGCGGCGCGCAATGTCGAGGAAGGCGGCAGCCTCACCATCATCGCCACCGCGCTGACCGAAACCGGCAGCAAGATGGACGAGGTGATCTACGAGGAGTTCAAGGGCACCGGCAACATGGAAGTGCACCTGAGCCGCCGCATCTCCGAGAAGCGCGTCTACCCGGCCATCGACATCAACCGCTCGGGCACTCGCCGCGAAGACCTGCTGATCGATCCCGACCTGCTGGCCAAGATCTGGATTCTGCGCAAGCTGCTGCATCCGATGGATGAGCTTTCGGCGATGGAGTTCATGCTCGACAAGATGAAGAACACCAAGTCCAACGACGAGTTCTTCAATTCGATGAAGCGCTGAAGACAAGGCAGAGCATCGTGGAAAACGGGGCTTCGGCCCCGTTTTTTTTTGGTGCGTGCTTGCCTGCTGAACTGTCGCGTACAATTATTCGCCATCTTGTCCTTTCCTCAGCGACAACGCGCCCCCATCTGCCGTCCAACCCCATAGCCAAGGTCCTGCCCGTGTCCATACCCAGTGCCGTCAAGAGCACCCCGATCGCGGGCCGCCAGCAACTCGCCGATTACCTGGCGGCTGGCGAAAAGCCGCGCGAGGCGTGGCGCATCGGTACCGAGCACGAGAAGTTCGGCTTCCGTACCGATGACTTGCGACCGCCCATGTTCGAGGGCGAACGTGGCATCAAGCTGCTGCTGGAGACGCTGGCCACCCGCTACGGCTGGGAAGTGGCACGCGAAGGCGAAAACCCGGTGGCGCTGTCGCGCGAAGGTGCCTCGATCACGCTGGAGCCGGCCGGCCAGCTGGAATTGTCTGGCGCGATGCTGGAGACCATCCACCAGACCTGCTGCGAGGTGAACTCGCATCTGAAGGATGTGCGCTCGGTCGCCGACGAGCTGGGCATCGGTTTCCTCGGCATGGGCTTCCAGCCGAAATGGCGCCGTGACGAGATGCCCTGGATGCCCAAGGGTCGCTACAAGATCATGCGCGAATACATGCCCAAGGTCGGCTCGCTCGGCCTGGACATGATGACCCGCACCTGCACCGTTCAGGTGAACCTGGATTTCTCGTCCGAAGCGGACATGATCCAGAAATTCCGCACCAGCCTGGCGCTGCAGCCGATCGCCACCGCGCTGTTCGCCGATTCGCCGTTCACCGAAGGACGTCCAAACGGCTATCTGTCATACCGCTCGCACATCTGGACCGATACCGACCCGAACCGCACCGGCATGCTCGACTTTGTGTTCGAGGAGGGTTTCGGCTACGAGCGCTACGTCGACTACATCCTCGACGTGCCGATGTACTTCAGCCTGCAGAATGGCCAGTACCTCGACCTCGCCGGGCAGGACTTCAAGAACTTCATCGCCGGTGAACTGCCCGCCCTGCCTGGCACCCGCGCCAGCATGAAGGATTTCGCCGACCACCTCACCACCGCCTTCCCCGAAGTGCGCCTGAAGCAGTACCTGGAAATGCGCGGCGCCGACGGCGGCCCGTGGAACCGGCTGTGCGCCCTGCCCGCGTTCTGGGTCGGCCTGCTGTACGACCAGGAGGCACTCGATGCGGCCTGGGATCTGGTCAAGGATTTCAGTCGCGCCGAGCGCCATGCCCTGCGCGACGGCGTGCCCAAGCACGCGCTGAAGCTGCCGTTCCGCGGCGGCAGCGTGCGCGATCTGGCCGAGGAAGCGCTCAAGATTGCCGCCCACGGCCTCAAGCGCCGCGCGCGCCTCAACAAGCACGGTGCGGACGAAAGCATCTTCCTCGAACCACTGCTCGAGATCGTGCAGGCCAATCAGACCCCGGCCGAGCGCAAGCTGGAGCTGTTCCACGGCGCTTGGAATGGCAGCGTGGATCCGGTGTTTCGCGAGTTTGCCTACTGAGCACCGCGACCCGCAGGGAAAATCTGCGGGACGCCCGAAGCTGGCCGCCAGAGAACTGCCGAATCCGGATCAGACGGCCGTCGTCTCCACGATCGACCATGCGACCGACTCACCTGCGCGCATCGGTTTGCAGGTCGCCCCGTCAAGCGGATACTCGTCCGGCATGATCCACGGCGAGCGCTCGAGCACAATGCGAGCCTCGTTCCGCGGCAGCCGGTAGAATTCCGGGCCATGGAAGCTGGCAAACGCTTCCAGCCGATCCAGCCGTCCCGCCTGCTCGAACGCCTCGGCATAGAACTCGATGGCCGCAGGCGCCGTATAGAGACCCGCACATCCGCAGGCCGTCTCCTTCGCTGCGCGCGGATGCGGCGCGCTGTCCGTGCCGAGGAAGAAATGCGGATCGCCGCTGGTAGCAGCCTGCAGCAAGGCGGCGCGATGCGTCTCGCGCTTGAGGATCGGCGCGCAGTAGTTGTGCGGGCGGATGCCGCCTTCGAACAGCGCATTGCGGTTGAGCAGCAGATGATGCGCGGTGATCGTGGCGGCCACGTGGGCAGGTGCACTGCTGACGAATTCGACCGCATTGCGGGTGGTGATGTGTTCCAGCACCATGCGCAGCACCGGAAACCGCTCGCGCAGCGGCAGCAGGTGGCGTTCGATGAACACGCCTTCGCGATCGAAGATGTCGATGTCCGAATCGGTGACCTCGCCATGCAGCAGCAAGGGCAGCTCGTGTTTTTCCATCGCCTCGAGCACGGCATACACCCGCGACAGCTCGCGCACCCCGGAATCGGAATTGGTGGTGGCCCCTGCCGGGTAGTACTTCACCGCGAACACGCTGTCGCTCGCCTTGGCACGGATGATTTCCTCGACCGGCGTGTTCTCGGTGAGATACAGCGTCATCAACGGCTGGAAACGCGATCCAGCCGGCAGGCTTGCCAGAATCCGTCGACGATAGTCTTCGGCCTGCGCCACCGTGGTCACCGGCGGCTTCAGGTTCGGCATCACGATGGCGCGCGCGAATCGCTGCGCGGTGTGCGCGACGACCGAGGCCAGCGCGTCGCCGTCGCGAAGATGCAGGTGCCAGTCGTCGGGGCGGGTGATTTCTAGGCGCGTTGGCGTCATGACGGGTGGGCTCGGGTTGCGATCGGAGACGGTAATGGTATCGCGCAGGCGTGCTTCGGGCTTGCGCCGGGTGCATCCCTAAGTAAGCAGAGCTTTCGTCCTCCTGCAGAGGGCGCATCCACTTTCCGTGCCCGCACCGATGTGCTTCGAAGCAGAAACTCAAGTGCAGAGCGGTCGATCGCCGTCGGCGACCGAGTCACTTTTCTCTTGGCCACGCAAGAGAAAAGTGACTCGGGCGCCAAAGGCGCACGAAGGCTCTTGACTGTGCGACGCATGCTGGCAAGGGGAGGAGTAAGGATCTGCCCTGGCAAGAACAAGACAATTACGCCCCCCGCAACCACCTCGCCGCATCCACCGCGTAATAAGTCAGAATCGCATCCGCCCCCGCCCGCTTCATCGCGGTCAGCGATTCCAGGACGACTGCCTTCTCGTCCAGCCATCCATTCATCGAGGCGGCCTTCAGCATCGCGTACTCGCCACTGACCTGGTAGACGAAGGTCGGTACGCCGAGGTTGTCCTTCACTCTGCGAACAATGTCGAGATAAGGCATGCCGGGCTTGATCATCACCGCGTCGGCGCCTTCGGTGATATCGAGCTCGACTTCGTGCAGGGCCTCGTCGCTGTTGGCGACGTCCATCTGGTAGGTGTGCTTGTTGCCCTTGCCGAGGTTGGCCGAGGAGCCGACGGCATCGCGGAACGGGCCGTAGAACGCGGAGGCATATTTGGCCGAGTAGGCGAGGATGCGGGTGTGGATGTGGCCGGCGGCTTCCAGCGCGTCGCGAATGGCGCCGATGCGGCCGTCCATCATGTCCGAGGGCGCCACGAAGTCCATGCCGGCATCGGCCTGCGCCAGCGCCATCTTGATCAGCGCCTCGACGGTGGGCTCGTTCATCACGTAGCCGTTCGCGTCGATCAGCCCGTCCTGCCCGTGCGTGGTGTAAGGATCGAGCGCCACGTCGCCGATCAGGCCCAGCTCGGGATACGCCGCCTTCAGCGCGCGGGTGGCGCGCTGCATCAGGCCGTCGGGATTCCATGCTTCGGCGGCATCCTCGCTCTTCACCGACGAGCCCGGGGATGGAAAGAGTGCCAGCGCCGGAATGCCCAGCTTGACGCATTCGCCGGCGAGGAGCAGCAGTTGGTCGATCGACAGCCGATCCACGCCCGGCATCGATGGCACGCTCTCGCGCTGACCTTCGCCCTCGATCACGAAGGCCACCATGATCAGATCGCTGGTCAGCAGGGTGTGCTCGCGCATCAACGCGCGGGAGAAGGCGTCGCGGCGCATGCGGCGCATGCGGATGGCGGGAAAGCTCATGGCAGGTACTCGCGGGAAAGTATCGGAGCATGTTACGCCGTCACGCGATGTGACTGTCGGGGTCGGGCAGGCCGCCAATGCGCGCCTGCGATGATTGGTCGCACCCGTGAATGCCCATTCCACTGCGTACGGTAAGTGAAACACTGGACTAACCGGCGTTACCTCGGCACGCTTGGCATTCCACGAGGTAGGAAGTTTCATGAGCCAGTCCCACAGCGTACCCACCCTGCTTGTCGATCTCGGTGGCACCAATGTCCGCTTCGGCGTAGCCGACACGGCACGGGCGCGACCGTTGCTGGCCAACAGCGTCCGGCGTTATCGGGTGGCCGAGCACGATTCGCTGGTGGCGACTGCGAAGCAGTACCTGGCCGACACGGGGTTGGAAGTGAAGCGCGCCATCGTCGCGGCCGCCGGGCGCATCGTCGATGGCGAGACGGTCAAGGTGACCAACAACCCGTGGGCGATATCGGCACGACAGACCGCCGCCGCCCTCGGCCTGGAGTATGTGCATCTGGTCAACGACTTCGCCGCGCAAAGCATGGCGGTAACCCTGCTGGAGGGCGACGACCTGGTCGACGTGGGCACGGTGACGAGACCGGTGGTTGGCGCCGAGAACGAGCAGACCTTCGCCATCGTCGGCCCGGGCACCGGCCTGGGCGTCGGCGGCCTGTTGGTGCGCGGCGGACATTGCAGCGTGCTGCAGACCGAAGGCGGCCATGCCGGCTTTGCTGCGCATTCGCCGGAGGACATCGCCATCCTCGACTACCTCAACCACAAATACGGGCGCGTCTCCAACGAGCGACTGATCTGCGGCCAGGGCCTTGTCAATCTGTATGACGCGATCTGCCACATGGTCAGCGCCAAGGCTGAAGACCTGAAGCCGGAAGACATCACCGCCCGCGCCAAGGACGGCAGCTGCCCGCTGTGCACGCGCACGGTCGAGACCTTCGCCGGCATCTTCGGCAGCGTCGCCGGTGACCTGGTGCTGACCCTGGGCGCGTGGAACGGCGTGTATCTTACCGGCGGGCTGATTCCGGTTCTGCTGCCATGGCTGGAACGCGGCCGCTTCCGCGAACGCTTCGAGGCGAAAGGCCGGTTCCGCGACATCATGGAGAAGGTGCCGACCCAGGCGATCATGAACCCCGAGCCCGGCCTGCTCGGCGCCGCTGCGCTGGCGGTACTCGAATCCGGGCAGGCGTTGCTGCCGCGCCGCTGATCGGCCAAGCCTCGACGATGCCAGGGTGACCGCCAACTGCCGCTCACCCGCCAGCCCGGAGAACCGCGATGCCCCGCCGTGACACGGCCTTCCTGTTCGACCTCGACGGCACGCTGATCGACAGCGTCTATCAGCACGTGCTGGCGTGGAAGGAGGCGCTGGATCGGGAGGGCGTGGACATCTCGGTGTGGCGGATCCATCGCCGCATCGGCATGAGCGGCGGCCTGTTCACCAACATGCTGTTGCGCGAGACCGGGCTGCAGATCACCGCGGAGCGGCTCGACCGGCTGCGTCAGTGGCATGCCGAAGCCTTCAATCGCCAACACGCGCTCGGCTCGGTACGACCGCTGCCCGGTGCGCGGGAACTTCTGGCCTATCTGACCGAGCAGCAGATTCCGTGGGCCATCGCCACCAGCGGGCGGATGGAAACCGCGCGCCACAACGTGGAGGCGCTCGGCGTCGATCCGGCAAAAGTGCCCGTGGTGACCCGTGACCAGGTGCGGCACGCCAAGCCCGATCCGGATCTGTTCATCGCCGCTGCCGCACGCCTCGGCGTGGACATTCAGCAGTCACTGGTGATCGGCGACAGCGTGTGGGACATGCTGGCCGCGCAGCGCGCGCGCGCGCTGGGCGTGGGCCTGCTTTGCGGCGGCTACGGCCAATCCGAGCTGCAGCAGTCCGGGGCCTTTCGCGTATACGACGATCCCGCCGACCTGCTGCGGCATATCGACGAGGTAGCCGCGCGCGATTGAGCGGTCGGCGGCGCAGCTGAATCGCACCAGCTCCCGTCATGAAAAATTAATCACCCATCCACGGGCGCGCAGTAGGCTCCATGCAAACGACACTGGAGCCCGCCATGCGCCGCCTCGTCGCCAGCCTTCCGCTCGCCCTGCTGCTCGCCGCGTGTTCGCCTGCGCCGACGCCGCCCACCACGGCCAGCCCGAGCCCGCCGGCCAACACCACGCTCGGTTCCGCCGCCTGGTACGCATGGGTCGACCGCACACTGCAGATCAGCGAAAACGGCCACGACCCGAATCCCGGTTCGGAGGAATGGAACCAGGCAGTGCAGCACCAGCTGGGAGAAGAGGCGCCGCAATCGAAACCGGGCTCGCCGCAATGGCAGCAGTCGGTCGATTCGCTGTTGCGTACACGCATGGCGCCTGGCTCCTGAGCCGCCGTGCCTGTGGCGGATCGCGGCGCCGCCCTGGTCAATGAGTCCCGTCCCTGATTCTCTGGCTGAAGCTTGCTTTGACAAACGTCGGGCGATCCCGGAATGATGTCTGCAACTGATCCAGCGGCGGATCGGTCGCAAGGAAAGCCATGAACGACCCGGCGCAAAACCATCGGCAACTGCGCGCAGCGAGCGAGGCGATGCGTTCCCGACAACGCATCGGCAGCGGCGGAGCACTGCTCGCCGCCACGTGCGTCGGCTGCGCACACGTCCTTGAACACGACATCCCGAACTGGCTGCGGGTGACGCTGTACTGCGCCGCGCCGGTTATCGTCCTGCTTGCGCAAGTACCGTTCCTGCTCAGCGCCTGCCCCAAGTGCAAAGGCCGCTATCACAAGATCGACAGCATCTTCCGCAAGGCGGACAACCCCGCTCCCTGTGCCTGCTGCGGCTTCCAGATCAACAAACACATCCCGCGTTACGGCTGACGCCGTGCTGGCATGGATGCTGCTCACCCAGGCGCCAGCAACGCGTCCAGATCGGCCTGCTCGAAGCTGAGCCTCTCGCGGCTGCCGCCACCCTCCAGCACCGCGGCGGCCAGTTCGGCCTTGCGCAGCTTGAGCTCCTCGATGCGCTCCTCAACGGTGCCCGAGGTGATCAGGCGGAAGACGAACACCGGCTTGTCCTGGCCGATGCGGTGGGCACGGTCGCTGGCTTGCGCCTCGGCCGCGGGATTCCACCACGGGTCGTAGTGGATCACGGTATCGGCGGCGGTGAGGTTGAGGCCGACGCCGCCTGCCTTCAGCGAAAGCAGGAACAGCGGCACTTCGCCGTTCTGGAAACGCTGCACCGGCTCGGCACGGTCGCGGGTGTCGCCGGTGAGGGTGACGTAGCGGATACGCCGACGATCGAGCTCGGCGGCGATCAGCTTCAGCATGCCGGTGAACTGCGAGAACAGCAGCACCTTGCGGCCTTCGTCGAGCAGCGCCGGCAGCATGTCCATCAGCAGCTCGAACTTGGCTGACTCGTGCACGCCGCGCGCCGCCTCCAGCTTGACCAGGCGCGGATCGCAGCAGACCTGACGCAGCTTCAACAGCGCATCGAGCACGACGATGCCGGAGTGGGCTATGCCGCGCTGGGCGATGACCTCCCGCAGTTCCTCGGCCAGCGACAGGCGCAGGCCTTCGTACAGCTCACGCTGGCGACCTTCCAGCACCACGCGACGGGTGATCTCGGTCTTGGGCGGCAATTCCTGTGCGACCTGGGCCTTGGTTCGGCGCAGGATGAACGGCGCGATGCGCAGATTCAGACGCTGCTGGCAGTCTTCGTCGTGCTGTTTCTCGATCGGTACGCGATAGTGGCGGCGGAATGCGCCCTCGTCGCCGAGCAGGCCCGGCACCGACAGGTCGATCTGCGACCACAGCTCGCCGAGATGGTTTTCCAGCGGCGTGCCGGTGAGGCAGACATAGCGTGTCGTACGCAGGCTGAGCAGGGCGCGGCGTGCCTGCGTGCGCGGGTTCTTCACCTGCTGCGCCTCGTCCAGCACGATCAGCGCGAACGGCTGCTTGCGCAGCGGTACCACATCGCGCGGCAGCAAGGCATAGCTGGTCAGCACGATATCCTGCGCACCAAGCTGGGCGAATTCCTCGGCGCGCTGCGGCCCGTGCAGGGTGAGCACGCGAAGCTCAGGCGCAAAGCGCTCGATCTCGGACTGCCAGTTCGGAATCAGGCTGGTCGGCACCACGACCAGGGCCGGCTGGGTCAGTGCTCCGCCCTGCTTCAGCGACAGCAGGTGGGTGATCAGTTGCAAGGTCTTGCCCAGGCCCATGTCGTCGGCCAGCACACCGCCGACGCCAGCCTCAGCCAGCGCATTCAACCAGCGCAGCCCTTCCCGTTGATAGGGGCGCAGCTTCACCGTGATGCCGTCCGGCAGCGCGTCGCTGGCGCGTTCGGCCGCGTCGCGCAGACGCGCGGCGAAGCCAAGCAGGGGTTCGGCCGCCTCCAGCGTGCTTCCACCGGGCATTGCGGCAACCAGCTCTTCCAGACGGCCGGCCTGCACCCGCGGCAGATGCAGTTTCTTGCGCGGCCTTTCCAGGTACTCGGCCAGCGGCGCGAGCAGGCCGCGCAACTCCTTCAAACGCACCGGCACCCGTCGGCGCGCATCCACCGGCGCATACCACACGGCATCCTCCGGTTCGTTCGCCGCCGGGCTGAGGCTCAACTGGTTTTCCGCCAGCGCCTGTGCCACCGCCGGCAGCAGGTTGTGGCGCTGACCGTCCAGTTCGATGCCGATCTCCAGGTCGAAGGCGTGGTCGTCGGCGTCTTCCTCGGCATGACCATACCAATGCACCGGCCCTTCCAGCACTTCGAACGGGAAGCTGGGCGCGTACTCGACCTGGAAGTTTTCCTCCTCCAGTCGCGGTCGCAGTGCCATCCAGCGCGCCGGCGTGTTGACTTCCAGCGCGCCGGCGTAACCGGTACCGGCAAACAGCCAGGCATCTTCAGGCAGCGTTTCGGCGACATCCCACGGCAGGCCTTCGGTATCCACGCCGGGGCTGAGCCCGATGCGTTCGAGCTGCTCCATCGCGCTGAGCTCCTCGGCGCGCCGACGGGTGATCTCGACCAACTGGTCGTTGCGCACGCGGCGCACCAGCGGCTCACCGCCACGGCCTGGCAGGCGTTCGCCGGCATAGTCGAACGCCAGCCGCGCATAGCCCAGCGGCGGCGTACCCGCGGCCAGCCGCGCATGCCGGGTCAGCGCGTGCAGGATCAGCACCGGCTTCGGTGCCAGCTGCGAGCGCCGCACTTCACCAAACACCTGCGGCAGCGGCACCCGCGTGGCCAGCCGGCTGTTCGGCAGGCGCTGGCGCAGACGGCGGCCGTGCTCATGCTTCAGCGGCGGCAGATCCAGCCAGTGGGTTTCTTCGGCGGCGGCATCGAACAGGCCGAGCGTGGCGCGCTCGGCGTCGAGGTACCAGAGACTGTCGATGTGCAGCAGGCGCTGGCTGTGCGGCAATGCCGGCAACAGGCGCTGACTGCCGTCAGCTTCCATCTGCCAGTGCCAATTGAGTTGATGCGATTTGCCGCGGGACAGCCGCAACCCGGCCAGGCCACCGAGGAAACACGGTGCCGTATCGAGAATCTCGGCCAGCAAGGTGTCGCCAACATGGCCGCCAAGGCGGGCATAACTGCGGCTCTTGCGCACGTTCTGTGGCAGCCCGAGCAGGGTTGCGGCGAGACGTTGCTCATGCGGTTGCAGCGGCGATTGCGCCAGATGCCGGCTGTCCAGCGGCACCGGCCGCGCGTAGCGACCGTGCTCGGCCACCGCCAGCAATACCGGCGCCACGTCGAGCCGGGCCGAGGCCATGCCCTCTTCCGGCATCACGTCGAGGAAAAAGCCGAGCACGACATGATCGCCCGGTGCCACCGGCTTCGGCGCGGCCAGCAGCCGCCGCCAGGCCAGCGGCAAGGCTTCGTCGTCGCCGGAAGGCGCCGCTACAGGCTGCTGTTTCTCGTCCGGCTGCTGCATGCGCATGCGATCCGCGGCGATAACCAAAACACTGAGCTTAGCAGTGCCGGAGGCCAATGCGACGGGGTTTGCCTGCGTCAATGGAATCGGCGCGGCATGTGTTGTGTCAGGCGTGTCCGAACAGACCTTGCGGGTACTCCGGCTTCTGCTCGCGCGCCATCAGCGCCCTGAGCCCGTCGACCGGGGTGACTTCGCCGTGCAGCACTGCACGCACACTGGCACTGATCGGCAGATCAAGCCCGTGCTTGTCGGCCAGACGGGCGACCTCGTCAGCGGTGAGAATGCTCTCGACCACCTGACCGATCCGGCGCACCGCCTCATCGATCCCCACGCCCTGTCCCAGGGCCAGGCCAAGCCGTCGGTTGCGCGACAGGTCGCCGGTACAGGTAAGCACGAGATCACCCAGGCCGGACAGGCCGATCAGGGTCTCCGGACGCGCACCCAGCGCCACACCCAGGCGCAGCATCTCGTTCATGCCGCGGGTGATCAGGCCGGCGCGGGCATTCAAGCCCAGCTCCATGCCGTCGGCAATGCCGGTGGCCACCGCCAGCACGTTCTTCATGGCGCCGCCGAGCTCGGCGCCGAGCACGTCACGGCCGGAATAGGCACGCAGATTCGGAGCGTGCAGCAGGCCCGCCAGCTGCTGGGCAAATGCATCATCATCCGAGTGCACGGTGACCGCGCTCGGCAGGCCGCTGGCAACCTCGCGTGCGAACGACGGGCCGGTAACCACCGCCGCCGGACGGCCAGGCAATTGTTCAGCCACCAGCTCATGCAGGAAACGGCCAGTACCCGGCTCGAAGCCCTTCGTCGCCCAGGCAATCGCGGTGCCGGGATCGAGCAACGGCGCAAGCTCGACCAGCATCGAGGCGAACGCGTGGCTGGGCACCACGATCAGCACGATGTCGGCGCCGCGCACGGCGCGTGCGAGATCGGACTCGAAGCGCAGTTCCTGCGGCAACTCGATGCCCGGCAGGTAGCGCTGGTTGCAGCGCTGCCCGGCGATGGCCGCCAGCGCCACGGGATTGCGCCCCCACAGCACGGTGGGCACTCCATTGCGCGCGGTCAACGCCGCCAGCGCCGTACCCCAGGAGCCCGCGCCGAGGACGGTCAGCTTCGGCTTGTCGGACATGCGCCGGCTCAGCTGTTGAGCGTAACCGGGGGTTGCGCGCCACCCATCTCACGGCGTTGCTGCTCGGCGAACAGCGCGTCGAAATTGATCGGCTGCAGCAGGAACGGCGGGAAACCGCCTTCCAGCACCAGCGAGGAAATCACCTGGCGCGCATACGGGAACAACAGGTTCGGGCAGTAGCTGCCGATGATCCCGGCATGATCCGACTCGCTGAATCCGGCGATGCCGAACACGCCAGCCTGCTCGACTTCAGCCAGATACGCGGTGCGCTGGCCGATCGTGCAGGTAAGAGTGAGGCTGAGCACCACTTCGTACAGGTCGTTGCCCAGATCGGTGGCCTTCTGGCCCAGGTTCAGCTGCACCTGCGGCTGCTCCGACTCGTCGATCTCATGGAAGATCTGCGGCGCATTCGGCGCCTCGAAGGAAACGTCCTTCACATAGATCTTCTGCATCACCAGCTGCGGCTGACTGGCCTGGCCATTGGCCTGGTCGTTGGTGATCTCTTGTGCCATCAGGGTTTCCTCGGGTCTTGGTATTGGCGAATCAAAGACGTTGATTGTTCCATACATCCCCGCGGCGCGCACGCATGACCGGCGCCGGGGCTGTACCAACGGATTGCTTGCGAGCCAGGTTTTCTGTCATAATGCCTGGCTGGTTCCACGTCGACCCGGTGTTTTCGGGTGATCCGCCACGCAATGCGGATCTCACGACAGGGCCTTGCAACAATCTCCAGCATTGCGTGGCGCAAGACGCCGCTGGGCCGATGTCGCCCTGGCTAACGGGTGGTAATCACGGCTTTCAATCAAGCCATTCTTACGGAGGTCATCATGGCCCGTGTATGTCAAGTCACCGGTAAGGGTGTGCAGAGCGGCAACAACGTCTCGCACGCCAACAACCGTACCCGTCGCCGCTGGTTGCCGAACCTGCATGAGCGTCGCTTCTGGGTTGCCAGCGAGAACCGCTGGATCAAGCTGCGTGTGTCCAACAACGCCCTGCGCACGATCGACAAGAATGGCATCGAAGCCGTGATTGCCGACATGCGTGCCCGCGGCGAAAAGGTCTGAGGAACAAATCATGGCTAACAAGACCCAAGACAAGATCCGCATGATCTCTTCGGCCGGTACCGGTCACTTCTACACCACGCAGAAGAACAAGAAGAACACACCGGAAAAGTTCGAATTCAAGAAGTACGATCCGGTGGTGCGCAAGCACGTCATCTACAAGGAAGGCAAGATCAAATGAGGCACGGCGCGCAAGCGCCGCTCTTGCCGTAGGAGCGCACCCTGTGCGCAATAAGAAAGCCCGCCATCCCGGCGGGTTTTCTTTTGTCTGTACAAGCTTGCCGCCCCTGTCGCGGCAGCCCATCATCCCGTGATGGGCAGATCACTGTTTTCCCGGCGGCTGGGCGACGAGGCATGGCAGGCGTTGCCGCCAGCCGTGCAATCGATGCATGGCGCCGAACCACTGCTCCGCACCGAGGGCGTAGCCGACGCCACTGGCTCCAACCACGCGCCGATGCGCTGGCTGCGTCGACCGCTCGGGCTGCCCCGGCCCGGCACCGGCCAGCCGCTAACCGTCACCTTCGAACGTCACGGCAACCGTGAAGTATGGACACTCCGCTTCAGCCGCCGACGCATGCAGTCGGTGCTCGAAGGTCGGCCTGGATCGCCGCTGCTGTACGAGCGACTGGCAGTTGCGCAGCGTGCACCTGCTGGGCCTGCCTATACCACGTGCCTTGCGCGGCAAGTTGGTTTTGCGCAGCGGCGTCCGCGCTGATCGATATCACATCCAGGTCGACGTGAGGCTGCCGTGGCTGGGCCAGCTGATCGCCTGCAATGGCTGGCTTGAGGCCCTCTCCCGTGGCCACTGACGCGGTCGCCCCGGTCATCGTGTTCGATGGCGTTCGCCTGCTGTGCAGCCGTTGGCTGGGATTTCTTCTCAGGCACGACAAATCGGCGCGCTACCATTTTGCCTCGATGCAGTCCGACAGCGGCCGCATCCTGCTGCTCGAACACGGATTGGATCCCGACTCGCCCCAATCGCTTCTGCTGGTGGAAGGTCAGCAAGGGCATAGCGACAGTGATGCCATCGCGCGGGTGCTGCTCAGCCGCGGGCCTCGACGCTGGCGCTGACTGGCTCGGAGCATGCTGCTCGTTCCGCGTTGGCTGCGTGACCCCGCCTACCGCTTTGTCGCGCGGCACCGCTACCGGATCTTCGGCAGGAGCCGCAGCTGTTTCGTGCCGACGCCGGAGCAGCGGCAGCGCTTCATGTCGTGATCGACTCAAGCTGCGTGGTGATGGCACAGCCATCCAGCACCGCCCGCTGAATCAGCGGGTCGGGCGGCAACTCACGCAATGCCTGCAGACCAGCCAGTCGCCGCCCACCGAGGGTCAGTTCCAACCGGCCATCACCGGCCTGCTGATGCGCAATGCGGCTACCGAAGACACCACCGGCACCGATCAGCAGGATCACGCAGGGCCATCCCATTCCCCCGATGCCGTTTGCTCAAAAAACAAAAGCCCGCCAGACGGCGGGCTTTGCTTGAGCATTCTTGCCTGCGGCTCAGGCCGTGGCTACCGCGTAGCCCTTGAGTCGCTGGGCGAAATCCTGCAGGGCGCGAATGCCGCTCTGCTCGGCCTCGTTGATCCACTGCTGCAGGCTCTTCAGCGCCTGCTCGGCACCGCGCTGCTCCATCAGCGCCACGAGGCGGCTGCGGAACTCCACCACCACGGCCAGCGTCGGGCGCTTGGCCAGCACCGCCTGCATCCGATCGCGACCCTCGCTGTCCAGCCAGCGGCCACCGTCGGCCATCGCCAGGCGGATGCGCCGTGGCATCGACTTCAGGCTTTCGCCAGCATGCTGTGCCTCGTCGCTCAGCGTCGGCACGATCACAACGCGGTAGTAGTCGGTCATCGCCTGGAAGCGATGGGTGAGCACGGCCTTCAGCGTCTCGGTGTCAGGCAGGCGCACGTTCGGGCGCACATTCAGCGATGGCGCGACGCGCAACACCTTGGCCAGGCCGATCGCGCGCAGGCCGCAGATCGCCGCCCAGCCGATGTCGAATTCCCACTTGCGCAGGGCGAACTTGGCCGAGCTGGGGAAGGCGTGATGGTTGTTGTGCAGTTCCTCACCGCCGATCCAGAAACCCCACGGGATCAGGTTGCGCGCGGTGTCGGCGCTTTCGAAATTGCGGTAGCCGGCCCAATGGCCGATGCCATTGACGAAGCCGGCAGCCCAGAACGGAATCCACACCATCTGCAAGGCCCAGATCGCCGCGCCGATCACCCCGAACAGCGCGATGCTGATCAGCAGCATCAGGGTCGGACCCCAATAAGGGTGGGCACCGTAGACGTTGTGCTCGACCCAGTCATCGGGCGTGCCACGACCGTACTGCTCCATGTCCTGCTTCGACTCGCAGGCGTCGCGGTACAGCGAGACGCCGTCCCAGAACACCTTCTTGATGCCATGGATCATCGGGCTGTGCGGATCTTCCTCGGTCTCGACCTTGGCGTGGTGCTTGCGATGCACCGCCACCCACTCACGGGTGACCATGCCGGTGGTCAGCCAGCCCCAGAAACGGAAGAAATGCGCCAGTACCGGGTGGAAATCCACGCCGCGATGGGTCTGGCTGCGATGCAGATACAGGGTGACCGTGAAAATGGTGAGCTGGGTCACCACCAGCACGTAGATCGCGATCTGGCCCCAACTGGCGTGGGTCAGGCCGTTGTTCAGAAAATTGAGCACTGCGTCGAGCATGGAAGGCACCGGGTGGGGAACGAGGGCAGTCTAGACGAGGGGTTTCCATACCCGCCAGCATGGGCCGGCCCACAAGTCTAACAGGCAGTCAAGGGGCGAAGGTCAAGCAGGCGTTAGTTGGCATGCCGGAAAATCGCCAGTTGTCTAACAGGTGGGGTCGCCGTGACAATCATGCAATGACCACGATCATTCCCGAGGTACCCGCCGCCGCGGTTGAGCTGGTTCGGCTCGGCCGTCGCCGCGCTGGCCGGCCGGCCGTGCAGGATCTGAGTCTGAGCCTTCCACGCGGCCAGGTACTGGGCCTGCTCGGTGTCAACGGCGCCGGCAAATCGACCACCTTGTCGATGATCGCCGGTGCGCTGCGGCCGGACAGCGGCAGCATCCGGCTTGACGGCCGGGACTTCCTCGAACAGCCCGAAATGGCCCGCCAGTGGATCGGCTGGCTGCCCGAGCGCGCGCCGTTGTGGCCAGAGCTGAACGTGATCGAGCACCTGGACGCGCATGGCCGCCTGCGCGGCCTGCACGGCACGACCCTGCGCGAGGCACGCACAACCATCATCGAACGGCTGGAACTGCAGCCGCTGGCGCGGCGCCTGGCCGGAGTGCTGTCGCAAGGCCAGCGCCAGCGACTGGGACTGGCCTGCGCGCTGCTGCACCGGCCTGCCCTGCTGGTGCTCGACGAACCGGCCAACGCACTCGATCCGGTGCAGGTCGCCGCACTGCGCCGCCTGATCCGCGAACAGGCCACTGCCGGCACGGCGGTCATCCTGTCCACCCACCTGCTCGCCGAAGTCACCGCCGTATGCGATCGCGTGGCGATCCTGCACGAGGGCACCCTGCGCCATGACGGCCCGGTGCATGGAGACGACTACGCCGCGCTGGAACGAACGTTCTTCGAGATTGCCATGCACAACCAGCACGACGCGGCGCGGGCCGCATGAGCTTCGTCCCGATCGGCATGTCCGCGGTGATGCGACTGGAGTGGCGACGCCTGCGCATGCGTCCGCTGGGCTGGGTTCTGGCCGCGCTGACCCTGGCCTGGCTGGGTTGGAACTTCACCCTGTTGCTGGGCAGCTTTCTGGCCGGACAGATCCAGCGCGCGGCCTTGCCGGATGGTCCCGGCTTCACCGACCTGGTGGCGGTGCCGCTGCTCGGCCAGCTCGCCCAGCTGGCCTTTCTGGTCGTGCCACTGCTGACCATGTCCGTGCTTGCCGGCGAGCGACGCAACGGCACCCTGCCGTTGCTGTTCGCGACCGGCGTGCCGGCATCGGGCATCGTGCTGGGCAAATATCTGGCGACCCTGGGCTGGTTGCTGCTGTGGCTGGCGTTGACGCTGGCCATGCCGCTGCTGCTGGCCCATGCCACCCATCTCGACTGGGGCAAGCTGGCGGCCGCCTCACTGGGTGTGGCGCTGATGCTGGCGGCATTGGCGGCACTGGGAGTGGCGTGCTCCAGCTTCGCATCGCATCCGGCCATCGCGGCGGCGGCGGCACTGATCCTGGCGCTGGCGCTGTGGAGCATCAACCTCGGTGCGCAACTGGCCGGCATCAACGGTGGCGCCATCAACTGGCTGGCGATGAGCACGCATGAGCAGCCCATGCTGCGTGGCCTGGTGTCCAGCGCCGACGTGCTCTGGTTTGTGCTGCTGATCCTGCTCAGCCTGGCATTGGCCACGCGCCGACTCGACACCGAACGGGAGCGCGGCTGATGCGCGACATTTTCCGACGCCTGGACGGCTGGCTGTTCACCCTGCTGTTGTTGCTCGGCTGCGCCGCGATCGGCTACCTCGGCAACCGCTACACCGTGCAGGCCGACTGGACCGCCAACGGCCGCATCAGCCTGTCGGCGGCGAGCCGGGCAGTGCTGGCGCAGCTGGACGGCCCGGTACAGATCGTCAGCTATGCAAACCCGCAGGGCGACCTGCGCCAGACCATCGCCGCCTTCGTGCAGCGCTATCAGGTGGCCAAGCCCGACCTCAGCCTGCGCTTTGTCGATCCGCAACTGGATCCGCAGAAGATGCGCGAGCTTGGCATCACCGTCGACGGCGCCCTGATCGTGCATTACAAGAACCGCGAGCAGCGCCTCGACGAGCTCTCCGAGCGCAGCCTGACCAATGCGCTGGAACGACTGGTGCGCGGCAGCGACCGCATCGTCGCCTTCGTCACCGGCGACGATGAACGGCGTGCCGACGGCGTGGCGAATGCGGACATGGGCACCTTCATGAAACAGCTGGAAGGCCGCGGCATGCGCGCGGTGCCGCTGAACTTCGCCCAGGTTACCGCGGTACCCGAACACACCGATCTGGTGGTGCTGGCCAGCCCTTCGCTGGCGCTGGCGCCGGGCGCAGTGAAGGCGCTGGTCAACTACGTGCAGGACGGCGGCAACCTGCTGTGGCTGACCGAACCGGCCAACCAGGATCTTGGCCTCAAGCCGCTGGCCAAGGTGCTGGGCGTGCGGGTGTTGCCCGGTGTGCTGGTCGATGGTTCCGGTGCCGCACTTGGCCTGCACGATCCGCGCATGATCGCGCTTGGCGACTACCCGCCGCAGGCGATCACCCGCGGCTTCCAGCTGACCACCCTGTTCCCGCAGGTGTCCGCGCTGGCCGAAGTGGCGCAGAACGACTGGGCGGTCAAACCGTTCCTGCGCTCAGGGCCGCAGAGCTGGACCGAGTTCAAGCCGATCGACAACAGCACCACCAGCAACATCCGCTTCGATCCCGCCGCCGGGGAGCTCAAGGGACCGCTTGATTTCGGCTTCGCGCTGAGCCGGCTGTCACCGAGCCCGGACAAGAGCGAGCAGCGCGCCGTGGTGATCGGCGATGGCGACTTCCTCTCCAACACCTTCCTCGGCAATGGCGGCAATCGCGCCCTGGGCGAACGCGTGTTCGACTGGCTGCTTGGTGACGACAAACTTGTCAACCTGCCGCCACGCGGCGCACCGGATCGCCTGCTCGAAATCTCGCAGGGTGAATTGAATGCGTTGAGCTTCGGTTTCCTGCTCGTCCTGCCGCTGCTGCTGCTGCTGCTGGGCGGCATCATCGTGTGGCGCCGGCGTCGGCGCTGAACAATGAAGCGCGCAGCCCGCCGACGCCTGACCCTTCTGCTTGCGGTGCTGGCCCTGCTGGCGCTGGCAGGCTGGCAGATGCGGCGCGACGCGAGCCGTGAAAACGGCAACCTCACCGCGCTCGACCCGACGGCGATCACGCACATCAGCCTGACCCTGCCCGGCGCAGCGAGCCTGCACTACGAAAAGCGTGCAGACGGACACTGGTGGCGCACCGACGGCACACCGAGCCGGGTCGCCGATGACAACCGCCTGCGTGACCTGGCCGGTGTGGCCGCCGCGCACGTACTGGTCTGGCGTCCGGCCAGCGACTTCGATCCGGCCAAGATCGGCCTGGCACCGCCGCGGGCGATACTCGATCTGGATGGCCAGTTGCTGGCGTTCGGAGTGAGCGCGGTGACCGGGCCACAGCACTATGTGCGGGTGGGCCGGCGCATCGCCCTGGTGTCGTCGCGTTACATGCCGCGCTCGCCGGAAATCAAGACCACCGAATTGCACTGAACGCCGGAGCGCGCCTTGCCCGAGCTGCCCGAAGTCGAAACCACGCGGCGCGGCATCGCGCCCCATGTGACTGGCCGGCGCGTGCTGGCCGTCACTCTGCGCCGTGCCGACCTGCGCTGGCCGATCCCCGACCAGGTCAGCCAATTGCTGCCCGGCCAGCGCATTGATGCCGTGGAACGGCGCGCGAAGTATCTGTTGCTGCACACCGCAGCCGGCAGCGCCCTGCTGCACCTGGGCATGTCCGGAGTGCTGCGCGTACTGCCGCCCGACGCGCCGGTGGGCAAGCACGACCATGTCGACATCGCACTGGAGCGCACCACGGAGCAGGCGCCGCGCATCCTGCGCTTCACCGACCCGCGCCGTTTCGGCTGCCTGTTGTGGCAGGCGCCCGGCGAGACCCACGAACTGCTGGCGAATCTCGGCCCGGAGCCGCTGACCGATGCGTTCGACGGCGACCTGCTCTGGCACCTCTCACGCAGCCGCACGGCCGCGGTGAAGCTGTTCCTGATGGACAACCACGTCGTGGTGGGCGTGGGCAACATCTACGCCAGCGAAGCACTGTTTGCCGCCGGCATCGATCCACGGCGCGCAGCCGGCACGATCTCCCGCGCCCGCTACGCCAGGCTGGTCATGGAAGTGAAACGCATCCTGGCCTGGGCAATCGAGCGCGGCGGCACTACCTTGCGCGACTTCCTCAGCCCCGATGGCGCGCCCGGCTATTTCTTTCGCGAACTCTACGTCTACGGTCGCGCCGGTGAGCCCTGCCGGGTCTGCGGTATGGCAATCCGCCAGGTCAGCCTGGGCCAGCGCTCCACATTCTGGTGCCCGCACTGCCAGCGGTAGGAGCGCAGCCTGTGCGCGATGTTCTTCGTCACCTTGCGCAAGTGCATCGCGCACAAGGTGCGCTCCTGCACGGATCGCGGATCACCTGGGCCACTCGAACTCGACAAAGGTGTTGTTGAACTGCGGATCGTCCAGACCGCCGCCACGACGCACGCTCACCCCGGCCGGCGCGCCCTCGATGTCCAGCCGCTGTCCATCGACGAAGTGCGCACCGAGCGCCTGCAGTTCGACCAGTTTTTCGCACAACAAGCCGGCGCGGTCGATGGCGGCATCCGGTACCTGGTGGATGCTGATGTCCGGACGGCCGAACTTGCGCATGCCGCGGGTGTGGATCCATGAGCGACCGGGCTCGGACTCGCCATCGCACAGAATCAGCAGATGGTGGCGAATCGGTGCACCGTCGCGGATCAGGTAGTGCCGGCGCCAGGCGTCGGCGTCGAGCAGGCTGAGGATCTGCGGATCGAGTATCACCTGGCCACCGATATCGAGCATGCCGGCCAGCACGCCGAGCGTGTCACGCAGGTAGGCGGTGGCCTGGCTGTCCTTCAGCGTGCCGCGCACCAGCATCACCTCGGGCGCAGCGATCGCCTGCTGATACGCCTGCGGCGCATCCGCCTTGAACATGCGACCCATCGCGCCTTTCAGCGGATAACCTTCCCACGCGCGCAACTGGGCATGTGCATGGTTGGTCGCGGAGATGCCCGGCGGCAGACCCGGGCTGCCGTAGTCGGCGGAGGGCACACGCACCGCGTCGAACTTTCCGAATACATAAAACTGCAGCAGGATTTCCTCGGCACTGGCCTGCCAGTGCGGACGCTGCCAGGCAGGGATGGGGATCGGCTTGCTCATGGAATTCCTTGAATTTGATGCCACCGGGCAGCGCCCAGCCTGGGATATCTCGCAGAACCCCGCAAGCGGGCTCCTACCCGGCTGAGTCAAGCGGCAGCACGGATTGCTGCAGTTCGATCTGGCCGCTGCCTTCGCTGATCTTCTTGAACTCGGCGCGACTCACCGAGACATAGCGATCATTGCCGCCAATCTCAACCTGCGGGCCGTCGGTCAGCGCCCGCCCCTGCTCGTCCACACGGATCACCATGGTGGCCTTGCGACCGCTGTGGCAGATCGTCTTGATCTCCTCCAGATTGTCGGCCCAGGCCAGCAGGTAGCGGCTGCCTTCGAACAGCTCGCCGCGGAAATCGGTGCGCAGGCCGTAAGCCAGCACCGGAATGTGGAGCCGGTCGACCACGTCGCTGATCTGCCACACCTGCGCCTTGCCGAGAAACTGCGCCTCGTCGACGAAGACGCAGTGCAGGGCGCCGTGGGCGGCGATGTCGGCCTCGATCAGGGCGAACAGGTTCTCGTCGGCGCCGAAGCGACGCGCCTTGGCCTTCAGCCCGATCCGCGAAGCCACCACGCCGTCGCCGTAACGGTTGTCCAGGGCCGGCGTCAGGATCAGCGTGCGCATGCCGCGCTCGTGATAGTTGTACGCGCTCTGCAGCAGCGTGGTGGTCTTGCCGGCATTCATTGCCGAGTAGTAGAAGTAGAGCTTGGCCATGGATTTCGTTTCGGGTCGTGACCGTGCATGGTAGCGCGGACAATGAAGCTCGTTGGCCGATTCAATTCACCTCGTCGCCGGCGCAGCCGATGAGACGCGGGGACGTACACTGCGTGCATCGACCCGGGAAATCGCTCCATGCCGCTCAATCAAATCCTGCTGATCACCCTCATCATCCTGGTTGCGGTGGTGCTGCTGTTGCAGCTCGTGGCGTTGCTGCGCGGCCGCGGCGATCCCGGCCTGATGGCGAAGCTGGATGCACTGAAGGACGATGGCGCCCGCGTCGAACGCACCGTACGCGAGGAACAGCGTGCCGGCCGCGAGGAATTGCAGCAGGGCTTCGACCGCTTCCGCGGCCACCTCGGCGAGCAGCTCGGCAGCACCTCGCAGCAGCAGGCCGAGCGCATCGACAGTTTCAGCCAGCGCCTCAACCTGCTCACCGAGCGTACCGATGCCGGGCTGCAGGCGCTGGCGCAGCGACTGGCCGAGGATGCGCGCAAGAGCCGCGAGGAAACCACGCTGGCGCTCAACCATTTCGGCGAACAACTGCAGCAACGGCTGGCCGCACTCACCGCGGACAACGAAAAGCGCATGGGCGAAGTGCGCGCCACCCTCGAGGCCAAGCTGGGCGCCATGCAGCAGGACAACGCTGCCAAGCTGGAGCAGATGCGCGCCACTGTCGACGAAAAGCTGCACGCCACGCTGGAAACCCGCCTTGGCGAATCGTTCAAGCTGGTCTCCGAGCGACTGGAGGCCGTACAGCGCGGCCTGGGCGAGATGCAGAACCTCGCCACCGGCGTGGGTGACCTCAAACGTGTACTGACCAACGTGAAGAAGCGCGGCATCTTCGGCGAGGTGCAGCTGGGCGCGCTGCTGGAGGACATGCTCACCGCCGAGCAGTATGCCTCCAATGTGATCACCGTGCCGGGCAGCAACGACCGCGTGGAATTTGCCATCCGCATGCCCGGGCAGGACGAGGGCGAACACGTCTACCTGCCGATCGACGCCAAGTTTCCGGTGGAGGACTACCAGCGGCTCCTCGACGCGCAGGAGATCGCCGACGCCGACGCCGCCGCGGCTGCCGGTCGCGCGCTGGAAACGCGGGTGCGCGAGGAGGCCAGACGCATCCACGGCAAGTACGTGGCGCCGCCGCACACCACCGACTTCGCCGTGCTGTACCTGCCCACCGAGGGTCTTTACGCCGAGGTGATCCGCCGCCCCGGCCTGTTCGAGAACCTGCAGCGCGAGCATCGGGTCACCGTGGCCGGCCCGACCACGCTGAGCGCCCTCCTCAACAGCCTGCAAATGGGCTTCCGCACGCTGGCGATCGCCAAGCGCTCCAGCGAGGTGTGGAAGATCCTCGGCGCGGTCAAGAACGAGTTCGGCAAGTTCGGTGTGGTGCTCGACAAGACCCGCAAGCAGCTCGACGCCGCGCGCAACAGCATCGACAGCGCCGGTGTGCGCACCCGTGCCATCGAGCGCACGCTGCGCGACGTCGAGTCGCTCTCCGGCGAGAGCCCGTCGGAGCTGCTGGGCGACATCCCCGGCCTGCCCGATGGGAGCGAAGACGATGCCTGAATGCACGGTGCACCGACTACCTTGGCGAATCGGGCGGCAGATATTTCCCGCACCCGCGTGCATCCAGCGAATCCGTCGTCACGTATGACTGGCGCTGTCAGATGGCCCCGGCGCACGGGGCTCGGCAGGCACACCCGCGCCGATCGGCCTGTCGAGGCAACGATCCGGCTAAACTTTCGCCTTGATCTACCCAAGGACTCCGCATGAGCGAACACGCCAAGCCCTCCGACGTCACCCAGCAACAGGCCGAGGAAGCCGTGCGCACCTTGTTGCGCTGGGCCGGCGAAGACCCCGCGCGCGAAGGCCTGCTGGATACGCCCAAACGGGTGGTCAAGGCCTACCGTGACTGGTTCTCCGGTTATGCGGAGGATCCGGCCGATTACCTCAAGCGCACCTTCAAGGAGGTTGAGGGTTACGACGAAATGGTGGTGTTGCGCGACATCGAGTTCGAGAGCCATTGCGAGCATCACATGGCGCCGATCATCGGCCGCGCCCATGTTGGCTATCTGCCGACCAACCGGGTGGTCGGGATCAGCAAGCTGGCACGCGTGGTCGAAGGCTACGCACGCCGCTTTCAGGTGCAGGAGAAGCTTACCGCGCAGATCGCGCAGTGCATCCAGGACACCCTGCAGCCGGCCGGTGTGGCCGTGGTGATCGATGCCAGCCACGAATGCATGACCACCCGCGGCGTGCACAAGCGCGGCGTGTCGATGGTCACCAGCCAGATGCTCGGAACGTTCCGCGAGGACGCGCGTACCCGTGCCGAGTTCCTGCAATTCATCGGCATCCATGGTGGCATCCGCTGATGCGGCAACTGCTGATCGGCGCCGCCCTGCTGCTGCCCCTTGTCGCGCTGGCGCAGGATTCGCGCACGGCCTATCTGCAGATGTTTGACAGCAATGGCGATGGCAGGGTCAGCGAAGCCGAGTACGTGTCCTACATGAGTCAGGGCTTCGCGCGAATCGACGTCAACCACGACGGCGTGCTGGAGGTCAATGAACTGCCCGGTGACCGTGGTCGCCCGATCACGTTGAAGGCATATCAGGACAACCTGCGGCGGCAGTTCCGCAAGCTCGACCGCCACCACCACGGCTACCTCAACGCCCGCGAACTGACCGCGCCGCCACGCTGATCCCTCCTCCGCGCAGGGCAGGCGCTCCCCGCCCCGTGCAGGGGCACTCGGATCAGCTGGAAATGGCCAGCTTCTCGGAACGGTACAACTGAACGGTCACCAGCACGGCGAGCAGGGCTGCCAGGGTGCTGCCGGCAAGGCACCAGCCAAGCTGTACGCCACTGACTCCGTCGCCGCGCAGCAGCTGCATGATGCCCAGGTTCTGCCCCAGCAGAGGCACCGCGTACATCCAGGGCTGCGCCTTGATCGGCAGGAACGACAGCGCGGCGCTGGGGATCAGCGGCACCAGCATCAGCAACGAGATATAGGTCTGCGCCTCGCGATAGCTCTTGGCGAATGCCGCCACCATCGACTGCAGCACGGCCAGCAGCAGCACCAACGGCAGCATCAGCAGCACCACATGTGCTGCGAAATGCAGGCCAAGATCCAGCTCCATGCCGATCTTCGCAGCAGGAATGAATCGCCCGACCACGGCGAAAGCCAGCAGCGTGATCAGCAGGCTCATGATGGAAAACGCACAGATCGCCGCCAGCTTGCCGCACAGGATCTTCCAGCGCGGCACTGGGTTGGCGAACAGCGGCTCCAGCGACTGCCGCTCACGCTCGCCGGCAGTCAGGTCAATCGCCAGATACATGCCACCCATGAAGATGGTGATGACGAAGAAGTACGGCAGCATCGCGAACAGCAGCACTGCCCGCGCCTGCGGCGTGGCCTGATCGCGCCTGGCCACGTGCAGCGGCCACGCCGTGGCTGGAGACAACCCGCGCGCGACCAGGCGCATCGCACCCTGTTCCCGTGAATAGCCCTCGAGCAGCCTGGCAACGCGCTCCACCGCCGTGCCGGCTTCACGTTGCGAAGAGTCGTAGAACAGCTCCACCTGCACCGGTTCGCCCTGTCGCCAGGCCTTGCCGTAGTCCGGCGCAATGCGCAGTACCACGTCGGCATCCTGCTTGCGCACGGCCTGTGCCGGATCGGCCACGGCAGGCCTCGGCACGACGCCCCCTGCCCTGAGTGCGTCAAGCAGGTTCGGCGCGTAGCCGGCACCGATCACCGGCACCGACAGTGGCTGTTCGGCCTTGTCCAGTTCACGGTTCAGCGCGATGTTGAGCAGCATTACCAGCAGGATCGGGCCGAGCAGTGGACCGGTCAGGAAGGCGCTGATCAGGGTGCGGCGATCGCGCAGGTTCTCCCTGATCTCCTTCAGGAATACCGTGACCAAGGCACTGCGCTGCGGAAGCTTTCCGCTCGGCGTGTTCATGCGGCGAGGCCCTCCTCGCTGCCGATGACCTTCACGAACGCGTCCTCCAGATTCGCTTCGCCCGTCTGCAGGCGCAGCGCGTCCGGCGTCTCGTCGGCAACCACACGACCGTGCGCGATCACCACGATCCGATCACACAGCGCAGCGACCTCCTGCATGATGTGGCTGGAGAACAGCACGCAGCGACCCTCGTCCTTCAAGTGCAACATGAACCGGCGCAACGCGCGCGTCGCCATGACGTCAAGCCCGTTGGTCGGCTCGTCGAGAATCACGTTGCGCGGGTCGTGTACCAGTGCCCGGGCAATCGCCGTCTTCACGCGCTGCCCCTGCGAGAAGCCCTCGGTGCGCCGATCCGCAATATCCGCCATGTCCAGCGCCTCGATCAGCGCCTCGCGCCGGCTCGCCAGCACGTCCTCCGGCAGACCGTGCAGTCTTCCGAAGTAATCAACGTTCTCGCGCGCGCTGAGCCGCTTGTACAAGCCGCGCGCATCCGGCAGCACGCCAAGTTCGCGGCGTACGCCGAGCGGATCGACCGCCGCATCGATGCCGTCGACCAGAACCTGGCCGTGATCGGGCGACATCAGTGTGTAGAGCATGCGCAGCGTGGTGGTCTTGCCGGCGCCGTTGGGGCCGAGCAGACCGGTGATCTGGCTGTCGCGGGCGCAGAAGCTGATGCCGTCGACGGCCTTCAGGCGACCGAACGCCTTGTGCAGATCCCTTGCCTCGATCATGGCGTGGCTCCGTTGAAATCGATGAAGATCGGGGTGGGTCGCAGCCGCTTCAGGCAGCTGGCATCCATGGTTTTCGGATCGAGTTTCTCGACGAAGTGCCGGATCAGCCGTGGCGCGCATCCGGCAGCCATCACGCTGTGGGCCTGGCCGTTGAGCACCAGCACGCGGGCATTCGGCAGCTCCTTCGCCACTTCGTCGGCATACCGCGGCGGCGTCACCGGGTCGTACTGACCCGCCAGCAGCAGCACCGGCTTGTCCGTCCTGAGCGGCATGTGGAAATCTGCCGGGCGCGTGCCCTTGGGCCACACCGAACAGACCGCCTTCAAGGCGTCAATCATGTGCGTGCCGAGGATGGTGTCGGCATCCTGCGGACGCGGCACCAGCATGTCCGCATCCTCGCTGCAGATCACCGAATACTGCATGCCGCTGGCGGCCAGCTCGGCCAGATTGCCGGACAGGATCCTGGCCTGCCCCAGCAGCGGACCGACATCGCCATGCGCCGCCGCGTCGATTGATAGCGGCAGCAGGGCGGCGGTCTGCGGCGTGTAGGCAAACATGCGCACCACGCTGGCCAACGCGTTCTCGTTCAGCACCCGCTTGACGCTCTGGTAGCTGTCAGGGTCGCGGAAGGTCACCTGATGGGGATTCGCGCGCAGCGCATCACGCAGCTGATACAGGGTCTGATCCGGATTGCCGAATTTCTGCCGGCAGGCAGGTTCGGCGCTGCAACGGGCGAACTGTGCAGTCAGCGTGTCATCCAGGTTGCGCGCAAAGTCCTCACCCAGCGCCTGTGAGTTCGGCACCACGCTGTCCAGCACCACGCTGCGTACCGCATCCGGGTAATGCATCAGGTACTGCTGCGCCATCCGGGTGCCATAGGACACGCCAAGCAGGTCGAACGGCGGGGAGCCGAGCGCCTTGCGCACGTCCTCCAGGTCGCGCGCCGCGATGGTGGTGGTGTAGTAGCGTGGGTCGGCATGGCCGGCGAGTTGGCGCAGGCAGTCTGCGGCCTGGTCGCGCATGCTTGGCGCATCGAAATGGCTGTCTTCATCCGGCGCCAGCGTGGCGGCGTCCTTGCAGGTCAGTGCATTCGAGCCACCGGTGCCGCGCTGATCGAGCAGCAGCACATGGCGATGCGCAAGCAGCGGCTGCAGTACCGCAGCCACGCTGGCGGCCGACTCCGTCGCGGCCTGACCCGGGCCGCCAGCGAGAAATACCAGCAAGTCCTTGTCCGCCACCTGCGCCCGTGAACGCAACACGGCGAGCCTCAGCTTGATCATGCGGCTGTGCGGATCGTCGCGGTTTTCCGGTACGGGGAAACGTGCACACCACGCCGCCGTGCTCAGGCCACTGTTCGGCTGCGCAAGTTCGCAGCGGGTCAGCGTCACCCGGCCTAGGGTCCAGGTAGCGCGCGTGGCCGGAACCGGTCTGGCGCTGGCGGCGGCCGGCGCGATAGCCGACGGCGCGTCACCCGTGCCGCGGTGATGGGTGGCGTGCTGGCCCTCGAAGATCGCCACGGCGATGGCCACCACCACGCCCATGCGTGATCGGGTTTTCATGTTCACACGTCAGTCCCCGGTTCGAAAATGGTTTCGATCGATTGCCCGAACAAGCGCGCAATCTTGAATGCCAGCGGCAGGCTGGGATCGTATTTGCCGGTTTCGATCGCGTTGATGGTCTGCCGCGATACGTCCAGCCGTTCGGCCAGATCAGCCTGCGACCAGGTTCGCGCACTGCGCAGTTCACGCACGTGGTTAAGCATGGCTGCGACCGCACCGGTGAACCTTGCGCATGGCCATCAGTGCGCCCGTTGAATTCGAGACCTGGCGGCTCATCGCGATGCCACCGCGTCATCGCGACCCTGGCTCGCCCGGCTACGACGCCGGCGGCGAATCAGCAGCAGCACGCCGAAAGCAACGAAGACCAGCGCCATCCCGGTGAACATGCCCCAGGCGAGGTCGTCATGTTTCACATGGGCGAACACCGCGATGGCAGCCATGAGGATGGCGGCCACGAAGGTGCGGACATGCATCGGCACACTGGCGTCTGCGTCGCAGGCAAGCATGTCACCGCCGTAACGACGCACCAGGATCATGCGGGCGACGTCATAGCTGGCGAGCATCACCGGGAACACCCAGATCAGGATCGAGCCATCAAGGGTCAGTACATGCGCGGCCGAAAGAAACCCGCCGACCAGACTCCACGCACCGGTAATGAGCGTCGCGATGCCCAACGCGACCAGATGCATGCGCTGCTGCAGTTCATCGCTGTCGCGGATGCGTCGTGCCATCAGCGCGAACAGGTAGAGCATCGGCAAGACTGGAGTCAGCGCAAGCAACAGCTTGAACACCAGTCCGTCGACCTCACGGGCCAACGGCCATACCAGCAGCACCAGCGCGACGTAAGCGGTCATGGAAAGCATGGCTCCCCATTGATACTGCCGGTTCGAAAGACGTTTCATGTAAAGACCTCGAAGTGATTTCAGACTGCCGTCCGGGAGATGCCGGCATGGCGACGGCGCACCCTGCACTCGGCCAGGGGCGGCGGAGCGGCGCGGCCAGACCCGCTGCACAAAAGGAACATGCGATTGCGGAATCCCGCGCCCTTGTGTCAAGCGAACTTGACATTCGCAGGATAGGCGGGCGGCTCAATCATGTCAAGCAAGCTTGACATGTTTTGATGCGGGAGGACTGGCAGGGCAAAAACTGTGAAGGTCAGGTGACAAATCTGTCGTATAAAGGTGACGCAGTTCGCAATTTTAACTGCCATAATTTGTCAGGGAGCGCCTACAGGATGCCGCATCGCCACCGCAAACCCCTTGCGGCGCCTTGTTCTGTTGGCCCTTCGCGATCGGCCTGGATGCTGGCGTAAACGTTTACCAAGGACTCTTGGCACGCGGGTTGCTTAAGGCCCCTCACAAACATCCAAACCCCACGGAGAATTTCATCATGCTCAAGAAGACCCTGCTCGCCGTCGCCCTCGTCGCCCTTGGTGGTTTCGCCATGAATGCGTCGGCCGCCTCGCAGACGACCACCTTCCAGGTCACCGCGACCGTCGTCAACAACTGCGTCATCAGCAGCACCAACATCGCGTTCGGCAATTACGACCCGACCTCCGCCACCGCCGTGACCGCCTCGGGCAACGTCAGCGCCAAGTGCACCAAGGGCGACGTGGTCTATGTGGAACTGGGCCAGGGCAACAATCCCGGCACCGGATCGACTGCCGCAGCGCCCGTTCGTCAGATGAAGTCCGGCGCCAGCCTGCTGCCGTACGATATCTACACGACCAGCGGCGGCACCACCGAGTGGGGCACCGGCGCAGCGAATCGTCCGGCGTCGCAGACCTCGGCCAGCGTCAACACCGCGCTCAACTTCCCGACCTACGGCTCACTGCCGGCTGGTGCGGACGTTCCTGCCGGCAGCTACACTGACAGCGTCGTCGCCACCGTCACGTACTGATGCTGTCGCCGAGGGCCAATGGCGTGATTGACTCGACGTCATCCACCCTTGGAGCCAAGTCATGACCTGTCGCCATATTGTTGCTGCAACACACACCCTGGCAGCGCTGCTTTTGCTCGCAGCGCTGCCAGTGGCACGTGCAGCCACGTTTTCGGTCAGTCCGATCCGAGTCGAGCTGGACGCCAGGCACCGCGCAGCGATTCTCACGGTCAACAACAGCGGAGACACGCCGCTGCGCATGCAGGTTCGACCGATGCTCTGGACCATGCAGCCCGATGGTCAATGGAAGCTCACCCCGAGCGACGACCTGATTGTGACTCCCGAGTTGCTCGAAGTGGCGCCCGGCAAGAGTTTGCAGATGCGTGTCGGCAGCCTGGTCGATGCTGGCGCGAGCGAAACCAGTTATCGCCTCTTGATTGACGAACTGCCCAACCTCGGCGACGGGAAGCAGGCCACTCGGCCCGAGATCAAAGTACTGACCCAGGTCAGTCTGCCGGTGTTCGACGAACCGGCCGCACCCAAGCGCGTCCCCGTGCTGCGATCGGCAGGTCTGCGCAAAGGCGTGCTGGAGCTTGGCATCGGCAACGACGGTACCCAGCGGCTGGATGCGCAGAGCGTCAAGGTCAGCGTTTCCGACCGCACCGGCCATGTGCTCGGCAAGCACGATGAAGTGGAGAACTACGTGCTGGCCGGCGGCACCTGGTTCTTGCGCGTGAAACTGCCAGCCACCAGTTGTCCACAGGCAGCTTCGGTCTCAATGTCCTGGTCGAGCCTGGCGATCACCTCGCCACCCTACCCCATCACGAGAGGCGCCGAGGCATGCGAGGGCAAAAGCTCACCCTGATCGCCATCGCCCTGCTCGCGTCCAGTCCGCTGATGGCACAACCAGATCGCATGCTGCTGGAGTTGTGCGTCAACGATAGCTGCCATGGCACCGCCTTCGTCGTCGTGCGCAATCAGCACATCCTGGTAGATGAGGATGCGCTCAAGCGGGCACTGCTGCCGCTGCACGGCCTGCCGGAGCAAACGATCGGATCAAGAAAATTCATCGATCTCAGCACTTATGACCGCGGAAGCAAGATACAGCTGGATGTCGGCGCCGGGCGCCTGAACGTGGCACTCCCGGCCACGGCCTACGACAACCATCAGGTCGACCTGAGGCCGCGCCGGGCGAGACTGCTTCCCACCGCCGTACCCAGCGCCTTCGTCAACTATGCGCTGACTGTCGGCAGCGGCCAGAACAATGTTTCCGCCTACCTGGACGCGGGTTATGCCTATGGTCGATGGCTGCTGCACTCCAATCCGTCATGGAACCCGACCCAGGGCTTTTCCCGCGGCCTGTCCCGCCTGGAATACGACGACACCGACCGCAATCAGCGCTGGACGATCGGCGACCAGTACGCCTATTCCAGCGACGGACTGGGCGGCACGGCCCTGCTCGGCGGCTTTGGGGTCGCTCGCGCGTACGATCTCGATCCCTACCTGATCACCTATCCGCAGCCGACGATCAGCGGACTGTTGCAGGCGCCGGGCACGGTCAGCATCTATGAGAACGGCGTACTGGTCGGTCAACGCCAGGTTCCTGCCGGTCCGTTCAACCTGGCCAGCCTCGGCCTGGGCGCCGGCGCGAACAATGTGCGCGTGGTGGTGCAGGATCCGTTTGGCGGCACCAGCGTCCTGCAGCAGAACTATTACGGCGCCAGCCAGATGCTGGCGCGGGGCCTGAGCGATTACGCCTATCAGCTAGGCGTCGAACGAACCTCGACCCTGGGCAACAGCTACGACACGGGTCGCCCGGTATTGCTGGCCCGCCAGAATTACGGCTTCAGCGACAATGTGACCGCCGGCTACCGGGTCGAAGCGGAACGTGGCCTGGTCAATGCCGGCTCCTCGCTCAACCTGCGTCTTCCCGTCGGCATTCTGAGTACTGCGCTGGCCGGCAGCGATGCCGGTGGCGTGCATGGACACGGCAGTTCGCTGGCGTTCCAATACAACAATCGCTTCTTCAACTTTGCGGCGGGGGTGCAGGTCTATTCCAGCGGCTACCGCCGGATCGGCGACGAATTGCTTCCCGCGTCGTTCCGGGCACGCCGCCTGGGTTATGCCAGCGCAGGCTGGGCACCCGTAGCCCGCCTGAACATGCAACTCAGCGCCGGCGACACGCTCTATGCCGACGGTACGCGCCAGCGCAACATCGGCCTCAACAGCTCGGTCAACCTGCCTGGCGCGATATTCACGCTGAGCCTCAACCGTCAGCTCAATCATCCCGGAACCAGCGACAATCAGCTGCTGTTCAATCTGGTGATTCCGTTCGGGCGCAGCAGCATCGGCTTCAACGCCGCGCATGACGCCAGCACCGGCAACAGCTACGGCTTTTCCGCCCAGCATTCGCTGCCCACCGACAGCGGCTGGGGCTACAACGTCAATGTGCAGAACGGCAATGACGGCAGCTTCGGCATCGGCCAGCTGGACTACCAGGGACGGTACGGTCTGGTGCAACTCACCGGGCAGCGCTTCGGCAACCAGTCCGACGGCAACTTGCTGGTTTCCGGCAGCGTGGTGGCAATGGACGATCATCTGTTCGCAGGTCGCGCGCTGCAGGGTGGCTACGCGCTGGTACAGACACCAGGCATGAGCGGCGTGGAAATCACCCGCGAGAACCAGCCGATCGGGAAGACCGACGCCAATGGCAATCTGCTGGTGACCACCTTGCTGCCCTACCAGGCGAACAAGGTCGGCATCGACCAGAGCAGTGTGCCATTGCAATACCAGATCGATGCCACTGACCAGGTGATCAGTGTGCCTCGCCTGGGCGGAACCATCGTGCGTTTTGGTGTGCACGCGCTTCATGCAGCACGCGGCGAGCTGACGCTGGATGACAAGCCGGTGAAATACGGCAGTGCCACGCTGCAGGTGAAGGGCAAGCCGATGAAGACCCTGGTCGGACTGGATGGAAGCTTCTATTTCTCCGATCTGCCGGCGGGCCATTACACTCTGCAAGCCGAGACATCGAATGGCGCGGTGAGCTGCAGCTTCCGCATGCCCACCAACACGCGCCCGCTGACCAGCCTCGGCAGGATCGGCTGCATCCGCAGCGCCGGAGCGACACCATGAAAACCCCCGTTCTGCGGTGCACGCTACTGCTTGGCATCGGGGTGCTTTTCTCACCCGTACACGCCGCCACCTGCACATTGAGCGCAACCAGTATAAATTTCGGCAGCTACGACCCGACCTCGAGCGCCGCGGTGACCGCAAACGGCAGCATCAGCTTCACCTGCACGAACACCGGCAAGGGAGACACCGTCAGCGTAACCTTGTCCACCGGCAGCAGCGGAACTTACAGCAACCGCACCCTGGTGCGCGCCGGCCAGAGTCTCGGCTACAACGTCTATGCGGATTCCGGTTACACGGCGATTCTGGGCAACGGCACCGGCGGCAGCTACTACCTTTACGCGTGCTACGGCAGGGGTTCGGGATCGCCGTGCGGCAATTCCGGCGGCTACCCGAGCGGCACGACATTCACCGGCACCATGTACGGACAGTTGCCCGGTGGCCAGGATGTGGGCGCTGGCACTTACACCGATACCCTGACCGTCACTTTGACGTTCTGAAG
>JAJXYE010000147.1 GCA_021780735.1 Pseudomonadota bacterium | reverse complement strand
GCTCACCATCCGCACCGGTTAAGCCCATGCATGCCGTCGCTCTCTCCGCCAGCCAGACTCAGCGTCCGCGCTGGCTGGGGCTGGCCGTCATCGTCGCGGCACTGGCGGCGATCGCCGCCGGCTGGGTGATGTCGCACGATCCGGCCACACCCTGGCGCTGGCTGCACTGGATCGGCAAGCCGTTGGCCACCGGCCTGATCGGACTGCTGGTATACCGCAGCAGGCGCCCGGTCTCGGCGCGCTACCGGCGCTGGATCGGTCTGGGCGTGGCCTGTTCGCTGGTTGGCGATGTGCTGCTGATGTTGCCGCAGAACCTGTTCGTGCCGGGCCTGCTCGCGTTCCTGTTCGGCCACCTGTGCTTTCTCACCGCCCTGCTGGGCGACAGCCGTTTCGCGGCGCGGCCACGGCTGCTGGGTGCCTGCCTGGCGCTGGCCGCGCTCAACCTGTGTCTGCTGTGGAACGTGATCGGCGCCGGCTTGCGCGTGCCGGTGATCGTCTACGCCGTGGTGCTGGCCAGCATGGCCGGCCAGGCGCTGGTGCGGGCGAAGCTGCTGCATGAGCGCGGCGATCCACAGGCCCGCGCCGCCGCCCTGGCCGCTGCCGGCGCGCTGGTGTTCATGCTCAGCGACGGCCTGCTGGCATGGAACCGGTTTCATGGGGCGATCCCGGGCTCGAGCCTGTGGGTGTTGTCGACGTATTATCTGGCCTTGTGGTGGATTGCCTGCTCGGTGCAGCGGCGCGACACCGGGGCCGCGGCGGGGATTTCATCGTGAACACGCAGGAACTGATCATCACCTGGGCGACGCCGTTCTTCTTCGTGTTGATCGGCATCGAATTGATCGTGGCGCGGCTGCGCGGCCGGCGCGCCTATCGCAGCAACGACAGCATCAACAGTATCGGCCTGGGGGTGATGTCGCAGATCGCCGGCGTGTTTCTCAAACTGCTCACGCTGGGCATCTACGCCTGGTGCGTGCGGCATCTGGCGTTGTTCGCCCTGCCGGCGAACAGCCTGTGGGTATGGGTCAGTGGCCTCGTGCTGTACGACTTCCTGTACTACTGGCTGCACCGCATGGGGCACGAGGTGAACATCCTGTGGGCCGCGCATGTGGTGCATCACCAGAGCGAGGAATACAACCTGTCCACGGCGCTGCGCCAGACCAGCACCGGCGGCCTGCTGGGCTGGGTGTTCTACCTGCCCATGGCCGTGCTGGGCTATCCGATCGAAGTGTTCGTGGTGATCGCGCTGATCGACCTGCTGTACCAGTTCTGGGTGCATACCGAGCAGATCGGCAAGCTGGGCTGGTTCGACCGCGTGTTCTGCTCGCCGTCCAACCATCGTGCGCACCATGCCACCAACGACCGATATGTCGATCACAACTACGGCGGCATCCTGATCCTGTGGGATCGCCTGTTTGGCACCTTCGTCGAGGAAGACGACGTCGATCGCCCGGTCTACGGCACCCGCTCGCCGCTGCGCAGCTGGAATCCGCTGTGGGCGAACGCCGAGGTGTACTGGGCGGCGGCGGTCGACGCCTGGCATGCGCAGCGCTGGCGCGACAAGCTGCAGATATGGTTCCGGCCGCCGGGCTGGCGTCCGGCCGACGTGGCAAGGCGTTACCCCAAGCCGGACTTCGACATCGGCCGGGCGATCTACAACCCGCCGATCGCGCGCGCGCTGACGGCCTACTGCCTGCTGCAGTTTGCGCTGCTGCTGGGCATGGCCACGCACTTTCTCGGACTCGCCGCGCACGCGGACCTTGGCACCTTGCTGGGTTACGCCGTGTACATGGTGGCGAGCCTGTATGTGATCGGCACGCTGCTGGACGGCCAGCGCTTCGGCTTCTGGCTGGAGGGCGCGCGCACGGCCCTGACCGCCGTGTTGCCGCTGCTGCTCGGGCGCTGGTTCGGCATCGACCAGCTTGCCGCCTACGCGGCCGTGGCGATCGCGCTGGTGTTCGGGGCGAGCACACTGGCGCTGCCATGGATCGCCGGTGTGCGACCGGGGGGAGCGCTGCGCCACGACACCGCCACGGGCTGATGCTTCTCTGGCAGGAGCGCACCCTGTGCGCGACTGCTGCTGGCCTGATCAAGCCTCCTGACCGGATCGACCTCAGAGCATTCGCGCACAGGGTGCGCTCCTACCCAGGGAAGGGCGGTCAGAACTTGTAGCGTGCTTCGACACCCCACATCCGCGGCGGCGTGACGTACGCATACGGCGTGCCCAGCACCGACTGCGAAATGGTGCCCAGGCCGCTCACGTACTGTTTGTCGAACAGATTGTTGACGAAGGCGCCGACGCCCCAGCGTCCGCCGCGAACCGTCCAGTCGATGCGCAGGTCGGTGCGCTGCTCGGGCGCGCCGAGGTCGAAGTTGGTCGGCAGGGCGCACTTGCCCTGGTACACCGAGGCGTCGTTGCAGCGCATGCGGCCACGATAACCGTAGTTGGCGTAAAAGCTCAGGTCGCCGTTGGCGACGTCGTGCCAGATGTACTGGCCGCTGAGGCTGTAGGAGTACTTCGGCTCGTCCACCGGCTGGCCGGAGACATTGAGGTAGACCGCATTGCCCGCGCTGTCGAGGCCGGCCGGCACGTGCGCGTTGAGATATTTCGAATTGATGTAGCTGCCGTTGAAGCCGAACTGCAGGTTGTCGGTCGGCTGCCATTGCAACTGCAGGTCGAGGCCGGTGGCGTCCTGGCTGGTATTGCTCACCTGGTAGGTCGGCACGCCGAGGCCGTCGGTGGACGGCACCACCACCAGGGTCTGCTTGTCGGTGTAGCGGTAGTGGTAGACCGAGGCATCGATCAGCAGGTGCTGCTCGGGAAAGGTGCTCTTGATGCCGACCTCGGCGTTCCACACCTTTTCCGGCGCGAATTGCGAGCCCGGCTCGGTGCCGTTGTAGCCGCCCGCCTTGTAGCCCTTGGCCAGCGAGGCATAACCCATGACGTCCGGGGTGAACTTGTAGTCGGCGACCAGGCGCGGGCTCAGGTCGTTCCAGCTGTTGTCCTTGCGCACCAGTTGGCCGACGGCATTCGGAAAGATCTGGTTCTGGGTGAGGATGGCGTGCAGCGCCTCGGCGCTGAGCTTGCCGCCGGTCAGCAGTGGGGCCAGATCGAGAATGCCGGCGGCCTGCAACTGGGCGATCGTGGCATCGAGCTGGGGAGCGTAGCGCACCGGCGTGTACCAGTCGAAATATTTGCGGTCGTGGGTGTAGCGCAGGCCGGTGGTGATGTTGAGCTTGTCGCTGACGTGCCAGATGGTGTCGCCGTACAGCGCCCAGGAGTTGAAGCGGCCGTTGTTGTGGATGGTCTCGGTCCACGGGTCGCCGAGCAGCCGGTAGGGCAGGCCGAATGCCTGCAGCAGCGAATCGAAATAGTGGAACAGCGTGCCGTCGGGAGTGAAGTTGGCGCCAAGGCCGCTGTTGATCGCCAGGGTGTCGTAGGTGTCGGTGTTGACCGTGGCCAGGCTGGTCTGCTGCGCGTGTTCCATGTAGTAGCTGGCACCGGCGATCCAGTCGACCAGGTCATTGTTGCCGCTGAACTTGAACTCCTGGTAGAAGGTGCGCCCGCTGCTGATCACGCCGGTGTCGAGATGGGTGGTGATGTGGTTGGTGCCATCGCCGTCCTCGACATGCGAGATGTTGTAGACGGCGTAGTTGCTGGTCGAGCTGAAGTCGCCCCAGTCGAAGCCGTGATCCAGGTTCAGCGTCCAGCCGTTGAACTGGCGCCGCTCGCGGCCGCCGGCGCTGTCGTTGAAGAACGGCGCGTTGACCGGGTTGTAGTAGGTGGACGGGTTGGCCGGGAACGGCGCGCGCTGGTACAGGTCGGTGGCCGACAGCGGAATCAGGCCGACGTCCATCCGCGAGGGTTGCTTGAGGCGGTCGTGATCCCATGACAGGTGCACCGTGGTGTCCGCCGTCACCTGCCAGCGCGCCACCGCGCGGGCGCCCCATTCGTCGTCCTTGCCGTAGTGCTGTCCGGTCACGGCATCCTTGACGTAACCGTCGCTCTGGTTGTCGAGCACGCTCAGGCGCAGTGCAAGATCCTTGTTCACCGGCACGTTGAGCAGGGCATCGCCGTAACGCTTGCCGTACTCGCCGTAGCGGATGCGCGCGTTGCCCTCGAACTTGTCGGTTGGCTCGTTGGTGACGATCGAGATTGCGCCGGCGGCGGTGTTGCGGCCGAACAGCGTGCCCTGCGGGCCCTTCAGCACCTCCACCCGAGCCACGTCGTTCAGCGCCATCAAGGCACCACCGGAGCGGGTCTGGTAGACGCCGTTGACGTAGACGCCCACGGCCGAGTCGGTGCCGATGCCGAAGTCGTTGGTCTCGATGCCGCGCAAGCGGTAGGTGGACTGGGTCGGGTCGCTGCCGTCGACCACCAGCCCGGGCACGAACAGGTTCATGCGGCTGAGGTCGGTGGCGGCGACGGTGTCGATCTGCTTCGCGGTGACGATGCTCATGGCGATCGGCACGTCCTGCACTTCCTGCGTGCGACTTTGCGCGGTCACGGTGATCTTGCCCAGCTCGGTGGCATGGGCGGTTGAGCTGGCCGATGCCGGGGAGGACTCCTGGGCAAACGCGGCCGGGGTGGCGCCGAACAGGCCGGCGGCGAGCGCGCAGGCGACGCCGGCGGCGAGTCGGTGAAGACGGATACGCATGAAGTGGATTCCCCTGGACTGGTCACGGCGGCGCGCAAGACCTGCCCGCTTGCCGCAAAATATTGCTCGATACGTGGGCGCATGTTCGCCTGAGTGGCCGCGTCCTGTACAGGTGCGCTGCAGCACGCGCCGCTGGCGCCGCCAGGGCGCGGCGAAGGAACTCGCCGCCCTCGCCACCGACCTCGCTGCGGCAGCGTCGTCAATGGCCGGGTCTGGCCGTCTGGATGTCCATAAATGACTGAGCGCAAAGGCCTGTTCTGGCCAGGATCGAACGACTTGCTATGCTTGGGGCTGATTTCAAGGGGAGCTCCACATGGGTTTCTTCAGCAAACTCGTACGTCACAAGTCGGTAGAACAGCTGCAATCGGAGGCGGGGGCCAGCAAGGATTTCCGTCGAACCATGGGGGTGTGGCAACTCACCGCCATCGGCGTGGGCGCGATCGTCGGGGTCGGCGTGTTCGTGCTGGCGCCCAATGAGGCGGCACTCAATGCCGGGCCCGCGATCATCCTCAGCTTCCTCGTCGCCGGAATCGGCAGCGCCTGCGCCGCGCTTGCCTACGCCGAGTTTGCCGGCATGATTCCGGTCACCGGCAGCGCCTACACCTACGGCTATGCCGTGCTCGGCGAGCTGCCGGCGTGGATCATCGGCTGGGATCTGCTGGTGGAATATGCATTGATCGTGGGCGTGGTGGCGGCGGGCACATCGAACTATCTGCAATCCCTGATCACCCAGGTCACCGGTCTGCATCTGCCGGTATTTCTGCAGGCGGCGTACGACCCGGCGCATCCGGACAGCGGCCGCGGGGTCAACCTCATCGCGATGGTGGTGGCACTGGGTATCGCCGTGCTGCAGGTGGCGCGCACCGAGATTGGCGCCCGCTTCAATACCGTGGTGGTGGCGATGAAGGTGATCGGCGTGGCCATCGTGATCGTGGTGGGCGCGTTTTACGTCAATACGGCCAACTGGGCACCATTCATTCCACCGCTGGTGCATGACGCCACCGCCAGCGGAGGTACGCGCTACGGGCTGGATGGCATGCTCGCCGCCGCCAGCATCGTGTTTTTCGCCGTTTTCGGCTACGACACGCTGACCACGGCGGCGGAGGAATCGAAGAATCCGCAGCGCGATCTGCCGCTGGCGGTGATGGCCTCGCTGGGTGTGGCGATGGCCATGTATCTGGCCATTTCGCTGGTGCTGACCGGCATGGTGCCCTACAACGGCTGCATGGATCCGGCGCAAGCCGCCGGCCATTGCCAGCAGATGATCCTGGCCAGCGATGCGCCGGTCAGCGCCGTGTTCGCGGCGCGCAACCTGCACTGGATCAGCGGCATCATCGACGTCGCCGCGGTCTGCGGCATTGCCAGCGTGGTGTTCGCCTTCATGCTGGGTGCGGCACGGATCTGGTTTGCGCTGGCACGCGACGGCCTGCTGCCTGCCTGGTTTGCCAGGCCGCATCCGACCTATGGCACGCCGTATCGTCCGACCCTGCTGCTGGGTGTGTTCACCGCGGTGGCTGCCGGCCTATTGCCGATCCGCGAGTTGGCCGAGCTGGTGAATATCGGAACACTGTCGGCGTTTATCGTGATCTGTGCCTCGGTGTTGATCCTGCGCATCCGCCAACCGGAGCTCGAGCGTCGTTTCCGTACGCCGATGCTGTGGCTGCTGGCGCCGCTTGGCATCGTCTTCTCGCTGTTCCTGATCATTGGCTGGCCGTGGGTCACCGAGGGCCATTTCCACATGATCGGCGGCCTGGACATGTTGACCGTTTGGCGCTTCGTGATCTGGATGGCGCTGGGGTTGGCGATCTATTTCGGCTACGGCATGTGGCACAGCAAGCTGGCCGATAGCGACGGAAGCTGAAGCAGATCAGACCGGGCAGGCGGCTGCGAGCACCCGGTCGCGGCCGTCGAGCTTGGCCTGCCGCATGGCGTGATCGGCACGGGCCAGCAGGGCCTCGATGCTGTCGCGGTGGTTTGGCCCGCATGCGGCAACGCCGATGCTGGCCGTAAGCCGTCCGCCCGGGTGGTGGCCCGCACGCACGGACAGGCGCAGTTGCTCGGCACGCAGCAGTGCCTGCTCGCGGTCGACGCCGGGCAGCAGCATGGCGAACTCCTCGCCGCCGATGCGCCCGATCAGGTCGCCCTCGCGCACCTGTGCACGCAGGCTGTCGGCCAGTGAGACCAGCGCCGCGTCGCCCGCGGCATGACCGTATATGTCGTTGATCTGCTTGAAGTGATCGGCGTCCAGAAACAGCATCGCTACCGCCTGTCCCCGGCGATCGGCTTCGCGCAAGGCGATACGACCCAGCTCGAAGAAGCGGTTGCGCAGCAGCAAGCCGGTCAGTCCGTCGGTTTCCGCGCGCTCGCGCAGCAGTCGTTCCAGCTTGAATTGCTCGAACAGCGTGCGCGCCATGAAGGCGCGCAGTACGGTCGCCAGCGACACGGAAATCGCCATGTAGACAGCGTATTGCAGCGTATGCACGCCATCGCCGATGCGCAGCATCAGCGGCAGCGGCCCGAGTGCGCACAGCGCCATGGCCAGCAGGAAGTCCCAGCGGCCGAACCAGATCATCGACGAGGCGACCGGCAGCAGCAGGCCCGGCAGTGGATGGGATGCGCCGGCTGCGTCAGTGAAACCGTTGAGGTTGATGCCGACTTCGAGCAAGGCCACGCACGACAGCGCCAGCAGCCGCAATGGCAGGGGCTTGCGGATCTGCCGGGCAGCGATGATGACCAGCAGCAGTGCTGGCGCTGGCAGCAACTGGCAGACCAGCTCCGTGGGTGGCTCGCCGAGAAGGCCGCGCACTACCACGCCCAGCAGATAGGCACACAGCGCCACCACCATCAGGGCGTGGATCATCGGCCCCATCCGCTGCGCCAGGTAATGGGCGTAGTCACGGGGGTAGGGCTCCGGTCGGTCGGCGGGCGCTTGCTTGGCGAAGACGTCGTGCATGATGGCGGGGGTGGCAATGACTCGAAGTGGCTGTGGTCGACCCATACCAAGCACGATAGGTGCCAATGGGCGATTGCCGGTTCGCGAGGGCGATGGTTTGCTGTCCGCCATGACCTTCGGCATACGTTGCGCACGGGGTTCCCGGTCTAGCATCGGTTCCCTGGCCCGTTGGCTGATGGCGTTTCCGGCGTGGATTGCGCCCGCCCGGAAGGCCTGGTTCGGCCCGATCACCTGTTCCGGCGGGCATGTCCTGCGCAACGTCCCCTCAATCTCATTCCGCCCGGAGCACCGCTTGAAACTTTCCCGTACCACCTGCGCGCTGGCCGTCGTCGCCTT
>JAJXYE010000276.1 GCA_021780735.1 Pseudomonadota bacterium | reverse complement strand
TCACCGGCATGTCGCTGGACAATCTGTCACTGATGGCGCTGACCGTCGCCACCGGCTTCGTGGTCGACGACGCGATCGTGATGATCGAGAACATCGTGCGCTACATCGAGCAGGGCAAGAGCGGCACCGAGGCGGCCGAGATCGGCGCCAGGGAGATCGGCTTCACCGTGCTGTCGCTGACCGTGTCGCTGGTGGCGGTGTTCCTGCCGTTGCTGCTGATGCCCGGCGTCACCGGCCGCCTGTTCCACGAGTTTGCCTGGGTGCTCACCATCGCGGTGACGATCTCGATGGTGGTGTCGCTGACCCTGACGCCGATGATGTGCGCCTACCTGCTCAAACCCGACCAGTTGCCCGAGGGCGATGACGCACACGAGCGTCACGCTGCCGCGGGCAAGCGCACCGTGTGGTCGCGCACGGTCGATCTGTATTCGCGCACGCTGGACGTGGTGCTGGATCATCGCCGCCTGACCGTGCTGGTGGCCGGTGTGGCCGTGCTGCTCACCGTGTACCTGTATATCGCGATTCCCAAGGGCCTGCTGCCCGAGCAGGACACCGGCCTGATCACCGGCGTGGTGCAGGCCGACGACAACATCGCCTTCCCGCAGATGGAGCAGCGCACCCGCGCCGTCGCCGAGGCATTGCGCGCCGATCCGGCGGTGGCCGGAGTGGCCGCCTTCATCGGCGCCGGCACGGTCAATCCCACGCTCAACCAGGGCCAGCTCAGCATCGTGCTGAAGAATCGCGGCGATCGCGATGGCCTGGACAAACTGCTGCCGCGGCTGCAGCACGAGGTGGCCAATATTCCCGGCGTGGCGTTGTACCTGAAGCCGGTGCAGGACGTGACCCTGGACAGCACCGTGTCCGCCACCGAATACCAGTATTCGATGTCCGAGGTGAACTCCGCCGAGCTGTCCAGATATGCCGAGCAGATGACCCAGGCGATGCGCCAGCAGCCGGAACTTGCGGATGTCGACAACAACCTCGCCGACAATGGCAATGCGCTGAAGCTGACCATCGATCGCGAGAAGGCCAGTCGCATGGGCGTGCCGGTGCAGACCATCGACGACACCTTGTACGACGCGTTCGGCCAGCGCCAGATCTCGACCATCTTCACCCAGCTCAACCAGTACCGGGTGGTGCTGGAGGTGGCGCCGGAATTCCGCAACAGCGAGGATCTGCTGAACAAGCTGACCGTGCGCGGCAACGGTTCCGGTGCGTTGACCGGCAGCAACGCCACCAGCTTCGGCCAGGTCAAGTCGAGCAACTCGGCCACCCCCAGCGGCATCGGCAGCACCGGCAACATCGGCATCGCGCTGGGTGGCGGCGGCACCATCCCGCTGTCCTCGCTGGCCAGCGCGCAGGTCACCAGCGCACCGCTGGTGGTCAGCCACCAGCAGCAGCTGCCGGCGGTGACGCTGTCGTTCAACGTGGCACCGGGCTACTCGCTGTCCGATGCCGTGGCGGCGATCAACCGCATCAACGCCGAGCTGAAATTCCCGCCACAGGTGCGCGGCCAGTTCGTCGGCAAGGCCGCCGAGTTCACCTCCTCGCTGGGCGACGAGGTATTGCTGCTGCTGGCGGCGATCGTGGTGATCTACATCGTGCTGGGCGTGTTGTACGAGAGCTACATCCACCCGTTGACGATCATCTCCACCCTGCCGCCGGCCGGTGTCGGCGCGCTGCTGGCGTTGATCATCTGCGGCATGAGCCTGTCGGTGGACGGCATCGTCGGCATCGTGCTGCTGATCGGCATCGTCAAGAAGAATGCGATCATGATGATCGACTTCGCGATCGAGGCACGGCGCACCGGGATGAATGCGCGCGATGCGATCCATCGAGCCTGTCTGCTGCGCTTCCGCCCGATCATGATGACCACGGCGGCGGCGATGCTGGGCGCGCTGCCGCTGGCCCTGGGCAGCGGCATCGGCTCCGAACTGCGCCGGCCGCTGGGTGTGGCGATCGTCGGCGGCCTGCTGCTGTCGCAACTGGTCACGCTGTACACCACGCCGGTGATCTACCTGTACATGGAACGCTTCTCCGAATGGTTGGCGCGGCGGCGTGAACAGCGTGCCTTGAGAGCGCCGAATCAGAAGCCGGCATAAGGCGCGCATGCCCGCAGTGGCATGTCCGTAGCGGCGGCAGGCGTCGTGGCTGCAGCGTGAACCGGTTTCGGCGGACTTGTCCGGATCAACGGTTTTGCAGTCCGTGCGTTGAGAGTGGGATGATGCCTTCTCACCCTCTGCGGCAACCTGCCGTTCGCATCCCGGTCACCGCCGACGCATGAATATCTCCGGTCCCTTTGTTCGTCGACCGATCGGTACGTCGCTGCTTGCCATCGGCCTGTTCGTGGCCGGGATGATCAGTTATTTCCTGCTCGGCGTGGCGGCATTGCCGGACATGCAGTTCCCGGCGATCTTCGTGCAGGCCAGCCAGGCCGGTGCCGACGCCAGCACCATGGCCTCGACCGTGGCCGCGCCGCTGGAGCGGCACCTCGGCCAGGTGCCCGGCATCACCCTGATGCGTTCGCACAGTTCCGAAGGCAGCACCTTCGTCTTCATGCTGTTCGACAACGGCACCAATCTGGATTCCTCCGCGCGCGAGGTGCAGGCGGCAATCAACGCCGCCATACCGGATCTGCCCAGCGGTCTCAATGGCGCGCCGAGCTACCAGAAGGCCAATCCGAACGACGACCCGGTCATCGCATTCGCGCTGACCTCGGACACGCAGTCGACCGCCGACCTCTACAACGTCTCCGATTCGCTGCTGGCGCAGCGCCTGCGCCAGTTGCCCGGGGTGTCGTCAGTGGAGATCGCCGGCGCAGCGACGCCGGCGATTCGGGTCGACGTGAATCTGCGCGCGCTGAACGCGATGGGGATTTCGCCGGATGAGCTGCGCAACGCACTGACCGCCGCCAACGTGACTTCGCCGCAGGGGTTCATCAGCGACGGCAACGTGCGCATGTCGGTCGATGCCACCACCGCACTGCACAGCGCGGACGATTTCGCCCAGCTGGTCATCGCCAGCAGGAACGGAACGCCGGTGCGGCTGGCCGACGTGGCGCACGTCTACGCCGGTACCGAGGACGCCTACCAGGCCGCCTGGTTCCGCGGCAAGCCGGCGGTGCTGATGTACGTCTACAAAAAATCCGATGCCAACGTCATCGCCACGGTGGACCGGGTCAAGGCGCAACTGCCGGCGTTGCGCGGCTTCCTGCAGCCGGGCACCGAGCTGACTCCGTTCTTTGACGGCACGCCGACGATCCGCGCTTCGCTGCACGAGGTGCAGGCGACGCTGCTGATTTCGCTGGCAATGGTGATTCTGACGATGGCGCTGTTCCTGCGCCGGCTGGCGCCGACCCTGATCGCGGCAACGGCGGTGCCGCTGTCGCTGGCCGGTGCCTTCGTGGTGATGTACATCCTCGGCTACACGCTGAACAACCTCACCTTGCTGGCGCTGGTGATCGCGATCGGCTTCGTCGTCGACGACGCGATCGTGGTGATCGAGAACATCATCCGCCATATCGACGATGGCATGAGCCGGATGCAGGCCACCCTGGCCGGGGCGAAGGAAATCGGCTTCACCATCGTCTCCATCACCGCTTCGCTGATCGCGGTATTCATCCCGCTGCTGTTCGCCGGCGGCATCACCGGCATGTTCATGCACGAATTCGCGGTCACCCTGGTGGCTGCCATCGTGGTCTCGGCGTGCGTATCGCTGACCCTGACCCCGGCCTTGTGCGGACGCTTCCTCAGCGGCCATCGCGTGGAGCGGCAAGCGGCGACGCAGCCGGAGCGCGGCCATGCGCTGGACCGTTTCCATGCCGGCATGCTGCGCATCTATCGCCGGGCACTGGAGTTCTCGCTGCGTCACGCCCTGTGGTTCGCGCTGACCCCGCTGGTGCTGATCTTCATCACCTTCTACCTGTTCACCGTGGTCAAGGCCGGGCTGTTTCCGCAGCAGGACACCGGCCTGATCTGGGGTCGAGCCAGCTCCAGCGCCACCGTGTCATTCAACGAGAGCAAGAAGCGGCTGGAGCGGCTCACCGCCATGCTGATGGCCGATCCCGACGTGGCCACCGTGGGTTCGCGACTGGGCAGCAGCCGTCAGGGCACCAGTGGCTCGTTCAACATCGATCTGAAAACGCATGCCCAGGGTCGCAAGGACGACACCTTTGCGGTTCTCGCGCGGCTGAGTGCGAAAGCGGCCAAATACCCCGATCTGAACCTGCGCCTGCGCCCGGTGCAGGACCTGCCCAGCGCTGGTGGCGGCGGCACCAGTCAGGGCGCGCAATACCAGATCTCGCTGCAGGGCAACGACCTGGCGTCGTTGCAACTGTGGCTGCCAAGGCTCGTTGCCGAACTGAGGAAGAATCCGCAGCTGCTGGATGTGGGCAGCGACATCGACCAGGGCGGGCTGCGCCAGAACATCGTGATCGATCGGGACAAGGCCGCGCGGCTGGGGATTTCCGTCGGTGCGGTCGATGGCGCCCTGTACGACGCGTTCGGCCAGCGTCGGGTATCGACCATATACTCGGACATCAACCAGTACGCGGTGGTGGTCAACGCGCTGCCCTCGCAGACCGCCACGCCGGGGGCGCTCGATCGCATCTACGTGAAGTCCAGCAGCGGCCGGATGGTGCCGATCTCCGCGTTCACGCGGCAGGAGTCGGGTCTGGCACCGTCGGAGGTCACCCACGAAAACCAGTACACCACGATGGATCTGAGCTTCAATCTCGCCCCAGGCGTGAGCATGGGCCAGGCGCTGCAGATCATCCAGGCCACCGCCAGCAACATGCGTTTGCCCGGCGATATCAAGCTCAATGTCGGCGCCGATTTCCGCCGTTTCCAGCAGTCGCAGAGCGGCATGCTGTGGCTGGTGCTGGCGGCGGTGCTCACCGTCTACATCGTGCTCGGCATGCTGTACGAGAACCTGATTCACCCCATCACGATCCTCTCCACCCTTCCGGCCGCGGGTGTCGGCGCGCTGCTCGCCCTGTGGTTGACCGGTACCGAGTTGTCGGTGGTGGCGCAGATCGCGCTGGTGCTGTTGATAGGCATCGTCAAGAAAAACGCGATCATGATGATCGACTTTGCCCTGGTCGCCGAACGCGAGCACGGCAAGAGCCCGCTCGAAGCGGCGCGCGAGGCGTGTCTGGTGCGTTTCCGCCCGATCATGATGACCACCATGGTGGCGATTCTGGCCGCCCTGCCGATCGCGATCGGCCTGGGTGAGGGCAGCGAATTGCGCCGTCCACTGGGCATCGCGCTGATCGGTGGCCTGCTGATCTCGCAAAGCCTGACCCTGCTCAGCACGCCGGCGTTGTACGTGATCTTCTCCTGTCTTGCCGAGCGTCGCCGCGCGCGCAGCACCCGTCGGCGCCAGCGCAAGGCGTTGCTGGCTCAGCCGCGGGCCAGCTGAACAAAGCCCGTGGTCGAGCCTGAACGATTGCTCTGTGCATTCACCGGCCATTGAGCAAAGGCCGGGCAACACTGGCCGCTCTTTCGAGACGGAGACGGACGCGATGGTCTTGCCGCCCACGCTCCTGGACACCGACAGCAGCGGCGACATGCCGGCGCGGGCACGTGCCCGCGCGAATCAGCGGAGAGGGCGATCAAGTCGTCGCGCCGGCCGCCTCCAGCCCGGTCAGAACTTCAGGAAATCGGTCGGGCGCCGAAGCAGGAGATGTTTCCATGAAGGTGATCCACGCCCCCCTGACTCTCGCCGCGGCGCTGTTCGGCGCGTTGGCACTGAGCGCCTGCGGCAAACACCACGCAACGACGTCGCCGATCCCGTCCACGCCGCCGCCGAGCGCCACGGCCGAAGCGCCGGCAGCCGCGGCCAGCGCCAGGACGTCGACAAACCACGCGCCGACGACGATCAGCCTGAGTTCGCTGCAGCTGGGTTCGAAGGTCAATGCCCATGGCAGGATCCTGGCCGTTGGCAGCACCTTTGCTCCGACGGACAGCATCCATGTCTCGGTCGAAACCGTGGGTGAGGGCAGCGCGTTGCTGTCGGCCCGCTGGACGGACCAGGATGGCCGGGTTCTGGCTGAGGACAGCAGGACACTGCACGCCGACGTCATGGGGCCGCAGACCAGCACGTTCATGATCAGCCAGCCCGGTGGCCTGGCTGCCGGCCGCTACACGGTGGAGATTTTGCTGAACGGCAAGGCGTTCGCCAGCAAGGACTTCACGGTGCAGGCAAGCAACGGCCGCGGCGCACGACGGGATCGGCCAGGACATTCTCGCTGAAGCGGCCGTTGCCGGCCTGTGCCGTCGCTCCCGGGCCCGGTTGCCGCCGTGCATGCGGCCGGCAGCCGATGGGTGCCCGGTCGGGGGGCCCCGGGTTTCGGTACGGCAGCTGTGCTGCGACAATGGAGCGTTTCATGTGCGCGCCCGCGAGGGCGTCGCCCTTGCTCGCCGAGCCCCGAGGCCAGCCTCGAGCACCCGGATTCGACCCGTCCCCCGAACCGCAGCGCAGAGAACCTTTCATGTCCGACACTCCCAAGATCATCTACACCCTCACCGATGAGGCGCCGTTCCTGGCCACGCAGTCCCTGCTGCCGATCATCGACGCCTTCACCAGCACCGCGGGTGTGGCGGTGGAGTCGCGCGACATCTCGCTGGCTGCGCGCATCGTGGCGCAGTTCGCCGACGTGCTGGACGATGCCCACAAGATGCCGGACAGCCTGGCCGAACTCGGTCAGCTGGCGACCCGGCCCGAGGCGAACATCATCAAGCTGCCCAATGTCAGCGCCTCGCTGCCGCAGCTGAAGGCGGCGATCAGGGAGCTGCAGGAACAGGGCTTTGCGCTGCCGGAGTATCCCGACAAGCCGACCGACACCCATGGCTGGAACGTCAAGGCGCGCTATGACCGGGTCAAGGGCAGCGCGGTCAACCCGGTGCTGCGCGAAGGCAACTCCGATCGCCGCGCACCGCTGTCGGTGAAGAACTACGCGCGCAAGCACCCGCACCGCATGGGTGCGTGGAGCGCTGACTCGCAGACGCATGTGGCGCACATGGAAAGCGGTGATTTCTTCGGCAGCGAAAAATCCCAGGTGCTGGCCAGGGCCGGCGTGCTGAAGATCGAATTCGCCCCCGCCGACGGCGGTGAGGTGGTGGTGCTGAAGGAAAAGACCGCGGTCACCGCGGGCGAGATCGTCGACGCCTCGGTGATGAGCAAGAAGGCGCTGGCCAGCTTCATCGACGAGCAGATCGCCGACGCCAAGGCACGGAACGTGTTGTTCTCGCTGCACCTGAAAGCCACCATGATGAAGGTGTCCGACCCGGTGCTGTTCGGCATCGTGGTCAGCGAGTTCTACAAGGACGTGCTGGACAAGCATGCCGACGCGCTGAAGCAGGCCGGGTTCGACCCGAACAACGGCATCGGCGACCTGTACACCGTGATCGCGAAGCTGCCGGCTGACCAGCAACAGGCGATCAAGGCCGACGTGCAGGCCGAGTACGCCCGGCGCCCGGCGCTGGCGATGGTCAACTCGGAAAAGGGCATCACCAACCTGCATGTGCCCAGCGACGTGATCATCGACGCATCGATGCCGGCGATGATTCGCGACTCCGGCAAGATGTGGAACGCCGAGGGCAAGCTGCAGGACACCAAGGCGATCATTCCCGATCGCTGCTACGCCAGCGTCTACCAGGCCACCATCGAGGACTGCAAGGCGCACGGCGCGTTCAATCCAGCCACCATGGGCAGCGTGCCCAACGTCGGCCTGATGGCACAGGCTGCCGAGGAATACGGCTCGCACGACAAGACTTTCCAGCTCCCGGCTGCCGGTACGGTGCGCGTCACCGACGCCGACGGCGTGGTGATCTTCGAGCATGCGGTGGAAGCGGGTGATGTCTGGCGCATGTGCCAGGCCAAGGACGCACCGGTGCAGGACTGGGTCAAGCTGGCCGTCACCCGCGCACGCCTCAGCCAGACGCCCGCGGTGTTCTGGCTGGATGCGGCGCGCGCGCATGACGCGCAGGTGATCGCCAAGGTCCAGCGCTATTTGAAGGATCATGACCTGGCCGGGCTGGACATCCGCATCCTGGCGCCGGCGGAGGCCACCCGTTTCTCGCTGGAGCGCATCCGCCAGGGCAAGGACACCATCTCGGTGACCGGCAACGTGCTGCGCGACTACCTCACCGACCTGTTCCCGATCATGGAGCTGGGCACCAGCGCCAAGATGCTGTCGATCGTGCCGCTGATGGCCGGTGGCGGGTTGTTCGAGACCGGCGCCGGCGGCTCGGCTCCCAAGCATGTGCAGCAATTCGTCGAGGAGAACTACCTGCGCTGGGATTCGCTGGGCGAGTTCCTGGCGCTGGCCGCATCGCTGGAGCATCTGGCCGAGCGTTACGACAATCCGCGGGCACGACTGCTGGCCAAGTCGCTGGACGAGGCGACCGGCAAGTTCCTCGACGAGAACAAGTCGCCCTCGCGCAAGGTCGGCGAACTGGACAACCGCGGCAGCCATTTCTACCTCGCCTTCTACTGGGCGCAGGCGCTGGCGGCGCAGGACGACGACGCGGAGCTGAAGGGTATCTTCACCGGCCTGGCCAGCACGCTGCAGCAGAACGAGGCCAGGATCGTCGAGGAACTCAACAGCGTGCAGGGTCATGCCGTGGACATCGGTGGCTACTACCGCCCCGACCTCGACAAGGTCAGTCGTGCGATGCGTCCCAGCGAAACCCTGAACACGGCCCTGGCCAGCATCGCGCGGCACTGATCCCGACCACGGGCAAGCAGTGCCTCGCCTGAAGGCTGACGAAGACCGGCATCCTTGATACCGGTCTTCGCGTTGGTGCGGCCGGTTCGCTGCGCTGCGGGTATTCGTGCTCAGCTGATCAGTCGGCGCTGGCCTGATCCAGCGCGGCGATTTCGGCGGCCGTCAGCGCCAGCGTGGTGGCGCCGAGCAATTCGTCGAGCTGCGCCACACGGGTGGCGCTGGCGATCGGCGCGCTGATGCCGGGCCGGGCCATGAGCCAGGCCAGCGCCACCTGGGCCGGGGTGGCGCGGTGGCTGGCCGCGACCTGATCCAGTGCGGCCAGTACGCCGAGGCCGTGCGGGTTCAGGTACTTCTTCACGCCGCCGCCGCGTGCCGCACTCTTGGCCAGGTCGGCCTCGCTGCGGTATTTGCCGCTGAGGAAGCCGCTGGCCAGCGCGTAGTAGCTGATCACGCCGATGTTCTCGCGCCGGATCAGCGGCTCCAGTTCCGCCTCGTAACCGTGGCGGCTGAGCAGGTTGTATTCCGGTTGCAGGCTTTCGAAGCGGGGCAGATTGTGCTCGCGCGACACCCGCAGCGCCTCGGCCAGCCGATCGGCACCGTAGTTGGACGCGCCGATGGCGCGCACCTTGCCCGCCTCGATCAGTCGGGCGAATTCGCCCAGCGTGTCGGCCAGTGGCACGCTGGCATCGTCTTCATGCGCTTGATAGAGGTCGATGCACTCCACCTGCAGGCGCCGCAGCGAGGCGTCCACCGCCTGGCGGATATTCACCGGCGACAGGCCCGGATGCTCGGCCCACTTGGCCACCTTGGTGGCGATCACCACCTGCTCGCGTTTGCCGCTCTTCTTCAGCCACTTGCCGATGATGGTTTCCGACTCGCCGCCGCCGTTGCCCGGCACCCAGGCCGAATAGACGTCGGCGGTATCGATCAGGTTGCCGCCGCCGGCGACGAACGCGTCCAGCAATTCGAACGAGCGCTTTTCGTCGGCGCTCCAGCCGAACACGTTGCCGCCGAAGGCGAGTGGGGCGACCCGAAGCGGTGAGTTGCCGAGTTGACGCATGTGCATGGATGGCACCTGTGAGGATGGAAATGACCAAGCATGCGCCCGACGGCGAAAAATAGCCGTGATGTGATCATCGGCGGGCGAGACTCAGCGGGGCACGGCCAGTCGCGGCCACGCCGGAACCTGTCGCGCGGGCGCGCCAGGCTCCTTCGTGGTGCAGGCGGCCTTGTTGCCGGCAGCCTCGTTGCGGTGCTCCCTGGGGCGGTTTTCGGTGCGCCAGACGAGGTCTTCCTTGCGCACCATATGGCCATGCAGGAACAACAGATCTTTCCATACCGAACTCATGGGGGACTCCTGGGAACAAGCGCAGCGACTTGGGGAGTGCTCAAGGTACGCGTGTGCCAGTCCGCCAAAAAGCGATATATTGGCAAGCCAGACTTGAGGGATCTTCAAGATGGCACGGCTACCGCTGGGTTTGCTTCAACCTTTCGTGCAGGTCGCGCGGCTGGGCAACCTGTCGCACGCCGCCGCGCAGGCCAACCTCACCGTCAGTGCGCTCAGCCATCAGATGCGCCAGCTCGAGGAGCGGCTTGGGCGGCGGCTGTTCGAGCGCGGCCCGCGCGGGGTGAAGCTGACGATCGAGGGTTGCCGCCTGCTGGAAGTGGTGGGCGAGCATATCGAGGGGATCGAGCGGGCGCTGTCAGCCTACGACCAGCGTCGCGACGATGCGCTCACCCTCAGCGCCAGCCCGGGCATCATGTCCAGCTGGCTGGTGCCGCGACTGCCACGGCTGGTGGCGGCCCATCCGGAGCTGGAACTGACCCTGCAATCGGGTTCCATGCTGGTGAATTTCGAGCACGAGCCGGTCGACGCGGGCCTGCGTTACGGTCGTGGCGAATGGGCCAGCCTGCACAGCGAGAGACTGTTCGGCGAATGGATTGCACCGGTGGCGGCGCCCGAGTTGATCGCGCAAATGAGCGGCACCGATCCGCGCGACCTGTCACGCTGGCCGCTGTTGGGCGAGCCGGCGCCATCGACCCGCTGGAACGACTGGTTCGAGCGTTTCGGGGGTGCGCGGCCAAGGCGCTACGTGGCGCAGTTCGACAGCCTCGATGCGTTGCGTCACGCGGCGCTGGAAGGTCTTGGCGTGGCGCTGGGGCGGATGGTGACGTCGAAGTCGCTGATCGACGCCGGGCGCTTGCACGTGCTGGGCAATCATTACCTGCGGGTGGAGGAGGCGTACTGGCTGGTGTATCCGTCGCGCTCCCGCGAGCATCGCGGCCTGCAGTCGTTCCGCGAGTGGCTGCTTGGCGAGGCACAGGACTACTGCCGGCAGATGTCGGCGTTCAGGCCGGATGACACCACCGTTGGATAATCGGGTTTCGCCACGTGGTCGTACACGTCATCATCAAGGGTTGTTGTCGACCCATTGTCGGGAGTTGAACCATGAAGTCACGCGCCGCCGTCGCTTGGGCAGCAGGCAAACCGCTGAGCATCGAGCAAGTCGATGTTGCCGCACCGAAGGAAGGCGAGGTGCTGGTACGCATTGTCGCCACCGGCGTCTGCCACACCGACGCCTTCACCCTGTCCGGTGCCGATCCGGAGGGCCTTTTTCCGGTGATCCTCGGCCACGAGGGTGGCGGCATCGTCGAGGAGATCGGCCCGGGCGTGACCTCGCTGCAGGTCGGCGATCACGTGATTCCGCTGTACACGCCCGAATGCGGCCAGTGCAAGTTCTGCCTTTCCGGCAAGACCAACCTGTGCCAGAAGATCCGTGTCACCCAGGGCAAGGGACTGATGCCGGACGGCACCTCGCGCTTCTCGCTCGACGGCAAGCCGCTGCTGCACTACATGGGCACCAGCACCTTCAGCGAGTACACCGTGCTGCCGGAGATCTCGCTGGCGAAGATCAACAAGGCCGCACCGCTGGAGAAGGTGTGTCTGCTCGGTTGCGGCATCACCACCGGCATCGGCGCGGTGCTGAACACGGCCAAGGTCGAGCCCGGTGCCTCGGTGGCGGTGTTCGGCATGGGCGGCATCGGCCTGTCGGTGGTGCAGGGTGCGGTGATGGCCAGGGCCGGGCGCATCGTGGTGGTCGACACCAACCCGGCCAAGTTCGACATGGCCAGGCTGCTCGGCGCCACCGATTTCATCAATCCCAGGGACTATCCCGACACGCCGATCCAGCAGGTGATCATCGACCTCACCGACGGCGGCGTGGACTACTCATTCGAGTGCATCGGCAATGTGCAGGTGATGCGTTCGGCGCTGGAGTGCTGCCACAAGGGTTGGGGCGAGTCGATCATCATCGGCGTCGCCGGCGCCGGTCAGGAGATCAGCACGCGGCCGTTCCAGCTGGTCACCGGGCGGGTCTGGCGCGGCTCGGCCTTCGGTGGAGTCAAGGGCCGCTCGCAGCTGCCCGGCTATGTCGATCGCTATTTGGCCGGCGAGATACGCATCGACGAAATGATCACCGAAGTGCTGCCGCTGGAACGCATCAACGAGGCGTTCGACCTGATGCACGAGGGCAAGGTGATCCGTTCGGTCATCCATTATTGACCCGGTTCTGCCGGCGCACCGTGCGATGCGATGCGCTTGCCGCCCCGTCCCCCGCTAGAATGCATCACGTCCGGATGGCCGCCGCGCCAGGGAGTCCACGATGAAGCAGACGACCGCGACACACCGTATTGAAGCCACGCGTGCGTGGCTGGCACTGGCCACGCTGTTGCTGGCTGGCTGGCTGGTCTGGTCGGCGCCTGCGCGCGCCCAGCCTGCCGTAGCCGCTTCGGCCGCTTCGGCCGAGACCGACCAGCCGACCGACGCGCTGGTGCCGCCGACCAGCGCCAGCGATTTCACCGCCTCGCAACTGGACAGCGTGCTCGCCGGCAGCTGGCGATCGGCGGCCAACCGCGCGCGCGACGTCTATCGCCATCCCAAGGCCACCCTGCAATTCTTCGGTGTGCGGCCGGATCAGACGGTGATCGAGATCACCCCCGGCAGCGGCTGGTACAGCGAGATCCTGGCACCGCTGCTGCGCGACAACGGCCGCTATGTCGCGGCGATCCAGGCGCCGGCCGGCGGCGACACCGAGGCGGCGCGCGACGACAACGGCCTGCGCCGCAAATTTGCCGGCGATGCCGCCGAATACGGCAACGCCCAGTTCGTCGAATTCGATCCGAAGGCACCGGTATTCGGCGCACCCGGCTCCGCCGACCTGGTGCTGACCTTCCGCAACGTGCACAACTGGGTGATGGCCGATACCGCGCCGGCGATGTTCAAGGCGTTCTTCGCGGTGCTGCGGCCCGGTGGCGTGCTGGGCGTGGTCGATCATCGCGCCGACGACGACGCCAAGCTGGACGCGGTGAAGCGCAGCGGTTACCTGCCGACCAGTTACGTGGTGAAACTGGCCACCGACGCCGGCTTCAGCCTGGACGGCAGCAGCGAGATCAACGCCAACCCCAGGGACAGCCGGGATCACCCCAAGGGTGTCTGGACACTGCCGCCGACGCTGGCCCTGGGCGACAAGAATCGGGCGAAATACCTGGCGATCGGTGAATCGGATCGAATGACCCTGCGTTTCGTCAAACCGATGCCCGCCTCGGCGGATTCAAGCGGTGTGCCGCGGAACTGAGCAGCTGGTGGGTCGTGGCGCGCCATGCTGATCGCACTGAACAAACCCTACGGTGTGCTGTGCCAGTTCACCGACGATCGCGGTCGCCCCACCCTGGCTGATTACGTCCGGCAAAAGGACGTCTATGCGGCCGGACGACTGGATCAGGACAGCGAGGGCCTGCTGCTGCTGACCGACGACGGCCCGCTGGCGCATCGCCTCACCGACCCGCGCCACAAGCAGGCCAAGACCTATCTGGTGCAGGTCGACGGTGCCATCGACGAGGCGGCCTTGCAGCGGCTGCGCAGCGGAGTGCTGCTGAATGACGGTCCGACCCTGCCGGCGCAGGTGGAGGCGGCAGACGAACCCGGCTGGTTGTGGCCACGCGATCCGCCGGTGCGCTTTCGCAAGGCGATTCCCACCAGCTGGCTCAGCCTGAGCCTGCGCGAGGGACGCAACCGGCAGGTGCGCCGGATGACTGCCGCGGTCGGCTTTCCCACCCTGCGCCTGATCCGCGTGCGCATCGGCGAGCATGCGCTGGATGGCCTGGCTCCCGGTGAGACGCGGCAACTCGGGCTGTCCTGATCGCCGCCTGTTGCGATGGTGATCGTGGCTTGCCTGCTGCTGCAGCCATGGATAGCGTCAGCGCTTGCAGGTGATGTTCGTTTCCGCCGGCCGGTCGGAGCGCGCCCGCCCATTCGCGGGCGAAACGCAAGAACCTGCGGCTGGACTTCCGGGTTGGATTGTTGAACAGTCCGGACGCAGATCTGCCGATCGAAAGGGGAACACCCAGCGACCACAGGCGCCACGTCTCGCGCCGACGGCCACGTGGCCGGCGTGCTCATGCTCGATGGATAATTTCAGGAAGATCCCATGTTCAACCACACCCGCTCAAGGATGCTCGTCACCCTCATCGGCCTGGCCATGGCCTGCCCGGCCAGTGCCAGCCCGATCTCCAGCGTGGCACCGCCCAGCAGTCCGCCCGGCGCGCGGGCCAATCGGGCACTGGTAGCGCTGGCGCAACAGCCAGCTGCATTGCACACCGGCGATCAGGCGGTTGGCCTGCTGCCAGTCACCCAGCCGATGCACCTGGTGATCTCGCTGAAGCTGCGCAACCAGGCCCGGCTTGACCGGTTTCTGGCGAAGGCACGGCAAAAAGGAACCGCGCTTGCACAGCGCTCGATGACCACGGGCGATTTCGTGGCGCAGTTCGCTCCCACCCAGGCGCAAGCGCAGGCCGTGGTCGACTACCTGAAACTGGCTGGTTTCAGCAACATCGACGTGGCGCCGAATCGCCAGCTGGTAAGCGCGGACGCCACCGCGGATGTCGTGCGTGCGGCATTTCATGTGGGTCTGGTGCAGGTGCGCACGCAGGACGGACACGTGGCCTACGCCAATACTGGCAGCGTGATGATTCCCGCATCGCTGCGCGACACGGTGCTGTCGGTGCTGGGACTGCAGACGGTGAACGTATTCCATACCGCCGCCCGGCCGGCCGGCTACGACAGCGCCACGCACACCAGTTCGGTGCCGGGCTTCACCGGCCATGATCCGACCGACTTCGCCGGTATCTACGGCGCAAGCGGCACGCCGACCGCGTCCAACGTGACGGTCGGTATCATTTCCGAAGGCAGCATGACGGGGATCCTGAGCGACCTGAACAGTTTCACCACCGCGCATTCGCTGCCGGCTGTCGTCACCCAGGTCGTCGGCGCGGGCAGCAGTGATACCAGCGGCGACGTCGAATGGGATCTGGACAGCCAGGACATCGTGGGCATCACCGGCGGCGTCAACAAGCTGATCTTCTACAGCGCCAAGTCGCTCAACAACAGTGACATCACGGCGGACATCAATGCCGCGGTGAGCGCCAATGCGACCAAGATCATCAATGTCTCGCTGAATGAGTGCGAACGCGACGCCGAGGCCGACGGCATGATCGCGGCGACCGACCAGATCCTGCAGCAGGCCGTGGCGCAGGGCCAGACGTTCTCGGTCTCATCGGGTGACAACGGCTCGGAGGAATGCGCCGGGACGGCTCCGGCGGTCACCGTGTCGTACCCGGCCAGCTCACCCTATGTGGTCGCCGTGGGTGGCACCCGGCTGGATGCCGATGACGGCGCCAACTATCCCGGTGAAACTGTGTGGGAGGACGATCCGACCCGTTCCGGCGGTGGCGGTCCCAGCGAGTACGAACCGATACCGGGCTGGCAGGTCGGCGTGGGTCGCAATGCCGGCAGCAGCACCCGCGGCGTGCCCGATGTCGCGCTGGACGCGAGCCCGTCGACCGGTTCGGTCATCACCCTGCATGGGAAACTGGCGCAATACGGCGGTACCAGTCTTTCCGCGCCGCTGTTCACCGGGGCATGGGCACGGGTGCTGGCTTCGCAGGGCAGTGGTTTCGGCTTTGCCGCACCGCTGCTCTATGAGCTGCCCGCCGACGCTTTCCATGACATCACCCAGGGTGTGAATATCGGCGAACAGGCGGACTACGGCTGGGACTACGCCAGCGGCTTCGGCAGCCTGAACGTCAGTCAGGCGATCACCGATTTCAATGGGCCGGTAGCGAGCTTCAGTTACGTTGTTACCGGCTCTACGGTCAACTTCACCGACACATCGGTTGACTGGCACGGCACACTTTCCAGGCACGTGTGGAACTTCGGCGACGGCACCACGTCCACGGCCACCAACCCCAGCCACACGTACGTGCCGCTGCAGTATTACAACGTCACCGAAACCGTGACGGACGCCGCCAGCGGCCGCACCAGTTCCAGGATGATCCCGGTTCTCGTGGGGGCTCCGCCGCCGGTTGCTGATTTCGAGTACTTCGACGACAGCGGACAGTTCCCGGGTGACGTCGAGTTCCGCGACAATTCGCAGGACGCAAGCAACTTTGTCGACGACGAGATGGACTGGTACTTCGGCGATGGCGGTCATGGCGGGAGCGTGGGTCTGAAGTCATCGGTCCTGCATACGTATGCGGTCGGCGGCACGTACCAGGTGACCGAGGTGGTTCACAACCACATCACCGGCGACGGATCCATCACCAAGACCGTGGTTGTGGTGCCGGTGTCGGTACCCAAACTGAGCCTGCCGGCCAGCAGCGGCGGTGGTTACACGGTGAGCTGGACCGCGGTGACTTCGGCCAACCGCTATGTGCTGCAACAGCAGTTCGCCAGCGCTGACTGGGTGACCGTGCAGGATTCCACGCGTGCCAGCTGGTTCTCCATCACCACGCTGGGCCCGCACGCCAGCGGTGACTACAAATACCGGGTTCAGGCCTGCAACGATGGCGGCTGCGGCCAGTTCAGTCCGATCGCGACGATCACCGTCACGCTTGGCACCGCGTTCCCGCCACCGTCCACGGCACCGGTAATCAACCTGCCGGGGACCAGCAGTAGCGGCAATTACGCGGTGACCTGGAGCGCAGTGAGCGGGGCGAGCAGCTACGATTTGCAGCAGCTCGCCGGGAGCGGCCAGTGGATGGGTGTCCCCCACGTATTCAGCAACGCGCTGGCGGTACGCGGCAAGCCCTCGGGCACCTACGAGTACCGCGCGCGGGGATGCAATGCGTTCGGTTGCGGCCCGTGGAGCGACGTCGGCACAATTACCGTGAGCTTGCCGTAGTCGGCCGCTCGCCGCCGACCAGGGCCGGGAGCGTGATATCACCCAGCCCGAAGAATGCCTCGGCGGCGGCGGTGCTGGCCGTCGCCGTGGCCTCGGCCGGCTCGCCACGGTCGCGCGCCACTTCCTCGCAAATGTGGCGCAGGTACATGGGCTCGTTGCGCCGGTGTGGCGGATGCGGGCGTACCGTGCGCGGCAGCAGGTAGGGTGCGTCGGTCTCGATCATCAGGCGGTGGGCGGGGATCTCGCGCACCAGCTCACGCAGATGGGTGCCTCGTCGCTCGTCGCAGATCCAGCCGGTGATGCCGACGTGGCAGTCCAGCGCGAGGTAGTCGCGCAGCGCCTCGGCGTTGTCGGTGAAGCAATGCACCACCACGGCCGGCACCCGCTCGCGATAGCGGCGCAGCAGGCCGATGAAATCCGCATGCGCATCGCGCTGGTGCAGAAACAGCGGCTTGTACAGATCCACCGCCATCTGCAGCTGCCGTTCGAACACCGTCAGCTGCACCTCGCGCGGCGAGTAGTTGCGGTTGTAGTCCAGTCCGGTTTCGCCCACCGCGCGTACCAGCGGATCGCCCGCCAGCTCGCGCAGGCGCGCATCGGTGGCATCGTCGTAGTCGATCGCGTGATGCGGATGCACGCCGGCGGTGGCGAACAGCACCCCCGGATACGCCCGGGCCAGCGCCAGCGCATGCTCGCTGCCGTCGCGCGAGGCGCCGGTGACGATCATCCGGCCGACACCCTGCTCGTGCGCCCGCCGCAGCACGGCATCGAGATCGTGGTGAAACGACTCGTGGGTGAGGTTGGCGCCGATGTCGATGAGGTGCATGGCGGGATCCGTTCGCGCAAAGCGCCATTGTCCCAGAGGCTGGCGGGTGCGCAAGGCATCGAAGGGGATTCAGCACCCAAGGCCGATGCTGGCGTGGCTCTGCGAGCCAGGGGAGTGCAAAGGGATGCGCCCACGCTCACTCCCTCCGGCAAATGCTACGATGCTAGACCTGACCCCATGCGCTCCATTGGTCGGGTCGAATGATTTAAACAGTTTAGGTATTGACCCACCTTTTGAGAGATTAGCAGTCGAAGAACCTGCGAACGGTATCTAAAACAGCGCTCATTGATGGAGGTCGATAATGTTAGAAAGCGTAAAAATACTGGCGATGATATTCGCGATATATTCCTCCGCTTCAGGCGGCATCCCGCCAAAACTCATTGGGAGATGGGCTGTCGAGACTGCATATGATACTCCTGGTCCGATGGGACTGGACGCAAAGCAAGAAGAATTCATAAAAAGCATTGATATCGTGTATACGTCAAAATCTTTTTACGTCTGTAGCAAAAGGTTTGCAGTCCAGTCAATCAATAAGATTTCTCTGACGCGGGGTGAATTTCTTCAGACGTATGGGTTCCTTCCGAGATTGATCGGGTTTGAAGGAAAGGTGACTGATATAACGTTGAATTCGTCAAATGGGATAGGGGCGTGCGGTGATTTCGAAGACCCCGGAGCACATATTTTTATTGCTGAAGGCGATCACGTCGTCATTGAAGTTGCCAATGAGTACTTTTCCCTGAAAAGGAGGCAAAGGTGCCAGGAGAGTACGAAACCGCGGGGCAGGGGTCAGCGCGGAACAGGCGCGACAGGGGCCAGGTTTTGTCTTGCCACATGCATTAATGTAGCCTGCCATCATGTCTCGTCCTCTTCGTATTGAATTCGCCGGTGCGCTGTATCACGTGATGGCGCGTGGCGATGCGCGGGCGGCGATCTTTAGGGATGATGAGGACCGGCAGGCCTTCTGTGCGGGTTTGGCGCGAGTGTGCGAACGCTTTCAATGGCGTTTGTGGGCGTATTGCCTGATGGACAATCACCATCACCTGCTGGTCGAGACCCTCGCACCGACGCTGTCGCGTGGAATGCGTGAAGTCAACGGCGTTGACACCCAGGCTTTCAATCGGCGGCACGGCCGGGTCGGTCACGTGCTGCAAGGCCGCTATAAGGCGGTGCTGGTGGATAAGGACAGTTACCTGATGGAGCTCTCGAGGTACATCGTGCTCAACCCGGTGCGTGGGAGGTTGTGTCCGACGGCAGCCGACTGGCCGTGGAGCAGTTACCGTGCCGTTATGGGGAAGGTGCCGGCGTCGGACATGCTTGCGGTTGCCGAGACGCTGTCGTTGTTCGCTGCGGATCGTGGTGTGGCGCGACGTGCATTCGCTCGTTTTGTCACGGCAGGTGCAGAGGTGTCGTTGCCAGACAACAAGCAGCAGGGTGACGAAGCCTTTGTAGAGCGCGTGGCCGCCCGCGCCAAGGCGCCTTCGCGTGAAGTGCCCCGCGCGCAACGGCCGCGGAAATCGCTGACCCAATACGAGCGAGCCGCTGCTGATCGCGACAGCGCCATTCGCGCAGCGTATGCCAGCGGTGCGTACACATTGAAAGACCTCGGCGACCACTTCGGTCTGCACGACGCGTCGGTTAGTCGAATTGCCCGGGCGTGAAGTGAGGGATATGCCAAAACAAGACCTGACCCTTATTCCCCTTAACCCTCTGACTTGGTCCGCATTCGGTACAGCTCAGGGCGCTGGCGGCATGGGCGGGGGTATTTATGCTGGCTATGGATCAGGTCTTAATTTCAGTCAAGGCAGTGCCCCTACAACAGGCATAACGCAATCAAATTATGCAGAGGTCGATGGCGCCTTGGGTATATCGGAAAGCTTGAGTGCTACATGGGATAAGTGCGGCACTACAACAGGGGTGCAGGGCGGCTTCGGTATGAAGGGTGGCAATGGTTTCGGTGGGGGTGGATTCATCGGAACTGCGTGGTCGGCGACAGCCGCTACTCCGACTTTGGGGAGCGGGCTTTCAGCGTTGAATAGCTTGTTCCCTGATGGTGGTCTCTGAAGAAATATGAGCGATTCTCTTACAGAAGTAAGGCGCCAAAAGCGCTTGGTTTGGTTCTGGTTTCCAGGAGGTGCCCTGTTAGGCCTCCTTATTATCTGCCTCTATTCAGCGTTAATTGGGCCAACGCCAAATTGGCTATTTGTGATTTTGAATGTCGGGTGGGGGGTGGTCTACATAACGTTGCTGTTATTGGCGTCATTGATAACTTGTAGCAAATGTGGTTACACGGCTGTTCTCCCTTCGAAACCAGCAAGAACAAAGTGCAAAAATTGCGGGGCGCAATATAAAAAATGAAAGGGAAGGCTGATGGCAAGATCTTGTTTTAAAGCTGGCGGTTTCAAGGTCCACGCGCAACATAATCAATGGAAGCCGGGGGGTCAGGTCTCGAATCTTGAATCGACCCTGAGAACGGGATTGGCTCCAACCCAATGTCCCGCGCCCTTCGCATCGAGTTTGCCGGGGAGCCCGCCAGCCCCGCGCGTCGAAACACCCCGTTTCGAATGAACATTCGAACCTGACCATGTCGCATGACATTGCGCTGGCATGCAGGTCGTGCGCGCGGGGCTGGTGAGATTTCGCGACGCAGCAGGCCGATCCGGCGCGCGCCCGCGTTGCCGGCTGCAAGTGGTCCGTTGCGCGCAAGCCGGGTGAGCGGCATGGTGAAGCTGGTCGGAAGGTGCCTCATCGAGGGAGTCGCAGACGCCCTGTCCCGACCGCGCGCAAGTCCTTGCAGGAATTTTTCCTAGGTCACGAATCACCAGATGTGCCGCTCAAGGCGGCACAATGGGCATCCCTGTGCAGCATGAACGACAGGTGGAACCGGTTCGGGCTGAACTCGCCTGTGGTTGGCCGGATGTGATAACTATGATCCTTGCCGTTTTGCTGCAGGGGCGACGACGGCTTTGGCAGGTATTGAGCGGGGTGGATGATGTCGGCAGCCATTGAGCCGGCGGCAAGCGGAACGGGCATGGCGGGGGACGACCGTGAGACGGAAGTCTGTGCCTGGCTGGTGTCGCGAGGTCGTCTGAAGGACAGTGATCTGGGCCGCGCGCGGCGCCTGCACGAGGAGTCGGCCGAAGGCACCCTGACCACGTTGATGGCGCGGCTCGGCCTGGTCTCCGAGCGCGACCTGGCCGAAGGCTGGGCGGAATTGCTGCAGGTGCCGCTGCTGTCCGCGCGCGATGCACCGGAGCTGCCGCCGCCCGACCTGGAGCTTTCGCTGCGCTTCCTCAAGCAGCAGCACGTGGTGCCGGTACTGGACGAGAAGGACGGGCTGGCGCTGATCGTGGCCGATCCGGCCGACCCTTACCCGTTGCAGGCGGTGGAACTGGCCGCCGGGCGCCCGGTGGCGCTGCGCGTGGGCCTGCGATCGGAGATCGATGGCCTGATCGAACGTTATTACGGTACGGGCCGCTCGGCGATGGGCGCCATCGTGGAAAACCTCGATGGCAGCGCCGCCGAGGAGGACGACGTCGAACATTTGCGCGACCTTGCATCCGAGGCGCCGGTGATCCGCCTGGTCAACCTGATTTTGCAGCGCGCGGTGGAGCAGCGCGCCTCGGACGTGCACATCGAGCCGTTCGAGAACCGCCTGAAGGTGCGCTACCGCATCGACGGCGTGCTGCACGAAGTCGAGGCGCCACCGTCCTCATCCACCGCCGCGGTGATCTCGCGCGTGAAGATCATGGCGCGGCTCAATATCGCCGAACGCCGCCTGCCGCAGGATGGCCGCATCCAGCTGCGTGTGCAGGGCAAGGAGCTCGACCTGCGCGTGTCCACCGTGCCCACCAGCTTCGGCGAGTCGGTGGTGATGCGCATCCTCGATCGCGAATCGGTGGTATTCGACTTTGAGTCGCTGGGCTTCACCGACAGCTTCAAGCAGCGTTTCATCGATGTGCTGGAAAAGCCGCACGGCATTCTGCTGGTGACCGGCCCGACCGGCTCGGGCAAGACCACCACGCTGTACACCGCGCTGTCGCAGATCAATACCAACGACGTGAAGATCATCACCGTCGAGGATCCGGTCGAATACCAGCTTGAAGGCATCAACCAGATCCAGGTGAAGCCGCAGATCGGGCTGGATTTCTCCGGTGCGCTGCGTTCGATCATGCGCCAGGATCCGGACGTGATCATGATCGGCGAAATGCGCGACCTGGAAACCTGTCGCATCGCGATCCAGTCCGCGCTCACCGGCCATCTGGTGCTGTCCACCCTGCACACCAACAGCGCGGCAGGCGGCATTACCCGGCTGCTCGACATGGGGGTGGAGGACTACCTGCTCGGCTCCACCATCAACGGCATCCTGGCGCAGCGACTGGTGCGCCGGCTCGATCCGGAGACCGCGATTCCCTACGAGGCGCTGCCCGAGGTGATCGAGCAGTTCGAGCTGGAAAAGTACACCGACGAGCGTCCGATCCGGCTGTGGAAGCCGGGCAGCAGCGCCGCCAATCCCACCGGCTACCGCGGTCGTCGCGCGATCATGGAGTTCCTCACCATGAGCGACCCGCTGCGGCGGCTGGTGATGCGCCGCGCCGATGCTGGCGAGATCGAGAAACAGGCACGCAGCGAAGGCATGCGCACCATGTATGAAGACGGCATCGCCAAGGCCGTCGCCGGCGTCACCACGCTGGAGGAAGTCCTGCGTGTAACGCAGGACGGCTGACGTGGCGCAGTTCCGTTACAAGGCAGTCAGCGAGGCCGGCGAGACGCTGTACGGTGAGATGGAGGCGGCCAGCGTCGAGGAGGTGATCGGCCGCCTGCAGGATCAGGGGCACACCCCGCTGGAGGCGCAGCCGGCCAGCGGCGCGACCGGCGGAAGCGGCCTGGCGGCGCTGTTCAAGCGCGGCCCGTTCAGCGGCGACCAGCTGGCCCAGTTCACCCATCAGCTGGCCACCCTGCTCGGTGCCGGCCAGCCACTGGATCGCGCGCTGACGATCCTGCTGGAACTGCCCGAGGGCGAGCATGCGAAGAAGATGATCGAGCGGGTGCGCGATCGGGTGCGCGGTGGCAATACGCTGTCCTCGTCGCTGGACGAGGAGCATGGCGTGTTTCCCAAGCTCTACGTCAGCCTGGTGCGCGCCGGCGAGGCCGGTGGTTCGCTGGAAGAAACGCTGCGCAGGCTGGCCGACTATCTCGAGCGTTCGCAGCAGCTGCGCGGCAGCATTGTCAACGCATTGATCTACCCCGCGTTCCTGATGGTTGGCGTGCTCGGTTCCCTGATTCTGCTGCTGGCCTATGTGGTGCCGCAGTTCGTGCCGATCTTCCAGGACATGCAGGTGCCGATTCCGTGGATCACCCAGGCCGTGCTGCTGGTGGGCAATACCTTGCAGGCCTGGTGGTGGCTGATCCTGCTGCTGATCGTGGGTGGCGTGCTGACCTGGCGCGCGCGCCTGCGCGATCCGCAGGCGCGGCTGGCCTGGCATACCCGGCTGCTGACCATGCGCGTGGCCGGCCCGCTGCTGCTGAAGGTGGAGACGGCACGCATCGCGCGCACGCTGGGAACCCTGCTCAAGAACGGCGTGCCGCTGCTGAGCGCGCTGACCATTGCGCGTCAGGTCACCGCCAATCGTGCGCTGGATTCGGCGCTGAGCGCGGCGCACGAGCAGGTCAAGGGCGGCGCCGGACTGAGTCTGGCGCTGGGCCAGTCCAAGCTGTTTCCGCGGCTGGCGATGCAAATGGTGCAGGTGGGCGAGGAGGCCGGCCAGCTCGACACGATGCTGCTGAAGGTGGCCGACACATTCGAGCTGGAGTCCAGGCGATCAATCGATCGTCTGCTGGCTGCACTGGTGCCGGCGCTGACCATCGTGATGACGGTGATGGTGGCGATCATCATGGCGGCGATCCTGCTGCCACTGCTCAGCCTGACCAGCAATATTCAGTAAGACCCGTTTCCCGAATCGAGGTGATTTTCATGCAGTACAGGCAACCACGACGTATCGGCGCGAACGCTGCCGGCTTCACCCTGCTCGAAATGCTGGCGGTGATCGTGCTGATCGGCATCATCGGCGCGGTGGTGGTAACCCAGGTCGGCAGGAACGTGGACAAGGGCAAATACGGCGCCGGCAAGGCGCAGCTGACCACGCTCAGCCAGAAGATCGAGAACTACGCGCTGGACAACGGTTCGCCGCCGCAGCAACTGGAGGATCTGCTGGTCAAGCCGCCCAACGCGGCCAACTGGCAGGGCCCGTACTCCAAGGAGTCCGGCCTGAAGGATCCGTGGGGCCACGCCTTTGGCTACCAGTATCCGGGCCAGCACGGCAGCTTCGACCTGATTTTCTACGGTCAGGATGGCAAGCCCGGTGGCGACGGCTACAGCAAGGATGTGGGCAACTGGCAATAGGGATGACGGCTGCGCGCGCCAAGGGCTTCACCTTGCTGGAAATGCTGGCGGTGATCCTGCTGGTCGGGATCGCCGCGGCTGCCGTATCGATCTCGGTGACCCAGGGCCTGGCCAGCGCCCGCGTGCGCGCGGCCAGCAGCGAGCTGGCCGGCGCGCTGCGCGCAACCCGGGCGCAGGCGATCGTGCGCGGCAAGGAACAGAACTTCGACGTGGACACCCGCGCCAACAGCTATCGCAACGTGAAACAGCAGGAGGTGCGTCTGCCCAAAGGCATGCGCGTGAGCATCACCAGTGCCAGGGAAGACCAGCCCAACGACCACACCGGTCGTATCCGCTTCTTCCCCGACGGCAGCTCCACCGGCGGGCGCATCACCTTGCAGAGCGGCAAGCGCCAGTGGCATGTCAACGTGTCGTGGCTGACCGGTGAGGTGCGCGTGGTCGACACGGTGGCGGCGCGATGAAAGCGCGGAAGTCCCCTTGTGGGATTCCCCGATCAACCCAGCATGGCTTCAGCCTGCTCGAGGTCATCGCCGCGATCATGCTGCTGGCGATCGCCTTCACTGCGCTGATGAAGGTGGCCGGGGCGTCGATCAGCCTCAGTCAGAACGCGGCGGCGCACAGCGAGGCGGCGCTGTATGCGCGCAGCCTGCTCGACACCGCCTTCGTCACCACGCCGATCAAGCCGGGCAGCACGTCGGGCAGGTTCGACCAGCGCTTTCGCTGGCAGCTCAACGTGACCCCGTGGAGTCCCACCACGACGACCAGCCCGAATACGCCGCTGCAGCTCTATCAGCTGGATCTGGACGTCATGTGGGGCCCGCCAGGGCATCCGCGTTCGGCGCATTTCCGTACCCTGCGCCTGGCCAGTCGCTCGCCTGACGGACTCAATCCCGGCAGCCTGCAGGCGCAGCCATGAAGCGCGCCGCCGGCTTCACCTTGCTGGAAGTATTGGCCGCCCTGGTGCTATTGGCGCTGTTGCTGGTTGGCGTGTACTCCGGTGTGCGCACGGCCAGCCACAGCATCAGCTCGGGCACGGCCATGATCGAGCGGATCGACCAGACCCGCGCGGCACAGGATTTCCTGCGCCGCGAACTGGCGCAGAGCCTGATCGAACCGATCGGACACACCGATCAGGGCGAGCCGATCTATTTCCAGGGCAGTGCGCACGAGATGCGCTATGTGGCGCCGCTGCCCGGCTACCTCGGCAAGCTGGGGCCGCAGTTGCAACAACTGCAACTGGTCGACGATGGCAGCGGCGGCCAGCGGCTGGAACTGAGCCTGGCGTTGCTGCCGCCCGACGGCCAGCCACCGCAGCCCCTGGGTGACCCGCAGATCCTGTTCGACCACATCCGGCAAGGCAGCTTCAGCTATCGCGGTGTCGATGCCCATGGCACGAACCTGCCGTGGATGGCCACCTGGGCCGACGGCCGGGTGCTGCCACAGCTGGTGCGGATCCAGTTGCAGACCATTGGTCAGGGCGACTGGCCGTTGTTCGAAGTGGCGCTGCGGACACGTCCGCCGCTGGTGTATGGCTTCGGGCAAGGTGGGCTGCAAGGGGGGCAGCCGCGATGAGGCGTCCGTTGCCAGGCCGCAGCCGTCAACGCGGAGTCGCGTTGTTGCTGGTGCTGTGGGCGTGCACGCTGTTGGCGATCATGCTCGGCGGTTACGCCGCGCTGGCCCGCACCGAGGGCTTGCAGGCGCGCTACCAGTTTGCGCAGACCCAGGCCCACTACGCCGCCGAGGCGGGCCTGATGCGGGCGATCTACGGTCTGCAGGATCCGCAGATGAAGCAGCGCTGGATCGGTGATGGTCGCGCCTACGCCTTCAAGTACGACCAGGCCACGGTGGTGATTCATGCCATCGATGAAGGCGGCAAGGTCGATCTCAATAGCGACACGCCCGAGGTGCTGCAGCAGCTGTTTCATGTGGCGGGTCTGGCGCCGGCGCAGGCCAGCCTGGTGGCCAGTCGCGTGGTCGACTGGCGCAACGCACCGACGGTATCCGGCGAGGGTGACAGCCAGCGCGCCATGTATGCCGCGGCCGGTCGCTCGTACGGCCCGCGCAACGGGCCCTTCGCCACGGTGCAGGAACTGCAGATGGTGCTCGGCGTGACGCCGGGCCTGTACCGGCGCGTGGCACCGGTGCTGACGATCTGGGCCGGCAACACCAGCCCCGACCCGAACACCGCTCCACCGCTGGCGTTGCAGGCGATTCCGGGGATGACCGCGCAACGACTGCAGGAGATCCGCGCCGCACGGCTGAGGAATGCGAACGACCCGAGTATGGCTCTCAACAACGGAACAACGCATAGTATCGAGTCCGTGGCCACGTTGGCCGACGGTACGCGCGCCGTGGTGCGCGCCACGGTTCGCGTGCAGCCCGGCATGGGTGGCGTGCAGCCTTACACCGTGTTGCGTTGGCAGGAGGGAGATCGGGAATGAGTACGGCAATGCAGTCACTGCGGCCGTGGATGGATCGCGTACGCCGCGGCTGGCGGGCTTCGCCGTTGCCGGCATTCCTGACCTGGTGGGGCGGTGAATTGCGGCAATTGCTGCCGCAGCGCTGGCGCGGCTGGTTCAGCACCGGGGCCGACTGGTACCTGTTGCAGGTCGGCGGTACGCAGTGGATCCTGCGTCATGCTGGTCGGGCCGAGCCGCTGGCCAGTTGGGAGGAGAATCCCGACGAGGCACGTCCGCTGGTGTTGAATGCCGCGCTGCAGCGGGTCGATCGCGAGGATCTGCGCCTGGCCTTGCTGCTGCCGTCGACGACGGTGCTGCGGCGCAACCTGTTGCTGCCGCTGGCCGCGCGCGACAACCTGCTGCAGGTGGTCGCGTTCGAGATGGATCGACAGACTCCGTTCAACGTTGCCCAGGTGTATTACGCCGCGCGCGAGCTGCCCGTGACCGCGGTGGCCGGTCGTTTCCAGGTGGAACTGGTTGCGGTCATGCGCCATACTCTCGATCCGCTGCTGGCGCGACTGCGTGCCCAGGGCATCACGATCGACGCGGTGGATGTGGCACAGGCCGACGACCGGCTCGGCGTCAATCTGCTGCCCGCCGAACAGACGCCGCGCCGCGCGCATCCGCGGCGGCGACTCAACCTGGCGCTGGGCGCGGCCTGCGTCCTGTTGCTGCTGCTGGTGTGTGGCGAGTGGCTGCACAACCGCCGGGTAGTGCTGCAGCAGATGCAGGCCGAGGTCGAGAGCATGCGTGGCGAGGCGCAGCAGGTCGCCACGCTGCGCCAGCAATTGCAGGACAACGCCGGCGCTGCCGGCTTCCTGGCCAAGCGCAAGAAGGACACGGTCAGCATGCTCAGCCTGTTGCAGGACGCCACCGCGCGCCTGCCCGACAGCACCTGGCTGGAACGTTTCAGTGTCGACAACACCGGTCAGATCGGCATGCAGGGACAGAGCCAGCAGGCGGCGAAGCTGCTCGACGCCCTGAAGGATTCCCAAGTCCTGACCGATGCCGGATTCCAGGGCAGCATCCAGCCCGATCCGGCGACCGGCAAGGAGCGTTTCTACCTGACCGCCAAGGTGCGTGAGCCCGCTTCCAGCCGACCGAAGGCGGCCGCCGATGCTGCGGCGGGTGCGCCATGAAGATGAGCGCGCTCAAGCCACGTGAAAGCCGCATTGCGGCGATCGTGTTGTTGCTGCTGGCCCTGCTGCTGGCGTATTTGCTGTTGCTGCACTGGTGGTTCGTGGCGCCACTGAAGCAGATTCGCAGCGAGATGGCCGATTTGCGCGATACGCACAGCCGCTATGCCGCAGCGATTGCCGAGAAGCCGGCGCTGCAGACCCGAATCAATGCCCTCGGCGCCGGTCAGGCCGCCAGCGACGCGTTTCTGCCGGCGGACGATCCGAACAGCGCGGCCGCCGACCTGATGCAGCGGGTGGTCGATGTGGTCGGCCGCAGCACCCGCGGTGGCCGTTGCGTGGTGAGCCAGAAGATGCCGCTGCCGCCGCCACCCACCAGTGCCGGCGAGCCGTATCGCAAGGCCGCCGTCAGCATCAGCCTGAGTTGCGACATCGAGCCGCTGGCCGCGGTGATGCAGGCGCTGGAGCAGGGTACGCCTTACCTGTTCATCGATGACCTCAGCATCTACCGCAATCCGGTCGCGGCGCAAAAGAGTCACGCCGCTCCGCTGGAAGTGCAGTTCACGCTTTCCGGCTACGTGCGACCGGCACGTGGCGCGCCCGTGCGGCCCGCTGCGGCTGCCGGAGCGGCGCCATGAATGCCGCGCATCAGCGCCGACTGAGCCCCTGGCTCGGTGGCATCGCCGCGACCCTGGGCATCGTGCTGCTGCTCCTGCTGGGTGGGCTGGGTCGCCATGCGCATTGGGGCAAACCCCGCGCACTGGCACCTCTGCCGCCGGTGGGCAGCGCGGCCGATCTGCCGCGGGCCTTGCCGCTGCAGCAGTTCATGCTGGTCTGGCAGAAGCCGCTGTTCAACCCCGACCGCAAGCCGACGGCGCTGGCTGCCGATGGTGGCAGCGACCTCGGCGATCTCCAGCTGACCGGAATCATCCTTACCCCGCGCATGCGCATGGCCTTGTTGCACGACAAGAATGGCGATCGCGAGATCCGCCTGCGCGAAGGCGAGACGCTGCAGGGCAGCAACGTGACCCTGGTCGAGGTGCACCCGCGCTCGGCGCTGTTCGATTCCGCCGCCGGTCGCACGGAATTGAAGCTGCCAGCCGGTGCGCCGATCGACCCGCTCAAGCCGGGCGCGGATACGAAAGCCGCACCAGCCGGTGATGCCACCATGCGCGTGCAGCAGGATGCGCCAGGCAGGCGCCCGCCCGCCCGCCCCGCCTGGCAACCAGGCACGCAGCCGCAGCTGGACCATCCCCAGGAATCCGCGATCGAACGGATTCGCCGCAGCATCCAGCAACGTCGAGCCGCTCGCGCCGCCGCGGCCCACGAAGGAGTACGTTGATCCATGTTCCGCATCCTTACCCAGCGCGTTCTGCGCACCGCCACCCTGGCCACGGCCGTGTGCCTTGTCGGCTGCGCCAGCATGCCCAAGCCGCACGACAACGGTGCCCTGCAGCGCGAGGCGATGGCCGGTACGCACGATCCGGTGCCGGCGCCGTTGCCGTTGAACAATGACATCGACAACGCCGGTGCGGCGCCGGCCAACGCCGAGATCAGCAGCGGCAGCGGCCACTTCATCCGCCCCACCGCGCTGGCCAAGCCGCGGCCAGCGGCCAAGGGCAGCGGTGCGGTGACGTTCAATTTCGAGAACCAGCCAGTGCAGGCGGTGGTCAAGGCGATCCTCGGCGACCTGCTCAAGCAGAACTACACCATCGTGCCCGGCGTGCAGGGCAATATCTCCTTCTCCACCTCCGAGCCGGTCGACGCCAGCCAGGCGCTGCCGATCCTGGAGACCTTGCTTTCCTGGACGCACAACGCGCTGGTCAAGGGCAGCGGTGGTTATGTGGTGATGCCGGACAAGGACGCCGTGGCGGGCAACCTTGTGCCCAGTCTCGGCGCGGCCGCGCCGGCCGGCGGGCTGCAGGCGCGGCTGTTTCCGTTGCGCTTCATCTCGGCCACCGAGATGCAGAAGCTGATCAAGCCGTTTGCGCGCAAGGATGCCGTGCTGCTGGTCGACCCGGCGCGCAACCTGCTGGTGATGGCGGGTACGCCGGAGGAGCTGGCCAATTACCAGAGCATGGTGCATACCTTTGACGTCGACTGGCTGCGCGGCATGTCGGTCGGCGTATTCAACCTGCAGTATGCAAACGTCGGCGAGTTGATGCCCAAGCTGGACGGCATGTTCGGCGTGCATGGCGACACGCCGCTGGCCGGCATGCTGCGCTTCATCCCGATCGAGCGCACCAACGCGCTGGTGGTGATCAGTACCCAGCCCGAGTACCTGCAGGAAGTTGGTGACTGGATTACCCGGATCGACCGCGGCGGCGGCAACGAGCCGCAGCTGTTCGTCTACGACGTGCGCAACATCAAGGCGTCGGATCTGGCCAAGTACCTGGCGCAGATCTACACCAACGGCGCCGGCAGCGGCGGCGACAATGGCGGCAAGGTCGGCCCGGGGCTGAGCTCGGGAACGCTCGGCAGCGCCGACAATGCCAGCGCCAACAGCATGGGCAGCACCGCCGGCAGCTTCGGAAGTTCAGGCAGTTCGGGCAGCACGACCGGCATGGGCGGACTGGGCAGCAGCACGAACAGTGGTTTGAGCAGCGGCACCGACAGCCGCGATGGCAGCAGTGGCAGCAGCCTGGCTGGCGGCGGCACCTCCTCCACCTTTGGCGGCATCAGCCAGAGCGGCAGCGGGTCAAGCGACCAGGAATACAGCTCCAGCGATGGCAGCGTGAAGATCAGCTCGGTGGACAGCAACAACCAGTTGCTGGTGCGCGCGCGACCCTCGCAGTGGGAGGAGATCAAGTCCGCGATCCACAAGCTCGACACCGTGCCGTTGCAGGTGCAGATCGAGACACGCATTCTCGAGGTCAACCTCACCGGCGAGTTCCAGTTCGGCGTGCAGTGGTATCTGCAGGGTCTGGCCGGCAGCACCACCAACAGCGACGGCAGCATTACGCCCGGAAACCCGTCCAACCAACGGCAGATCGCGCTGGGCCAGGGCGGCAATACCTTTGGCGGACAGCCGTTCTTCTACTCCTTCCTCAACAACAACCTGCAGGTTGCGGTGAATGCGATGGAGACCAACGGCAATACCAAGACCCTGTCGGCGCCATCGATGGTGGTGATGAACAACCATACCGCCAAGTTCGAGGTGGGCGACAAGATCCCGGTCAACACCACCAGCGTGAATGCGGCGATCGGCGGCACCACCAGCTACAGCGAGGTCAACTACATCAATACCGGGGTGATCCTGACCGTGCAGCCGCGGGTGAATCCGGGCGGCCTGGTCTACATGAACATCAGCCAGGAAGTCAGCCAGGCCGACAAGTCGGTGGCGCTGGTCAACGGCAACCCGAGAATCCAGCAACGCGCACTGGCCACCGAGGTTGCCGTGCAGAGCGGCCAGACCGTGCTGCTGGGTGGGCTGATCCAGCAGGCTGATGGCACTACCGACACCGGCGTTCCCGGGCTGAACCGCATTCCCTGGCTGGGCCGCCTGTTCGGAAGCACCAGCCGCACCCGCAACCGCACCGAGCTGATTGTGCTGATCACGCCGCGGGTGATTCGCGGCAGCGCCGATGCCAAGCAGATCACCGAGGATTACCAGAACAAGTTCGAGTCGCTGGCGCCGCTGCGCGATGCACCGAAGCCGACGGCAACCAGCGCGGCCGTCGCCCTGCCGCCACCGCCGCCACCGCCGCCGGCGCCGTCGCAGGCAGCTGCACCGGCGCCGAGCTGGCCGGAACAACTGCAGCAGCATGCCGAGAGCGCGCTGCAGCAGTCGGACTTTGCCAATGCGCAGGATCTGGCGATGCAGTCGTGGCGCCAGGGCAGTCGTCACGGCAGCCTGTGCCAGCGCAACTGGCAGGTCATCGTCGAAGCACGCAAGCACAGCAATCGACTGGGTCGGGTCGACGAGGCGCAAAGGGAGCAGGCCCGGTGCCTGCAACCGGCCAAGTCCTGACTGACCCCGAAGACTCCGCGCCAGGGACGGCGCAAGCCAGGCATGGCGGGCAGCCGGCGTGGAGCTGCCGTTATCATCCGCGGCGATGACCGCATCGACACCGAGCTTTCCGATCGCCGAACAGCTGCCGCAGATATGCGCGGCGCTGATTGCGCATCCGCGGCTGGTGCTGGAGGCGCCGCCCGGCGCCGGCAAGACCACCCAGGTACCGCTGGCCTTGCTCGATGCGCCCTGGCTGGCGGGGCTGAAGATCGTGATGCTGGAGCCACGGCGGATTGCCGCGCGAGCTGCAGCACAGTTCATGGCCGAGCAGCTCGGCGAGGCCGTCGGGGCGACCGTCGGCTACCGCATCCGGTTCGAGTCGAGGGTAAGTGCGGCGACCCGCATCGAGGTGGTCACCGAAGGCATCCTGACCCGGCTGATCCAGGCCGACCCCGAGCTGGGCGGGATCGGCGCCATCATCTTTGACGAATTCCACGAGCGCCATCTGGCCGGGGATCTCGGCCTGGCGTTGGCGCTCGACGTACAGGCCACGCTGCGACCGGAGCTGCGCCTGCTGCTGATGTCGGCCACGCTGGACGGTGAGCGTATTGCCGCATGGCTGGATGCGCCGCGCATCAGCAGCGCCGGGCGCAGCTTCCCGGTGCGCATCGAGCATCCGCCGGCGCGCAGCCAGGAAAGCATCGAACAGCAGCTGGCGCGGGTGGCGCAACAGGCGTTGCGGGAGACCGATGGTGACGTGCTGGCGTTTCTTCCCGGTCGCCGCGAGATCGCCCGAGCGCGCAGCCTGTTGAGCGAGGCGCTGGCGCAGCGCAGCGATGTGGAACTGCTCTCGCTGCATGGCGAACTGTCGCTGGCCGAGCAGCAACTGGCGCTGGCGCCAGCCGAATCCGTGACTCCATCCGGGCGCACGCGACGTATCGTGCTGGCCACCAATGTGGCCGAATCGAGCATCACCTTGCCCGGCATTCGTGCGGTGATCGACAGCGGCCTCGCCCGCGAGCCGCGCTTCGACCCGAACTCCGGTTTCACCCGGTTGGAGACGGTCAGCATTTCGCAGGCCTCGGCCGATCAGCGCGCCGGTCGCGCCGGTCGTGTCGCGGCCGGCGTCGCGTATCGCTTGTGGCCGCAGAGCAGGCGGCTGGAGCCGGCGCGCGCTGCGGAAATCGCCCAGGCGGAATTATCCGGGCTGGCGCTCGAACTGGCCGCCTGGGGCATCACCGCAGACAGCCACTGCGCACTGACCTGGCTGGATCCGCCGCCAGCCGGTGCCTTGGCGCAGGCACGCGAACTGCTGACCCGATTGGCTGCGCTGGATGGCGATGGACGTATCACCGCGCTGGGTCGACACATGCTTGAACTCGGTGCCACGCCGCGGCTCGGCGCCGCCGCGCTGCGCGCGCCGGTGCAGCAGCGCTCGCTGATCAGCGACCTGCTGGCGCTGATGGAGGCGCGCTCGCCGTTGCGCGGCACGCAGGCGCGCAACGACGACTTCCGCATGCGTGTAGCGGCGTTGCAGGCATGGCGCGATCGCCGCGGTGGCGCCTCACGCGACGAGGTCGACAGCGGCCTGCTGGCGGCGATCGAGCAGGCGAGCAAGGGCTGGCGGCGACGGCTGGACGTGCGCAGCGCGGCCAGTGCGGTTGCGGACAGTCACGCGGTCGGTGACCTGCTGGCGCACGCTTTTCCCGATCGCATCGCGCGGCGCGACGACAGCC
>JAJXYE010000221.1 GCA_021780735.1 Pseudomonadota bacterium | reverse complement strand
TCACCGAGGTACTGGCCGATCTTGGACTGGAATGCATCGGTGTGGAGTTCACCCCGTCGCACGGGCAGAGTACCCTGCGCGTCTACGTGGATCTGCTCGAGAAGGAAACCGCTGGCGCAAGTGCCGACGCCGAGCGTCGTGAAGTTGGTATCGAGGACTGCGAGAGCGCCAGTCGCGAACTGTCGGCATTGCTTGACGTGGAGGATCCGATCCCCGGCCATTACGTGCTGGAAGTGTCCTCGCCGGGTATCGACCGGCCGCTGTTCAGCGCAGTCCAGTTCGCGAAGGTCGTCGGGCAGGAAGTCAAGGTGGTGTTGAAGGCGCCACTGGAAGGTCGGCGTCGCCTGCGTGGCAAGCTGGTCTCCGTGCAGGACGAACAGATCGTGCTGGAAGGCGAGGGCAAGACGCTCGAGTTCGAACATGGGCTGGTGGAAAGCGCGCGCGTGGTGCCGGACTGGGTTGCACTGGGTTATGCGCCGCAACCCAAGCGCGGCGGCAAGGCCTCCGCCAAGAAGCAGGTTTGATCTGATTTGGTAGTCCGCCATGGATGGCGGTCTTTTGATTCACGCGTTAATGGACGAACGCAAAGTCTACGAACGGCGCGTCCAAGGATGGTCGTTTCTTGAATCCCGGCGTCCACGGTTGGACGCGAAAGTCAACGTTTTGGACGCCTTCAGGCGCCTATGGAGTTGCAGCAATGAGCAAAGAACTTTTGCTGGTCGTCGACGCGGTCGCCAATGAAAAGGGCGTGCCGATGGAAGTGATTTTCGAAGCGATGGAGGCCGCTCTGGCCTCGGCCGCGAAGAAGCGCTATCCGGAGGAGGATCCCGATATCCGGGTGTCGATCAATCACGACACCGGTGACTACGAGACCTTCCGTCGCTGGGAGATCATTGCCGACGATGGCGAGATGGAGTCGCCCTCCTGGCAGTTGCGCCTGATGGACGCGCTGGACGAGCGCGAGGATGCCAAGGTCGGCGAATACATCGAGCAGCAGGTGGAGAACGCCGAATTCGGTCGCATCGCCGCCCAGGCCGCCAAGCAGGTCATCGTGCAGCGTGTCCGCGAAGCCGAGCGGCAGCAGGTGGTCGATGCCTTTGCCGATCGTGTCGGCGAGCTGGTCACCGGCATCGTCAAGCGGGTCGAGCGCGGCAACCTCTATCTGGATCTGGGCAGCAACGCCGAGGCGTTCATTCCGCGCGACAAGACGATTCCCCGCGAATCGGCCCGCGTCGGCGATCGCGTACGCGGCTACCTCTACGAAGTGAAGTCCGAAGTGCGCGGCCCGCAGCTTTTCGTTTCGCGCGCGGCGCCGGAGTTCATGATCGAGCTGTTCAAGCTGGAGGTGCCGGAAGTCGGCCAGGGCCTGGTCGAGATCAAGGGCTGCGCCCGTGATCCCGGCGATCGTGCCAAGATCGCCGTGCTCGCCCATGACAGCCGCACCGATCCGATTGGCGCCTGCATCGGCATGCGCGGCTCGCGTGTGCAGGCGGTCTCCAACGACCTCAATGGCGAACGCGTCGACATCATCCTGTGGCACGAGAACCAGGCCCAGTTCGTGATCAACGCGATGGCGCCCGCAGAAGTGCAGTCCATCATCATGGACGAGGAAAAGCACTCGATGGATATCGCGGTGGCCGAGGACAAATTGTCCCAGGCAATCGGTCGCGGTGGCCAGAACGTGCGCCTGGCCAGCAAGCTGACCGGCTGGCAGCTCAACGTGATGACCCAGGATCAGGTCACGGCAAAGAGCGAGTCCGAGCAGGAGGCTGCACGCGCACTGTTCATGGACAAACTCGAAGTGGATCAGGAAATCGCCGTCATCCTGGTGCAGGAAGGGTTCTCCAGCATCGAGGAAATCGCCTACGTGCCTAGCGCCGAGCTGCTCGCCGTGGAGGGCTTCGACGAGGATATCGTCGAGGAGCTGCGCGCCCGGGCCCGCGACGCGTTGCTTACCGAGGCGCTGGCGGTGGAAGAGGGCGTCGACGAACATCAGCCGTCCGAAGAGCTGTTGGCGCTGGAAGGCATGGATGAGGCAACCGCCTATGCCCTGGCCGCACGCGAAGTCAGTACGGTGGACGACCTGGCTGATCTGGCGGTGGACGATCTGATCGACATCGAAGGCATGGATGAGGATCGCGCAGCTGCACTGATCATGGCCGCGCGTGCGCCGATGATCGCCCGCCTGGAGCAGGGCGGCTAAGCGCGGACTGCGGCACCCCGGACGGGTGTGCCGGGAAGGGCTCTGGAAAGAGCCTTTCACCAGGAATGGAGGTGGCGGCAGAGACCATGCCGCACGGAATGACAAGCGCGGGAACGGCGGAGCAAAGAACACAATGTCGGACGTCACGATCAAACAACTCGCCCAGGTACTGGGCATGCCGGTCGACAAGCTGCTGAACCAGCTTGGCGAGGCGGGCATGAAATTTTCCGATCAGGAGCAGGTCATCAGCAGCACCGAAAAGGTGAAGCTGCTTGGTTTCCTGCGTCGTACGCACGGCAAGAGTGAAGCTGCGGCGGAGGTCGATGACAGCGCCCCACGACAGATCACCCTGAAGCGACGAACCGTCGGTGAGCTGAAAGTGGCCACCCCTGGTGGGCGTGGCACCGCCGGCACCGCCAAGACAGTCAACGTCGAGGTGCGCGCCAAGCGCACTTACGTCAAGCGCAGCGTGATTGCCGAGGAAGCCAGTGCCGAGCCCGAGCGCGAGGACGCCGTGCGCAAGCTGCAGGAATCGCAGCTGCAGCGCGAGCGGGAAGAGCGCGAGCGTGGCGACGCCGAGCAGCGGCGCCAGGAAAATGCGCAGCAGGCCCTCGACGAGCAGCAGCGTCAGCAGGAACGGAAGCAGCGCGAGGCCGCCACGGCGCCGATCGAACCGGTCGAGACACCGGCAGCCGTGGTCGAGGTTCAGGCCTCGCCGGAGCCGGAAGAACGGATTGCCCCCTCCGAGCCCGTTTCGGAAGCCAGAATCGAGGAGGAAGCGGACGGCATCCAGCGGATCGACCAGAGCGAGCTGGGCATGATCGTGCCGCGCATTCACGAGCCGCGCAAACGCGAAAAACTGATCAAGCCGGTGGCCCCGCCCGCCGCCGCACCCGCGGCAGCACCAGCCGCAGCGCCGGTCGCTGCAGCCGCCAGTGGCGATGCCGGCCGCGGCAAGGTCAAGCATGGGCGCGATCGTGCTGAAACGACCGCGAGCAAGGCCGAGCGTGACGGCAGCAAGCGTTTTGCCGGTGGCCAGATGCATCTCAGTGACGCCGATCGCGCCCGCCGTTCTTCCAGCAGCAAGCGTGGCAAGCCGGGACGGAACAGTCGCGACATGGGCCGCAGCAGCACGCCGACCGGTCCGCACGGCTTCTCACGTCCCACCGCGCCGGTTGTGCGCGAGGTCGTGGTGAGCGAGACCAATGTCGTCGCCGAGCTGGCGCAGAAGATGGCGGTCAAGGGCTCCGAGGTGGTCAAGGCGTTGTTCAAGATGGGCGTCATGGCCACCATCAACCAGACCGTCGATCACGATACCGCCGTGCTGGTGGTCGAGGAGCTGGGCCACATGCCCGTGGCCGACAATCAGAACAACGCTGAAGAGGCGCTGGCGGCACACACCCAGAACGTCGAACTGGAAGGCGAGAAGGTTGCGCGCCCGCCGGTGGTCACCATCATGGGTCACGTCGACCATGGCAAGACCTCGTTGCTTGACTATATCCGTCGAACCAAGGTGGCGTCGGGCGAGGCCGGTGGCATTACCCAGCACATCGGCGCGTATCACGTGGAAACCTCCAAGGGCGTCATTACGTTCCTGGATACCCCCGGCCACGCCGCGTTCACGTCCATGCGCGCACGCGGTGCGCAATCGACCGACATCGTGATCCTGGTGGTTGCTGCCGACGATGGTGTGAAGCCGCAGACGATCGAGGCGGTCAAGCATGCGCGCGCCGCCAAGGTGCCGCTGATCGTGGCCGTCAACAAGATGGACAAGGAAGGTGCCAATCCCGACAACGTCAAGCAGGGCCTGGTTGCGCAGGAAGTCGTGCCGGAAGACTGGGGCGGCGACGTGCAGTTCATTCCAGTGTCGGCCAAGACCGGCGATGGCGTGGAAGCCCTGCTCGATGCCATCTCGGTTCAGGCCGAGGTGATGGAGCTGACTGCGGTGGCAGATGGTCGCGCTTCCGGCGTGGTGATCGAATCCAGCCTGGATCGCGGTCGCGGTCCGGTAGCCACCGTGCTGGTGCAGCAAGGTACCTTGCGCAAGGGTGACTTCATCGTCTGTGGCGTCGAGTATGGCCGCATGCGCGCCCTGATCGACGAAACCGGCAAGCAGGTACAGGAGGCCGGCCCGTCGATTCCGGTGCAGGTGCTCGGCTTGTCTGGCGTACCCGAGACCGGCGACGACTTCGTCTGTGTCGAAGACGAGCGGCTCGCCCGTGAAGTGGCGCAGGAACGCGAGCTCAAGCGTCGTGAAACGCGCATGGTCAGCAAGAGCAACCGGCTCGAGGACATCATTGCCAAGATGGGACAGGGCGAGGAGCAGCAGTCGCTCAATATCCTGGTCAAGGGCGACGTGCAGGGCTCGGTCGAGGCCTTGCGTGAATCGCTGACCCAGATCGGCAACGAGCGGGTCAGGGTCAACGTGGTCTCTTCCGGCGTGGGCGGCATCAACGAGTCCGACGCCACCCTGGCGGCAGCCTCCAAGGCGCTGATCATCGGCTTCAACGTGCGTGCCGATGCATCGGCGCGCAAGGTGATCGAGACTGCCGGCCTGGACGTGCGCTATTTCTCGATCATCTACGATGTGATCGACCAAGTGACCCAGGCGGCTACCGGCCTGCTCGGCATGGAAGTGCGCGAGGACATCATCGGCCTGGCCGAAGTGCGCGAAGTTTTCCGCAGTTCCAAGTTCGGCGCGGTGGCCGGTTGCATGGTCACCGAAGGCCACGTCAAGCGCAGCAAGCCGATCCGCGTGTTGCGCGACAACGTGGTCGTGTTCGAGGGCGAGCTGGAATCGCTGCGCCGTTTCAAGGAGCTGGTCGACGAAGTGCGCAACGGCATGGAGTGCGGTATTGCCGTCAAGCAGTACAACGACGTCAAGCCGGGCGACCAGATCGAATGCTTCGAGCGCACCGAAGTGGCGCGTACGCTGTAACGTCAATAGCGGGAACGGGGAACGGGGAACACAAGCCGCGAGACTTCCCCGTTCCCCGTTCCCCGTTCCCTTTCTTTTTTCCGGTTCCGTGTCCCATGCCTTCCCGCGACTTCAAACGTACTGACCGCATCGGCGCCGAACTGCGCCGCGAGCTTGGCTTGCTGGTGCACGCGGCGGTGCGCGACCACGGGCTGCCCTCGGTCAGCGTGTCGGACGTCGAGATCACCCGCGACCTGGACTGGGCCACGGTGTGGGTGACGGCCTTGATGCCCGAGCAGGGATTGCCGGCGGTGAAGGCACTTAACCAGATCAGTCACGAGATCCGCCATGCGCTGGCGCACAGCGGCATGCGCATGCGCCGGGTGCCCGAATTGAAGTTCAAGTATGACGATTCGGTCGACAAGGGTGAGCGCATCGAGTCGTTGCTGCGTGAGCAGGCGCGCGACCTGGCTCCGCCAGGTGACGACAGGCAGGACTGAGCCCAAGCATTGGGTTTTGCCAGACGGATGAATCGCCCGCCCCGGATCCAGTATCGTGACCTGCACGGTATTGTGCTGCTCGACAAGCCGCCGGGACTGAGTTCCAACCAGGCGCTGCAGGCCGTACGTCGACTCCTGCGCGCATCCAAGGGCGGCCACACCGGTGCGCTGGATCCCCTGGCCACCGGTCTGTTGCCGCTGTGTTTCGGCGAGGCGACCAAGCTGGCCGGCAGCCTGCTCGGGGCACGCAAGGCCTATCTGGCCGAGTGCCGGCTCGGCATCACCACTGACAGCGCCGACAGTGAAGGCGAGATCGTGCAGCAACGTCCGGTGCCGGAACTCGATGCTGCCACGATCGAAGCAGCATTGGTCAAGCTGCGCGGACACATCCAGCAGGTGCCGCCGATGTACTCGGCGCTGAAGCACGACGGCGAGCGGCTGTACGTGAAGGCGCGTCGGGGTGAAACCGTCGAGCGGCCGCCGCGCGACGTGGTCGTGTACCGGCTGGAGTTGCTGGCGCGCTTCGGCGACACGCTGCAGTTGCTGGTGGAGTGTGGCTCGGGTACCTACGTCCGCTCGCTGGCGGTGGATCTGGGTGAGGATCTGGGGTGCGGTGCGCACCTGAGCGCCTTGCGCCGTATCTGGGTGGAACCGTTTCGCGATCCGCGCATGGTCACCCTGGAAGCGCTTGAGCAGGCGGCGGAGCAGGGCGACGAGGCTTTGCTGGCGCATCTGCTGCCGGTATCGGCCGGATTGTCAGATCTTCCCGCCGTGAAGCTGGACGAGGCGCAGAGCATGGCTGTTTCACGTGGACAGCAGATTTCCCTTGCCGCGCCCGTTCCGGCTGGTCGTTGTGCTGCATTTGCCAGTGATGGCGCGCTGCTCGCCCTGCTCGAGCTGGACAGCGATCATCGCGCACGTGTCCTGCGCGGCTTCAACTTGCCGCCAGACTGACCGATTTGCGCCGGATGGCCCCTGCGCACTTGTTGTCACACCACTCCCATCAGTAGAATAGACAAGTTATTTCAACGCTTTCACTCAACTTGGGCGAAGCTTGCGCTTGCGTCATCGCGATGATGCAAGCGCAAGCTTCGCATCGCCTTTCAAGGAAACGTACAACCATGTCCCTTACTGCAGAACAGACCGGCAAGATCATTGCTGATTTCGGCCGCGTGCCGAACGACACCGGCTCGACCGAAGTCCAGGTGGCCCTGCTGTCAGCCCGCATCGACCATCTCACCGGCCATTTCAAGGATCACAAGCAGGATCACCATTCCCGCCGTGGACTGCTGAAACTGGTCAACCAGCGCAAGCGCCTGCTCAGCTACCTGAAGGATCGCGATCTTGCGCGCTATCAGACCCTGATCGAACGCCTCGGCCTGCGCCGTTAATTCACCGGACGAGGAGAACAATCCAGTGGCAAAAGTAACCAAGTCATTCCAGTACGGTAATCACGAAGTCACACTGGAGACGGGCGAAATTGCCCGCCAGGCGTCCGGTGCGGTCATGGTCAGCATGGGCGGCACCGTCGTGCTCGTCACCGCCGTGGCAGCGACCAAGCAGAAGGAAGGTCAGGATTTCTTCCCGCTCACCGTCGATTACGTTGAGAAGTTCTATTCGGCCGGCCGCATCCCGGGCGGTTTCTTCAAGCGTGAAGGCCGTCCGACCGAGAAGGAGACGCTGACCTCGCGCCTGATCGATCGCCCGGTGCGTCCGCTGTTTCCGGAAGACTTCAAGAATGAAGTGCAGGTGATCGCGCAGGTCGTTTCGATGAATCCGGAAATTGACGGCGATATCGTTGCGCTGCTCGGCGCGTCTGCCGCGCTGAGCCTGGCCGGTATCCCGTTCAAGGGGCCGATCGGCGCTGCCCGCGTCGGTTACGCCAATGGCCAGTACCTGCTGAACCCGACCGCCACCGAGCTGAAGACCTCGCAGCTGGATCTGGTCGTTGCCGGTACCGCCGGTGCCGTGCTGATGGTGGAGTCGGAAGCGCAGCTGCTGTCCGAGGACGTGATGCTCGGTGCGGTGATGTTTGGTCATCAGCAGATGCAGACCGCGATCCGCGCGATCGCCGAGCTGGCGGCCGAAGCTGCCCGACCGTCGTGGGACTGGCAGGCACCGGCCCGCAACGAGTCGCTCGCCGCCGCAGTCAAGGGCGCCGTCGGCAACAAGCTGGACGAAGCCTTCCAGGTTCGCGACAAGCTGCAGCGCCGCGACGCGATCTCCGCGATCAAGGCCGATGTGATGGCCGAGCTGAAGGCGCAGGCCGAAGCAAATGCCTGGTCGTCGGCCGAGCTGTCCAAGGAATTCGGCGAGCTCGAGTACCACACCATGCGCGACAGCGTGCTGAAGACCAAGGTGCGCATCGACGGTCGCCAGCTGGACGACGTGCGCGCGATCACCGCGCGCGTCGGCGTGCTGCCACGCACCCACGGTTC
>JAJXYE010000367.1 GCA_021780735.1 Pseudomonadota bacterium | reverse complement strand
AGACGCAGCGCAAGCATGCGCGCCGAGATCGAACGGACAGGGGTTCGATTGAGTACCGTGAAAGGTAGCAAGACGGCACCCCTCGGGGTGCCGTCGCCTTTTGTGACCAGCGCAGATCCTCTTGCGGTGGCCTGAAAGTACGAAGCCCCGCGGCCTGCGGGCCGTGGGGCTTCGTGATGATAGATCTGGCGCCCGGCGGTCTCAGGAACAGGGGGAATCCAGGATGACCGTATTGCCGAGCGCCAGAAACCATAAATCTGCTGGCGCGAATCGCGAATTGATGCCGCGAAACTTGTTGCGATGTTCGCCGCCAGCGCGTGAACCAGGAGTGACTGAAACGCAAAATTGTGTCGAGTCAGGGCAACAGCTGACGCGCGACGTCAGTCTCGCGATTCGGGTCCAAGCCTGACTGTGACATCAATCACACATTGGCATGGCCGTTGCATCACCCCTGTCACCAACCCACCGAGTACATCGTCATGGACATGAATTTCGATTTCCAACCCGTTTATCCGCATCATGACCTGCTGGTCGAGATCGGCGAGGTCGAAATGGCGATCGACAGCCTGAACTACTTCGATGACGCCGACGGCGACGCCCTGAAGCCGGACCTGGAGTCGCGCATGGAGAGCCTGCTCGAAGCACTCGACCACCTGGCCGTTTGAATGACCTGCCCGTCTGTGTGTGGCGCCGGCACCACACGCACCAGGGCGAGGCAACACGATGGCTTCACGTTGCCGCACCAGGTCGCAACCCGCTACGGCGATCAGTGATTGAGCACGTTGCCGATGATTTCGGCCAGATTGCGTGAAAGCGCGGTTTGCCCGGCCAGATCCGAGATAGCCGCCTTTGCGGCCGCACGACGAACAGGTTCCAGCCTTTGCCAGCCGTTGAACGCCGTCGCCAGACGCGCCGCCACCTGGGGATTCAACGCATCCAGAGCACGCAGCCGTTCCACCAGGAACCGGTAACCGGCACCGTCGCGCCGATGGAATCCGCTGGGATTTCCGCGCACAAAACCACCGAGCAGTGATTGCACCCGATTCGGGTTCTTCAGCGTGAATGCGGCATCCTGCTCCAGCTTCATCACGCGCCCCAACGCTGCGTCGCCAGCGACCTGGGCTTGCAGCGCAAACCACTTGTCCAGCGCCAGCGCATTGCCGGCGTAACGCTTGCGGTAATCCAGCAGGGCCCGTTGGGCCGCTTCGACATCACTGCGCAGCAAGACGCCCAGCGCGGCCAGTCGATCGGTCATGCCCGGCGCGTCGCGATACTGCGCGGCGGCCAGCGTGGCGGCCGTCGATGGATCCAGCCGTTCGAGCAATTCCAGCGTTCGCCGCTTGAGCCGGCGACGGGCCTGGCTGGCAGCGTCCAGCGCGATCGTGGTGTGCGCTGCCAGTGCGAGGTAGCGTGAACGCAGGCGGTCGATGCCGAGCCGGCTGGCCAACCGTCGCTGCAAGTCCTGGCGCAGTTCGTGGATGTGCTGTGGATCCACCGCATTCTCGCCTTCGGCCAGCTCGATCTCGCCGGGAGGCGTCAGCAGGTCGGCCAGCAGCGCGTCATCGATGGTGGCATCGTCGAAAAGACCGGCGAGTGCGTCGCACCAGGCCTGCAGGGCGTGCTCGTCGGCACCATCGCGCAGGTTTTCCCAGGCCCGGGTGGCGAGTTGCTGGCCAGCCTCCCACCGATTGAAGCCGTCGATGTCGTGGCGCAGCAGCAGTGCCAGCTCGGCCGGGGTATAGCTGCACTCCAGCATCATCGGTGCGGAGAATCCGCGCAGCAGGGACGGCACCGGCACCTGCTCGATGCCGCTGAAGACGAATTGCTGCTGTTGCTGGTCAAGCACCACCACACGCTCGACCGGGGCATCGCCGCTCTCGCCATTCAGCCGCAATGGCAGGATCTCGCCATCGTGCGAGAACAACGCCAGCTTCACCGGAATCGGCAACGGCGGCCGCGATGGCTGGTTCGCCGGGCCGGGTGCATGCTGGCTCAGGCTCAGGGTGTACTCGCGTCGCGCGGCATCATAGTGACCCTGCGCCTTCAGACGGGGTGTGCCGGCCTCACCGTACCAGGCCAGATAGGGCATCAGGTCGATATCGTTGGCTTCGCCCAGCGCGGTCAGGAAATCCTCCAGCGTGGCCGCGCGCCCGTCGTTGCGCGCAAAGTAGCGATCCATGCCGCGGCGAAAGCCCGCCTCACCCAGCCGTCCGGCCAGCATGCGCACCAGTTCGGCGCCCTTCTCGTACACCGTGGCGGTGTAGAAGTTGTTGATCTCGCTGTATTGTGCCGGACGCACCGGATGCGCGAGCGGCCCGGCGTCCTCGGGGAACTGGGCACGGCGCAAGAGCGATACGTCCTCGATACGTTTCAGTGGCGCCGAATTCATGTCGGCCGAGAAGCTCTGCTCGCGAAATACCGTGAGGCCCTCCTTCAGCGACAACTGAAACCAGTCGCGACAGGTCACCCGGTTGCCGCTCCAGTTGTGGAAATACTCATGGGCGACCACCGCCTCGACATGGCGGTATTCATCGTCCGTGCTGCTGTCGGGGTCGGCCAGCAGATACTTCGCGTTGAAGATGTTGAGGCCCTTGTTCTCCATCGCGCCCATGTTGAAATCGTGGGTGGCGACGATGTGGAACACGTCCAGATCGTAGTTGCGTCCATAGACCTTCTCGTCCCAGCGCATCGAGCGCTCGAGCGCGTCCATGGCATAGTCGCAGCGGTCGATCACGTCGGCCTCGGCCCAGATCTTCAGCTGCACCGGGCGACCATCGGCGGTGATGTAGTCACGCTCGATCCGGTCCAGGCGCCCGGCGACCAGGGCGAACAGGTAGCTGGGCTTCGGGTGCGGGTCGACGAAGCTGGCCCAGTGCCGGCCACCCTCCAGCTCGCCGCAGCCGTCCGGATTGCCACCAGCCAGCAGTACCGGAAAACGATCCCGATCCGCGCGCAGGGTGACCCGGTAACGCGCCTGCACGTCGGGACGATCAGGAAAGAAGGTGATGTGGCGAAAGCCTTCGGCTTCGCACTGGGTCAGCAGGAAACCGGCCTCGCGCGAACCGGACAGATACAGCCCTTCCAGTGCAGTATTTGCCGCGGGGCGCAGCCGTACGCGGGTTTCAAGCACGCTGCCATCGCGCGCACCATCGACTTCAAGCGTGCCGTCAAGCATCCGATAGGCGGTGGCGGGGAGTGCTTCGCCATCCAGCGCAATCGACAGCAGTTGCAGATTTTCGCCATCCAGACGCAGCGGGGCATTCTGCGCGGGGTCGCGACGCAGCAGCAGGCGCGCACTCAGTTCGGTGGCATCGATGCCAAGGTCAAAATCCAGTTCGACGGTCTCGACCCGCCAGGCCGGTGCGCGATAGTCGCGCAGACGGATCAGTGGTCGCGTTTGTTCGGGGAGTGCATGCATGGGCGAGAAACGACAGCGTGGGGGACTGATCAGGCTAACATGGCGCACTTTAATGGCAGGAGAATCCGGTGGTGGCTCCAGGCAACGCGCGCTATGCCGCTGAACGCGCCAGCATGGGCGACCAGCCGATCGTCGTGCTCACAGATCGCGAGGGTCGTCGCTGCCTGCGCATTGCGCGGCATGGTGCGGCCCTGCTCGGCTTCGAGGTGCCGCTGCGCGGTGGTGAGCGCGATCTGGCCGCTGGCTACCTCGATGCGGCCGAGATCGTCGCCCGACCCGGTTCCCGTTTCGCGATCATGGCGCCGTTTGCCGGGCGCATTGCCGATGCGCGCTACCGTTTCGATGGCCAGATGCAGGACCTGCAGCCCGGCGTCACCGGCGCCGAACGGGCCAGCCGGCATGGTTTCGTGCGCGGGGTGGATTTCCAGATCGACGCGCTGGATGCCGACAGCAGTCGCGCCCAGGTCGTGCTGAGCACCCGTGCGATCCGGGCGCAGCCGGGTTATCCGCATGCCATCGATCTCGAGTTGATCTTCAGCCTGCACGCGAGCGGTCTCACCCTGGAGGCGCGCATGCGCAACCTGGGCGCGTCGGCCGCCCCCTGCTTTTTCGGCTGGCATCCGTATTTTCGTGTCGCCGACGCCTTGCTGGACGAGTGGCAACTGCAAATTCCGGCACAGACCCTGATCCGCACCGGCGCCGACCTGATCGCACTGCCGGGTGCGGCCGCCTACGTACCGCTGGATGCTGCCCCGGCGCTGGACTTTCGCGAAGCGCGAAGGATCGGCGACAGCATCCTCGACCAGGGTTACACCGACCTGGCCAGCGACGCGGACGGTCGCATCCGCACGCGCCTGCGCGATCCGTCCAGCGGGCTGGGCATCGCGGTCTGGCAGGAGCGCGGCGTGATGCATGCATTCACCGCCGATACGGTCAGTCGTGACGCGCGCCGGTCGATCGCGCTGGAGCCGATGGAGTGCATGGCCGATGCGTTCAACCGGCCCGAATGTGCGGCGGCAATCCGGCTCGAGGCGGGTGCCGAGCGACGTTTTCGATGTGGTGTGGAGGTCGAGTACACATGAGCGAGTGGGTGAACATGCTGCCAGGCATCGAACAGATCCATGCTGCAGCCGAGCGCATCGCGCCGCATGCGCGGGTGACGCCGGTGCTGCGCAGCGTCGTGATCGACGCCCTGACCGGCGCCGAGTTGTATTTCAAGTGCGAACACCTGCAACGCGGCGGTGCCTTCAAGTTTCGCGGCGCCTGCAACGCGGTCTGGGCATTGAGCGACGAGCAGGCCGCGCGAGGTGTGGTCACCCACTCTTCCGGCAATCACGGCAATGCGCTGGCACTGGCGGCGGCCACCCGCGGCATCGTCGCGCACGTGGTGGTACCCGAGGGCGCGGTGCGCGCCAAGGTCGCGGCGATCGAGCGCGCCGGCGCCATCATCCATCGCTGCGCGCCGAATCAGGCCGCGCGCGAGGCGATGGCGGCCGAGGTGCAGCGCAGCACCGGCGCGCTGCTGGTGCATCCCTACGCCGACAGCCAGGTCATTGCCGGCCAGGGCACGCTGGCGCTGGAGTTGCTGCAGCAGGCGAGCGAACTCGATGCACTGATCACCCCGGTGGGTGGCGGTGGCCTGGCCAGCGGGGTGGCGATTGCCGCCCATGCGCAGTGGCCCGGGCTGGCGCTGTTCGGTGCCGAACCGGCCGGTGCGGACGATGCCGCTCGCTCGCTGGCGCAGGCGACGCGGGTGACCAGCGTGGTGCCGGATACCGTTTGCGACGGCCTGCGTGCCCTGATCGGCGAACCCAATCTGGCGGCGCTGCGCGCGCACCGGGTCGAGCTGATCACGGTCAGCGATGCCGAAACCATCGCCGCGATGCAGTTGATCTGGACGGAGTTGAAGCAGGTGGTGGAGGTGTCCAGCGCCACCGTGCTGGCGGCGATCGTGCAGCAACCCGAGCGCTTCGCCGGCCGTCGCGTCGGCGTGGTGATCAGCGGCGGCAACGTCGATCTGGCGGATCTGCCCTGGTAGGGCAGCGAACATTCAGCCCGGCGAGGGTTCCGCGGCCATGTCGCCAACGGTCGCCGCGGCTTCGACCGGCGCTGCCGGCGCAACCGGATGCGCGAAGGCATGCAGATCGAGCTGGCTGACCGGGATCGGCCGGTAGTCTTCGCCGAAGGCCACCTCGCCGAGCTTCCACCCGGCCGGACGGCGCACCGCACCCCAGAAGCGCTTCAGGGTGACCCAGTGCAGACCGATCAGGCCATGGTCGTTGTCGGCGTCGACCACCGGATCTCCAACACCGGTCGGACGCGGCGCCAGGCCGTACAGCGAGGTGCCGAACAGCACGTCCCAGATCGAGAACACCTGGCCATAGTTGCAGATGTGCAGGGTCGGCCGCTGCGGGTCGACCAGCATGTGGTGCAGACGATGGAACCTGGGATCGACGAAGATTCGCTCGAACACCTTGCCGAAACCGATCCGTGCGTTGGTGTGGGAGAAGTTCTGCATCAGCTCGCCGATCAGCATCAGCCAGGCAAACTCGTCCGGATCGACGCCGATCGCCAGTCCGACCACGGCAAGGATCATCGACTGGATGAAGCCGTCGACCAGGCTGCCGCGATCGTTGGTCCAGCAGCTCATCTGGCGCGTGCTGTGGTGCATGCTGTGCAGCGCCCACCACCACGGAAGCGCGTGCTGGGTGCGGTGCATCCAGTAGTACACGAAGTCATAGACCACGTAGTACACGCCAAACAGCACGTAGGGATGCTGGTTGAACCACGGCACCCAGTGGGTCAGCGCCAGCGGCGAGCCGGTGCTGGAGGTGGCGGTATCGGCGCCGCCGAACAGATGGCTGAACGGAGTCAGCACCAGGTAGGTGAACAGCGGAAAGATGCCCAGCAGCATCAGCAAGGTGTAGTTGCGGTCGACCAGGGTGAGCTTGCGGTCAGTCCATTTTTCAGCCGGAAACCAGGTTTCCAGCGGGCGGAAGATCAGGCCGATGATACCCACCTGCAAGGCGGCAATCAGCAGCGAGGCGGCAATGTCCCTGGGGTCGCCGGAAAGGCCGTTCAGGTGCAGCGCGGCAAGCAGGGGTACCACCGCATGGTCACTGAGCCAGTTGACCAGGTGCAGCCACAGGGAGGACAGGTCGAGCATCGGGAGATGTTCCGGGTTCGCAGGGGCACATGATATCGCCCCTGCATTCGCCTCGCCTTAGCGCCAGCTCAACGGCCGCGCCGCACGCCGATGCCGCTCACCGCCAGCAGACCCAGCAGCACGAACACGATGCCGATGGCTTCCAGCACCGACGGCTGTTCATGCAGGATCAGCCACGCCAGGATCACGCTGACCACCGGCACGCCGAGGCTCGACACGCTCGCCACCGTGGTGGACAACCGCTGCAGCACCAGCGACCACAGCCACCATGCCAGGCTGGAGGCCAGCACCGCGCTGTAGGCCAGCGCGGCGATGAACGGCCAGTCCCACTGGATCGACCGTTGCGGCACCGTCAGCGCGACGATGCCGAGCGCGACGCCGCCTGCCAGCATCTGCCACGCGGTGAGGTTGAGCACCGACGGTGCATGCCGGCGGAACATGCGCTTGCTGAGCACCGTGCCGGCAGCCCAGGCCAGGCCGCCGCCGATCGCCAGCAGGGTACTCGGCAGGCTGCCGATCGCATGCCAGGGCTCGATGATGCAAATCAGGCCGATCGCAGCCAGCGCCAGCCCCAGCCAGTGGCGCGGCGTGGGTCGATCGCCCAGCAACAGCCACGCCAGCAGCACGGCCCAGAACGGCATGGTGTAGGCGAGCAGCGCGACATGACCGGCGCCGCCGCCGAGCAGGGCCCACTGCTCCAGCCCCTGGAACGCGGCGGTCTGGCACAACCCGATCAGAATCGTCGGCCGCAACGGCGGCGGTCGCAGCGACTGGCGCGAGATCAGCAGCGCCGCGAACAGGATCGCCGCGCCCAGCAGGTAGCGCAGCGCCGCGAAATCGAAGGGCCCGGCATGCGCCAGCACCTGCTTCATCACGATCCAGCTGTAGGCCCACAGCGCGATGGTGGCGAGCAGGGCCAGCACGGCCGCGCGCGGCGATGACGAAGAGGACGACATGATTGGCCGCGGCACAAAGGGGCGACAAGTCTAGCGGTGTCGGCTACGGTTTGCGGCATGTCTCCAGCATGATGCCGCGATGAGCAAACTTGCCAAGCCGAACCGCTGCCACTGGGCAGTCGATGGCGATGAACTGATGTGTGCCTACCATGACAGCGAGTGGGGTGTGCCGCTGCACGACGATCGCGCGCTGTTCGAGTTCCTGTGCCTTGAAGGCGCCCAGGCGGGACTGTCCTGGCGCACGGTGCTGGCCAAGCGCGACAACTACCGCAAGGCCTTCCACCACTTCGAGATCGCGCGTGTCGCCGCGATGACCGATCGTGCGCTGGAGAAGCTGCTGCTCGATCCGGGCATCATCCGCAACCGACTGAAGGTGTTCTCCACCCGCGACAATGCGATCGCCGCGTTGGCGGCGATCGCGGAGTTCGGCAGCCTCGATGCCTGTCTGTGGTCGTTCGTCGGCGGCAAGACCTTGCGCAACCGCTGGCGCAGCCAGGCCGACGTACCGGCCAGCACCGAGCTGTCCGACCGCATGAGCAAGGCGCTGAAGAAGCGCGGCTTCCGCTTTGTCGGCAGTACCATCTGCTATTCGCTGCTGCAGGCGACCGGGATGGTCAACGACCATCTCGTCACCTGCTTTCGCCATGCCGCCGTCACTGACAGCAGGGCC
>JAJXYE010000164.1 GCA_021780735.1 Pseudomonadota bacterium | reverse complement strand
CGACCCGCAGGCCGGCCAGCCGTTCGAACATGGCATGTCGGTGGGCGCCTATATGCTGCTTTTCGGGTTTTATCTGGTGCAGTATTTCGTCATCATCTTTTTCCAGACCGCACTGACCGGTGTGGCCCTGATGCACCTGCGCGGCGAGCCGACCAGTGTGGGCGCCGGCTTTGCACTGGCCCGGGCGAAGTTGCTGCAGATCCTCGGCTATGCACTGATTGCCGCGACGGTCGGTCTGCTGCTGCGGATGATCCAGGAGCGGCTCGGACTGATCGGTCGCCTGGTGGTCGGTTTCATCGGCCTGGCCTGGACCGTGGCCACCTTCCTGGTGGTGCCGGTGCTGGTCAGCAAGGACGTCGGCCCGGTCGATGCGGTGAAGGAAAGCGTCGAACTGCTCAAGCGCAGTTGGGGCGAGAACCTGATCGGCAACGGCGGCATCGGCATCGTGTTCGGCCTGATGATGGGGCTGGCGGTGCTGGTTGGCGTCGTGCTGATCATCGGCGCCGCGGCGACGCATTCGCTGCTCGCGATCGTGCCGGTGGCTGTCGCCTTGGTTCTGGGCTTCATCCTGCTCGGCCTGATTCAGGCGTCACTGCAGGGTATCTACGCGGCGGCGCTGTATCGTTACGCCGAGGCGGGCGAGGTCAGCGTCGGGTTCGATCAGACCCTGCTGCAGCAGGCGTTCACGCCGAAGAAGAAGTGAATGCGTGAGCATCCTCCCCCGCCGCCGGGGGAGGATCGCGACGCAGCTACACCGACAGGCTGCGGCCGCCGTCCACGCGGATGATCTGGCCGGTGACGAAAGGCGCATCCCGCAACAGCCAGAGCACCGTGTTCGCCACGTCCTCCGGCGCGCCGGCACGTCGCAGCGGCGTGCGCGCCAGCATCGCATGCTGATCGTCGTACGGCTTGCCATCGGCGGGCCACAGCACGGCGCCGGGTGCCACGCCGTTGACCCGTATTTCGGGCGCCAGATCGAGTGCGAGGGATCGGGTCATTGCCGCCAGCGCCGCCTTGGCCATGCAATACAACGGATGTCCGGCCAGCGGCCGCTCGGCATAGATGTCGACCAGATTGACGATACTGCCGCGCGCCTCGCGCAGCGCGGGTATCGCCGCCTGGCTGAGGAAGAACGGTGCCTGTGCGTTCGAAGCGAACAACGCATCCCATTGCTGTGCCGTCGCCGTACCTGGCGGCGTGGGGAAGAACGCCGAGGCGTTGTTGATCAGCGCGTCAAGCCGGCCGTACTGCCCCAGCAATTGCCCGATCAGCTCGGGCAATGCGGGCAGGTCGGCCAGTTCCGCCTGCAGCAGCAAGGTGCTGTCAGTGCGTTGGCGCTCCAGGTCGAACGCCAGCGCCCGGGCGTCCTCGGCCGAATGGCGGTAATGCAGCGCCAGGTCGTAGCCGGCGGCATGCAGCGTGCGTGCGATCACCGCGCCGACGCGGCGGCCGGCGCCGGTGATCAGCGCGACAGGTCGATCGTGGCGTGGTGTCATCGCTGGGTTCCGGCGGCAATCCAGCGGGCAGCTTGCCGCAAAGCGCGCTCCGCGTCATCCGCGAAGGCCATTGCCTCGCTATTCGCTGGTGCTCTTGCCGGGTTTCTGTCCGCTGGCCTTGCTTGCGCTGCCGGCGCGCTTGCGCGCAGCGGACGGGGTCAGCGGGTCGGCCGATTCTTTGGCGGTGCGCACCGATGGGCGGCTTCCGACCCTGGCTTTCGGCGTGCGCACGGTCGCGTGGGCTTCTTCGCTCGCTTCCTCCACCGCGATGTCGCGTTCGAAAAGGGCGATGGCGGTACTGGCCACTTGCCCGGTGTCGTAGTACGCATAGGCGCCCACACCGAGCGCGCCGATTACCGGCAACCAGCGCGAAATGCCCTTGCTCACCGTACGCTGGGTGATCTTGACGCCGACTTGCTTGGCGACGCGTTCGGCCACGCTGTAGGACATCCGGCGGAAAATCAGGCGGTCGCCGACCTGCACCACCAGATCGCGGAACGCCTGCGCTGCCGTATGCCGGAACAGGCACCACAGCATCTGTTCGCGGCCCAGGCTGTGGTTGCGGCCATGGGCTGCCGCGATGTCGCTGACCATCTGGCCCTGGATCTTCCAGATCGCGACCAGCTCGGGCAGCAGCGTGAGCCAGCCCAGTGGGCCTGGCGGCAGCGCCAACGAGCCGGCGGTGATCGCGGCGCGCTGGGCCGCGCGGGCAGCCAGCTTGCGTGACTCGCTGGCCGGATCCCGGCTGCCGTTCACCTTGCTGGCGGGCACTTCGCTGACGAAGTCGAGGATGGCCGCGGTGATCGGGCCGTGCTCCAACGGCGTGAGCACGGCGGGGAGCTGCTGGCTTCGATCGGTCATGCATCGCTCCTGATACAGGCTGGCCATTGCTGACTATGGCCGGTTCGCACAGTGTAGGCGCGTGGCGTGAAGCTGGCCTCACGGTGCCGGCGTGCAGTCTCTGGCGGCTTTCGCGGTGGCTTTGCCATGACTTCTGGCGCAGGCACACACGGTGTTCTTGAATGTAATGTTATATCATTCCAATTATTGCTCCTGTGCCCTTGCCCGAGATTGTCGATGAAAGCCAACCTGCTCAGCCTCAGCCTGACCCTCGCTCTGCTCGCCGGTAGCGCGACCGCGCATGCCGCCGATGCTGTTCCGGCCGCCACCGATGCACCCGCCGCAGGCTCGAATGGCGACCTGCAGACAGATCGCGACCGCAGCAGGGAGCCGGCGCCCAAGGTGAAGCAACTCGGTGCGATATCGGTGTCGGCCAGGCTCGACCAGGCACGCAACGCCCTGTCGCCACAGACCGGCAGCAGCCAGTACGTGATCGATCAGCAGGCGATCACCCGATTGCCGCTGGGCGCGGCCACACCGATGAATCAGGTGCTGCTGCAGGCGCCGGGCGTGGTGCAGGATTCCTATGGTGGCCTGCACGTGCGTGGCGACCACGCCAATCTGCAATACCGCATCAACGGTGTGATCATCCCGGAGTCGATTGGCGGCTTTGGCCAGAGCCTGGATGCGCGCACGATCCAGAACGTGAAGCTGCTCGACGGCGCCCTGCCTGCACAATATGGCTTGCGCACCGCCGCGGTGGTCGATATCACCACCAGGACGGGCCATGACCTCGGCAACGGTGGCAGCGCGGGGGTGACCGCCGGCTCGAACGGTACCCTCAACCCGAACGCTTCGGTGTGGGGCAGCGATGATCGCTGGAGCTATTTTGTCACCGCAAACTACATGGAAAACGATGTTGGCATCGAGAACCCCACCGCCAGCAGCAAGCCGATTCACGACCATACCAACCAGGTCAAGGGCTTCGGTGACATCAGCTACCTGATCAATGGCAGCACCCGCTTGAGTCTGCTGTTCGGGCTGGCCAACAACCGCTTCCAGATCCCGAACAATCCCGGCCAGACACCGCAGTTCGGCTACCTGGATACCGTGGACTTCAATTCGGCCGATCTGCACGAACGACAGAGCGAGCAGACCCGCTTCGGCGTACTGGCGCTGCAGGGCAAGGTCGGCAGCACCGACTATCAGGTGTCGCTGGGACAGCGCTACAGCAGCCTGGACTACATGCCGGACCGGATCGGCGAATTGATGTTCAACGGTGTGGCTTCGGCAATCAACCGCAGCAACCGGGCCAGCACCCTGCAGGCGGATTTCGCCATGCCGATGGGGCAGAGTCACATCTTGCGCTACGGCGTCTACGGCAGCTTCGAGCGTGCCGGCAGCAGCAACAATGTCTGGGTATTCCCCGCCGATGCCGCTGGCAACCAGACCAGCACCACGCCGCTCAACATTCTGGACAACAGCCATCTCACCGCCAGGACCTGGTCGGCCTACGTGCAGGACGAATGGAGCATCGGCGAGAACTGGACCCTCAACTATGGACTGCGTGGTGACCAGTACCGGCTGGTTCGCAGCGAAAGCCAGCTGAGCCCGAGGCTGGGCCTGGTGTGGCAGGCGACGGGCAGCACCGTCGTTCACGCCGGCTTCTCACGCTACTTCACCCCGCCGGCCACCGAGGCGATCACCAGTTCGAACATCGCCAAGTTCGATGGCACCACCAATGCCGTTGCCGATAGCGGCAACAACACGCCGCTGGCCGAGCGGGCGGACTATTTCGATGCGGGCATTCAGCAGAGTATCGGCTCGGCCTGGACGCTGGGTCTGGATGCCTACTATCGCAAGGTGCAGCGCCTGCAGGATGAGGGACAGTTCGGCTCGGCGCTGATCTACTCCACCTTCAACTACGCGAAAGGTCGCGTGAAGGGTCTGGAGCTGACCGCCAATTATGAGCAGGGCCCGTTGTCCGCCTACTTCAATGCCTCTCTCGGCAAGGCCATCGGCGAGCGCATCATCACCAGCCAGTACAACTTCGCGCCCGAGGATCTGGCCTATGTGAATGATCACTACATCTTCCTCGACCACGACCAGAAGCTGACCTCGTCCGGCGGCTTCAGCTACGCGCTGGGCCACACTAGCAAGGTTGGTGCGGACTACCTGTTCGGCAGTGGCTTGCGCAAGGACGGTGCGGTGCCCAACGGCGCGTCGATGCCGGCGTACTTCCAGCTCAACCTCAATGTGTCGCACGACTTCGACTTCGATCATTTCGGCAAGCTGCATACACAGCTGGCCGTGCTCAACGCGCTCGATCGCACCTACGAGTTGCGCGACGGCAGCGGCATCGGTGTCGGTGCACCACAGTTTGGTCCGCGCCGCGGGGTGTATCTGAGCCTGCAGAAAGATTTCTGAGGCGCGACCTGCAACGTCTGCGCGGCAGGCCGCGCAGTTCCATCCGTTATGCTTGGGCAGTCATCACGCCGCCGAACAAGCATCATGCCTTCCCGTCTTCCCGAACCCAGCGCCGACGAGCGCGCCCATTCCGAATGCCTGCTGACTTTGCTGCGCGAGCTGATCGCCTCGCACGGGCCGCTGCCGTTCTCGCAATACATGGAGCGCTGCCTGTACGCACCGGGACTGGGTTACTACAGCGCCGGTCGCACCAAGTTCGGTGCATCCGGCGATTTCGTCACCGCGCCGGAGCTGGGCGAGCTGTTCGCACACTGCGTGGTGCGGGCGCTGCAGCCGACCCTGGCCATGCTTGGTGACGAGGCGGACTTTCTGGAAATCGGCGGCGGCAGTGGTGCCTTCGCCGAAGCCGCGCTGCGCGAGCTTGCCGCTGGCGGCAAGCTGCCACGGCGTTATCTGATCCTGGAGCCCAGTGCCGACCTGCGCCAGCGCCAGCGCGAGCGCCTGCAGGCGAACCTGCCAACCGAGATCAACGCACGCGTGCACTGGCTGGATCGCCCGCCGGAACAGGACTGGCGCGGCGTGCTGTTCGCCAACGAGGTGATCGACGCGCTGCCCGCAACCCGCTTTGCGATGCGTGGCGGCGAGGTCTACGAAGAGCATGTGGCACTCGATGGCGAGGGCCGCCTGATGCGGGTGGATCGCCCGGCGGATGCACTGGTCGGCGGTGCCGTGCGCCACGTCGAGCGCGACCTGGGTGCCGCATTTGCCGATGGCTATCGCTCGGAAATCCTGCCGCAACTGCCGTACTGGATCCAGGCCGTGGCCGGTTCACTTGCGGCTGGTGTGATGCTGTTCATCGACTACGGTTATGTGCGCCGCGAGTTCTATCAGGCCGAGCGCGACGACGGTACGCTGATGGCGCATTACCGCCATCACGCACACGGCGATCCGCTGTATCTGCCGGGCTTGAACGACCTCACCGCCTCGGTCGACTTCACCGCGCTGGCCGAGGCCGGCAACAGCGCCGGTTTCGCCGTGGCAGCCTACCTGCCACAGGCGCAGTTCCTGATCGGCGCCGGCTTGCAGGAGGTGTTCGAGCAGGCGCAGGCCGACCTCACCGATGAGCACGCGCGCTACCGACTCTCGCAGCAGGTCAAGCGACTGATGCTGCCCGACCAGATGGGCGAGCGCTTCCAGGCGATGCTGCTGGCGCGCGGCATGGATACGCTGCCGCTGCCGGCGGACTTGCTGGATGCCGATCAGGGCGGGAGGCTTTGAGGGCCGCTGGCCCGGCTCGGCCTTCTGCACGGTTGCAGCTTCATCGCCTGTGGCTGTCGCTGGGTCTGGTCATCATGGCATGGACGCTGTGGATGGCGTTGCGCCCCGATCCCGGCATCGTGCTGAGCTTTAAGCATGGCGACAAGTTGCTGCATGCCATCACCTTCACCTGCCTGATGGGCTGGTGGGGCAACGTCTACGCCGGGCGGCGCGCGCGCGTACTGGCGGTGCTCGGTTGTCTCGCCTTTGGCATCTTCATCGAGTTCGCGCAGTGGCTGGATCCGCCGCGCGACTCGGACGTCCTTGACGTGCTGGCCGATGCTTTCGGCATCCTGTTCGGGCTGCTGCTCTTGAACAGCCGCCTGCAGCACGTCCTGCGGCATCTCGAAGATGCCATGATGAGCCATCAAGAAGATTGAGCGAGATCCGCGCAAGTCAAAGTGGCGCGAGTTTCCGGGCCTCGGCAATCATCAGCAAGTGGCGGAAGGTGAATTGCACCACATGCTTGCCCGCCGGCACGCACACCGCGCGGAACATGCCATTGGCGCGGTGGATCGGAAGCACCACGCCATCGGCACTGGCCTGCCAGCCCGGCAAGTCCGGATCACCCAGTGCCAGCCATCCCGGCGCATCGGCGCGGGTATCAATTGTCGGTGATGTTGGCGTGTGGGTGCCCGTGCCCAGTTGCAGGCGGGCGGTGCATTGAGCGGCCGGTTGCGGCAGATCGTTCTGGTCGATGGCATCCCGCGGCGCAAGCCACAGTGTCTGGCGGAAATCGGTGTTCGCGAAATCCTTGATGGCCGGCTTCCCGCCAGACTCCAGCAGGCGTGCATGGGTCGGAGTGAGCAGTCGCGGGTAGAACCCGTTCAGCGCGTCCCAAGGCAGCACGTACCGTCCGATCAGCCGTGACAGGTTGAGCAGCAATCAGATCAGGCACAGGCCGGCGAACAGGTACAGAAAGGGTCTGCGCTGCAGGTTCCGGAGCATCTCGAGTTGGCGCATGGATGGACTCGATGACGCGACCGCTGGTCGGGTCATGGCGGGGATAGGGGATGTCCAGGAGCGTGGGCGGCAGATGAGACACCGGCATTGCTGGCGGGCACTAGTTCCGCGGATGTTGCGCCGGCTCGCAGCGTTTCCACCGGCGTCGCATCCGAGGGGCGATGCACCAGTTTGCCCTTATTGAACAGCTCGCTGGCCACCTGGTAATAGGCCTCCGCGTCATCGACCAGCGACTGATCCACCGGCTGAACCATCGTGGCATCGCCGCTGGCGTAATCGGGTTTGAGCTGTTCCAGCTTGCGTTGCGGCTCAAGAATCGTGAGTACGTCGTTCTGCAGGTAGCCGAGCTTCTCGTAGGTGCCGGGGAAGGCATGCTCGCGGTCGGGCGGCAACTGGAAAAGATCGTGCCCGAAGAAGCGCGTGCGATAGCTGAAATCGAGCATGCCCAGCAGGGTCGGTGGAATGTCCAGCTGGCCCATCAGCCGGTGCACGCGCTGCGGCGGGAAGTTCGCTGGCGAATAGATCCACAAGGGGATGTGGTAGTGGTTGATCGGAAGGCTGGTCTTGCCCGCGCTGGACGCGCAATGGTCGGCGGTGATCACGAACACGGTGCTGTCGAAGTACGGCTTTGCCCGGGCTCGCTGGATGAAGTCCCGGATCGACCAGTCGGTGTAGGCCACCGCGCCCGGCCGGGTGTGGTTGGCGAATTTCACGCGGCCATCGGGGAAGGTATAGGGCCGGTGGTTGGAAGTGGTCATGATGTGCAGGAAGAACGGCTTGCCCTCGGCATGGATCTGATCCATCTGGCCCAGCGCCAGCGTGTACAGATCCTCGTCGGCCACGCCCCAGACATTTTCGCCGTGGATCCTGGCGGTTTTCGGAATGTCGCGCCGATCCACCGCGCGATAGCCGTTGTGGGCGAAGAAGTAATTCATGTTGTCGAACTGGCCGTAGCCGCCGTAGACGAAGTCCGACTGATAGCCGCGGTCATTGAAAATGTCGGCAAGCGAAAACAGGTTTTCATTGTGATGCTCACGGATCAGCGAGTCCCCCGGCGTGGGCGGCACCGACAGCGCCAGTGCTTCCAGCCCACGCACCGTACGCGTCCCGTTGGCATACAGGTTGTCGAAAAACACGCTCTGGCCGACCAGCGAATCGAGATACGGTATGA
>JAJXYE010000206.1 GCA_021780735.1 Pseudomonadota bacterium | reverse complement strand
TTGGTGTGCCTGCCGGCACTCCCGCGTACGGCCCAGGCCGGAACCTGGCAGAACCTGTGGCTGCGGCCGGATCAGCAGGCGGCGCAGGCGCTGCGCCAGGGTCACCCGGAACAGGCCCGGCAGCTGGCGCGCGATCCAGCCTGGCGTGGTGCCGCGGACTATCGCGCGGGCGACTATGCGGCCGCGGCGCAGACCCTGCAGCCGGTGCCTGGCAGCGACCCGTCCTACAACCGCGGCAATGCCCTGGCCAAGGCGCAGCACTACGAGGACGCGATCAAGGCGTATGACCGCGCCCTCAAGCTCGACCCGGCCAATGCCGACGCCAGGGCCAACCGAAAGGCGGTCGAGGACTGGCTGCATCAGCAGCAGAAACAGAAGTCCTCGTCCAATCAGAAAAAGCAGCAGGGCAAGGGTGGCGGCCAGAGCCAGTCCGGCTCGGGCGGACAGGGTGGACAGGACAAGCCCGATGCGCAGCACCCGCCCGGGAAGAACGGCGCCAAGCCTGCCGATCAGCAGAACAAGTCCGGCAAGTCGGCCGGCCAGGATCAGTCCGGCAAGGATGCATCGTCGCCCGACTCTTCCGGCAAGGATCAGTCCGCCGACCAGCCCAAGCCACAGACGGCACAGCAGCAGGCAGCCGAGCGTGCCCGCGCCGAACAGGCGCAGCAGGCACTGAAAAAGCAGATGGATCAGGCCCTCTCTGGCGCGCCGGGCAAGTCCTCCGACAAGAATCAACCCCACCAGTTGGGCAAGTTGGCGAAGGACGATCCGCAATCGAAGCTGCCGGCCGATCTGCGCCATGCCCTGCAGCGCGTACCGGACGACCCCGGCGCACTGTTGCGGCGCAAGTTCGAACTGGAATATCAACAGCGCCACGGTGGCACGGTTGACGAGGATGGACAGCCATGAGCTTTCGACACGCCCTTGCAGCCTGGGTGCTGGCCCTGCTGCTGGTTCTCCCTGCCGTTGCCAGCGCGGCCGACGTCACCGCCACGGTTGATCGCGACAACGTGCAGCTGGGCGATACGGTGACGCTCAATCTGCGCATCAGCAATGCCGGCAGCGATGTCGCCATGCCGGATCTGCAAGCTCTGAACCAGGACTTCAACATCCTTGGCACCTCGCAGAACAGCAGCGTCACCGTGGACAACGGCAAGACCAGCTCCAGCCTGACCATCGGTGTCGCGTTGCGACCGCTGCATGAGGGAACGCTGCAGATTCCATCCCTCAGCGTCGCCGGCAGCCAGACCACGCCCCTGCAAATCCAGGTCAGCGCGCCCAATCCGAGTGCTGCCGCCGCGACCCATCAGGACGTCTTCATGGAGGCTCAGGTCGAGCCGAAGCGAGGCTACGTCGGTCAGCAGTTCAGCTATGTGTTGCGGCTGTTTTACGCCAACAGCATCAGTCGCGGATCGCTGAACGCGCCCACGCTCAAGGGCGCCGAGCTGAGCCAGCTCGGCAGCGATCTCAACTACCAGACGGTACGTGGCGGGCGCAGTTACAACGTGCTTGAGCGGCGTTTCGCGCTGATTCCCCAGCACGCCGGCCATCTGGACATTCCTCCGGCGCAATTCCAGGGTGAAACGATCGACCCGAATGACCCGAACAGCTTTTTCGGTGCCACCACCAGCGCGTCGGCCAGCGCACCCGCCGTCGGCATCGACGTGCAGGCCGCACCTGCCGATTGGGGCAACAGCGCGTGGTTGCCGGCGCGGGCATTGAGCCTGGCCATCGATGGCTGGCCTGACGCGCAGCATCCGTTGCGTGCGGGTCAGCCGCTCAACCTCAGCATGACCGTGCAGGCCACCGGCCTGTCATACGAGGTGTTGCCGGCACTGAGCCTGCCGGCACTGACCGGCGCCACCGCCTATCCGGACAAGCCGGTCACCGGCAACCACCAGGATGGCCCGTGGCTGGTGGGCCGCAGGCAGCAGGCGTTTGCGATCGTTCCCGATCATGCCGGCACCCTGACCATACCGGCGATCACACTCAAGTGGTGGAACGTGCTGACCGATCGGATGGAAGTGGCGCAGATCCCCGAGCACCAGCTGGCCGTGCTGCCGGCGATCGGTGCAGCGGCCGTCCAGCCATCCGCGCCAGCGGCAGCGTCCAGTGCGCCAGTCGCCACCGCGTCGCTCAAGGCGCCTGCGTCGCCGTGGCGCTGGATCGCCCTGGGCAGCATCGCCCTGTGGCTGGTCAGCGCGCTGGCCTGGTGGCTCTGGTTCCGGCGCCGCCGTGCGCCATCGGCCGACGCACCGCTGCCGGCGCGCTCCTCGCCGCGTGCACTGCAGCTGGCCTTTCTGGCCACGGCGCGCGGCACCGATGCGGCGGCGCAGGCACGCAGCCTGCTGGCATGGGCGCGCGCCGAGCGGTCCAGCATTCAGCATCTGGGCGAGCTTGCGGCGGCACTGGACGACAGCTCGCAATGCGCAGCGATCGACGCCCTGCAACAGCGCCAGTACGCCGGTGTGCCGATGGCCGAGGCGGGCACGAACCTGGCCGAGGCGTTCCGGGCAGGCTTCGCCTGGCGCGGTACGGGGCCAGGCGAGGCCGCCCCGGAGTTGCCGCCGCTGTATCCGTTCAAGCTGCGCTGAGCGCGACGCGAATCTCTTTGCAGCGCTTCAATGCGGCGCGTCGTCCAGCGCGTGCTCGACAAGCGCCCGCATCTCCTCGCTGAAACAGCACAGCGTGACCTCGATGCCATCGTCCGCGGCCAGTTCATCACGCAGCGTGGAGACCGCCACGCTGGCAGCCTTGACCGCCGGATAGCCATACACGCCGCAGCTGATGGCCGGAAAGGCGATCGTGTGCAACCGGTGCTGGCGCAGCAAGCGAAGCGAATTGCGGTAGCAGAGCGCCAGCAACGGCGCCTCGCCATGGCCGCCGCCGTGCCAGATGGGCCCCACGGTGTGAATCACATGGCGCGCTGGCAGGGCGAAGCCCGCGGTGATGCAGGCCTCGCCGGTACGGCAGCGCACACCTGGCGTGGACTCGGGCAGATCGCGGCAGGCCTGCAGCAGGGCCGGTCCGGCCGCACGGTGGATCGCGCCGTCCACGCCGCCGCCGCCGAGCAGGCTGGGGTTGGCCGCGTTCACGATCGCGTCCACAGCCAGGGCGGTAATGTCGGCGCGGATGACTTGCATGAGCATGGCTTCATTCCGGGTGGCGGCATATGCTGCAAACGGATATTCGGTGGTGATGGGGGCGACAGCGGATCATGGCAACAACAGAAGACCTTTCATTCGGCTACCTGCTCAGTGACGTGACCTTGCTGTTTCGCAAGCACTTCGACCGCCGTGCGGTGAAATTCGGCCTGACCCGGGCGCAATGGCGCGCCACCAAGATGTTGTATCACCGCGAAGGGCTGCGCCAGACCGAACTGGCCGACCTGCTCGAGATGGAGCCCATCGCCGTGGGTCGGGTGATCGACCGGCTGCAGGCCGCAGGCTTCGTCGAGCGCCGGCCCGATCCGCGCGACCGCCGCGCCTGGCGGCTGTACATCACCGAGCAGGCACGGGTGATCGTCGGCGACATGGAGCTGATCGCGCGCGACCTGCGCAAGGACGCCAGCCGCGGTATCGAATATGAGGAGCTGGCGCAGGCGCTGGGCGTGCTGAACCGGATCAAGGAAAACCTGCAGGCGCTGGATGGCGAAGACGTGCCTTCGGACCAGTCTGCCTGAGGTGATGCCACGCAAGCTTTCGGCCGGGCAAAGTGAACGCGTCAACCGCGGGAGAGCGAACATGCGTCTTGTCATCAGCATCGTCATGCTCTTCGCCGCCATCGCCGGCGGCTGGGTCAACGCCACCACGCCGGTATCGCTGGATGCCGCCGCGCTGCAGGCCTGGGCACGCCGGCCGTGGGACAAGGCCAGCCTGATGAATACCCGGCTGGAACTGGGGCGCTACCGCGGCGTGCCGGTGGTGGCGGAATTCCCCTGTTCGGACGTCTGTCCGCAGTACACGGTGCGCATCATCCACTTCCGCCTGCCGCCCGGCACCACCTGCGCCAGCGTCGGCGGCGTCGAAAAAGAGCTGCTGGTGCCGATCGCCATCACCGTCCGCACGCAGGTCTTCTGCATTCCGGCACCGCTGGTCGATTCCGGACTCTACGAAACACGGTAAGCGGCGTGACGGGTCGCGCGACCGTTTCACAGGGCGAGCTTTTCCCGCCCCGTGAAAAGCGCCGGCTTACGGTTTGTTCTTCAGCAGGTCGCGGATCTCGGCAAGCAGGGCGACGTCGGCCGGCGGTGCGGCGGGGGCCTCTTCCTGCTTCTTCTGCATGCGGTTCATCGCCTTGATCAGCATGAAGATCGCGAAGGCGATGATGACGAAGGTGATGATGGTGTTGATGAAGCTGCCGTAGTTGATCGAGACTTCGGCGATCTTGTGCGCGGGGTTGCTGGCGTCAGCCGGCTTGATCACCCATTTCAGCGCGGAGAAATCGATGCCGCCGGTGATCAGGCCGATCGGCGGCATGATCACGTCGCTGACCAGTGAGCTGACGATCTTGCCGAATGCTCCGCCGATGACGATACCCACGGCCATGTCCATCACGTTGCCGCGCATCGCGAACGCCTTGAATTCCTGCAGCATGCTCATGCAATTCTCCCCGGTTGCGCCAAATGGCCCATGGACTTTAGCGCAGCGTTGCCGTTGCGCACAGGCCAGCCCGGCCAGCAATTCAGACGATGCGCGATTCGAGTTCGGCCACGCCGACCAGCTCGGCATGGAAGCGGTCGCCGCGTTGCAGCGCCGCCACCCCGGCCGGCGTGCCGGTGAAGATCAGGTCGCCCGCCTTCAGCTCGAACAGGCTGGACAAGGCCGCGATGATCTGTGGCACGGCGTGCACCATCTCGCCCAGCGTGGTCTGCTGGCGCAGCTCGCCGTTCACGCTCAGGCGCAACACGGTGCCTGCATCGACGTGGGCCGTCGTCGCCGGGCACAAGGCGGAAACCGGCGCGGAGTGGTCGAATGCCTTGGCCACATCCCACGGATGGCCCTTGGCCTTGGCCTGTGCCTGCAGGTCGCGACGGGTCAGATCCAGCCCCACGCCGTAGCCGAATATCAGTGACGCGGCATCGGCCGGCGCGATGTTGCTGCCGGCGGCGGCCAACGCCACCACCATCTCCACTTCATGGTGCAGATCGGTGGTAACCGACGGGTAGGGCACATCGGCGCCATCGCTGACCACCGCATCGGCCGGTTTGCAGAAGAACATCGGCGCGGCCTTGTCCACGCTGGCCCCCATCTCGCGTGCATGTTCGGCGTAGTTGCGGCCGATGCAGAACACGCGGCGGATCGGAAAGCGCTGGTCGGAGCCGATGACGGGCAGGCTGGGTTGGGCAGGCGGCGCGATGATATATGTCATGCTGGCAAGCGTAGCAAAACCGGACCGATGATTAAGGCACGCCCGGCCCGGATCCAAGATGACACCTGTCATCGACGATGGCTGATGCTGCACCCTGATCCGCGGGGGCGGGATCAGCCACATTGGCATTCATCGAGCTGCCGGCCACGCCGGACGGGGATTGCGAGTGGACAACGCCGAACTGTTGAAGGAACTGCGCATCGAGGGCCATCAGCGCGACGATCACCCGGCGGGCGGGCGAGGTCGCTGGCCATGGATCGTCGCGGCACTGGTCGTCGTGCTGCTGGCCGGTGCCGGCGGCTGGTTCTGGTTCGGCCACCGCGCGCTGACGGTGCAGGTCGCGCAGGCGGTGTCGCTGAGCGCGGACGCGGAGGCCGGCGCGGTACTGCAGGCGACCGGTTATGTCACGGCGCGGCGCCAGGCCACCGTTTCCGCGCAGATCACCGGCACCCTGACCGAGGTGTTGATCGAGGAAGGCGATCACGTCAAACAGGGGCAGGTGCTGGCTCGGCTGGACGACAGTGCATACAAGGCGGCACTGGATACGGCCAGGGCGCAGGCCGGGGCCGCGCACGCACTGGTGGCGCAGTATCGGGCACAGCTGACGCAGAATGAGCGCGACCAGCAGCGCCTGCAGTCGCTGGTCAGGCGGGGGCTGGTGTCGAAACAGGCTGCCGAGCAGGCGCACACCCTGGTCGACAGCACGCGCGCCCAGCTTGCGGCACAGCGCAAACAGGCGGCTTCGGCCGATGCCCTGGCGGTGCAGGCGCAGGTGAATTTCGACTATTGCGTGGTGCGCGCGCCGTTCAGCGGCGTGATCACCACCAAGGACGCTCAGGTCGGCGAAATCATCTCGCCGTTCTCGGCCGGCGGCGGTTTCACCCGCACCGGCGTGGGCACCATCGTCGACATGGATTCGCTGGAAGTGGACGTTGACGTCAACGAGGCCTACATCGGCCGGGTCAAGGCGGGCATGCCGGCCGAAGCCGTGCTGGATGCCTATCCCGACTGGAAAATTCCGGCACACGTGATCGCCATCGTGCCCACCGCCGATCGCGGCAAGGCCACCATCAAGGTGCGCGTGGCGCTGGAGCGGAAGGACGCCCGCATCGTGCCGAACATGGGCGTGCGCGTGTCCTTCCTGGAGCAACAGACCTCGCCGGCCGCTGCGAGCGCGGCGGCGAAGGGCGTACTGGTGCCGGCCAGGGCCATCGTGCAGCGCGAGGGCCACAGCGTGGTATTCGTGCTCGACCGTGACCAGGTGCGCCAGCGCGCGGTGAATCCGGCGGCACAGAACTATGGCGAGCTGCGCCTGCTGCCGGCCGGCGTGAATGCGGGCGATCGCGTGGTGGTCGCGCCGCCGGCTAGGCTGCAGGACGGTTCGGACGTCCGCATCCAGCCAGCAAAACCCTGACACGAGGTCGAACGGCAGCTGTGCCGTTCGTCGCTGAAACGAGTCAACCAGGCCATACCTTCGTTGGAGAACCATGATGGGCACGCTGATCGAAATCCAGAATCTGGCCAAGACCTACGAGCGCGGCAAGCAGAAGGTCGAGGTGCTGCATGACGTCAACCTGGATATTGCCGAAGGCGATTTCCTGGCGCTGATGGGGCCCTCCGGTTCGGGCAAGACGACCCTGCTCAATCTGATTGGCGGTCTCGACTCGCCCAGCGCCGGCAGCATCCGCGTCGGCGGTGAGCGCATCGACCAGATGGGCGGTGGCGCGCTGGCGCGGTGGCGCGCGTCGAACGTGGGCTTCATCTTCCAGTTCTACAACCTGATGCCGATGCTGTCGGCGCAGCGCAATGTGGAGCTGCCGCTGCTGCTGACCAGGCTGTCGGCGGCGCAGCGCAGAAAGAACGCCTCCATCGCGTTGCAGCTGGTGGGCCTGGCCGACCGCGCCAGCCACAAGCCGGCCGAACTTTCCGGTGGGCAGCAACAGCGCGTGGCGATTGCCCGCGCCATCGTCTCGGATCCCACCCTGCTGGTTTGCGACGAGCCCACCGGCGATCTGGACCGTCAGTCCGCCGAGGATGTGCTCGGCCTGCTGCAGCAGCTCAACCGCGACCACGGCAAGACCATCGTCATGGTCACCCATGATCCGAAGGCCGCCGAGTACGCCACGCATACGCTGCATCTGGACAAGGGCACGCTGGTCGAGCAAGGGGCGAGTGCGTGAAACCCCAGGGCATCACGCGCGCCGCGCCAGGGCGACGCAGCAGGCCGCGCGCCGACGCAGCAGCGACGGTTGCCTGCCTCACCCATCCGAGAGGTCGTGAATCATGAAATACCTCCACCTGATCTGGGCGGCGCTGTTCCGGCGCAAGACCCGCACGTTTCTCACCCTGGTCTCGATCATCGCCGCGTTTCTGCTGTTCGGCCTGCTCAACGCGGTGCGGGCGGCGTTCGACTCGGGCGGCCAGAGCCTCACCGGTGTCGATCGGCTGGTGGTCAGCTCCCGCTACTCGATCATCCAGGGCTTGCCGCAGAGCTTGCAGGCGCGCATTGCCAACATTCCCGGCGTGCAGGCGGTAGGGCATTCCAACTGGTTTGGCGGGATCTACCAGGATCCGCGAAATTTCGTGCTGAGCTTTGCCATCTCGGCGCAGTACCTGGATCTGTTTCCGGAAATCCGCCTGCCGGCGGATCAGCGCAAGGCGTTCGATGCAACGCGCGACGGCGCGGTGGTGGGCGAGGCGCTGGCGCAGCGTTACCACTGGAAGGTGGGTGACAGGATTCCGCTGCAATCGACCATATTCCCACAGAAGAACGGCAGCAAGACCTGGCCGTTCGAGATCGTCGGCATCTTCAAGGCCGGGCCGGGCGCGCCGAACGGGGTCGACCAGGT
>JAJXYE010000103.1 GCA_021780735.1 Pseudomonadota bacterium | reverse complement strand
GGCTTCGGCGGCACCCAGCGCCTGCTGCGACTGGCCGGGCGTGGCGCGGCGCTGGAGCTGTGCCTGACCGGCGCGGTGATCAGCGCGCAACGCGCCTTCGAGCTTGGCCTCGTCACACGGCTGAGCGCGGCGGACGCGCTGGACGACACGGTCAACACGCTGGCCGACCAGCTTGCCGTCGCCGCACCGCTGGCCGCTGCCGGCATCCTCGACGCGGTGCTGCAAGGGGGCGAGACCGCCATCGATCAGGGCCTTGAATTCGAGACCCAGGGCTTTGCTCTGGCGTTCGCCACACAAGACATGCGCGAAGGCACCACAGCCTTTCTCGAGAAGCGCAAGGCCGAATTCAAAGGTCGTTGAGCCGCTCCCGCGCCACTTTCGCCAAGCTCAATCGTGCCCGCCGGCGTACTTCTTCTCGCCCGCCGTGATCCGCATGTCCAGCCGATTTTCCGGCGGCGCCAGCGGACAGGTGGCAAACGGGGTGAACGCGCAGGGCGGGTTGTAGGCCTTGTTGAAATCGAGAATCACCTTGCCGTCTTTCGGCAGCGCCGCGTAAAGGAAACGCGCGGCGCCATAGGTCTCCTTGCCCGAGGTGCGATCGGCAATCACGAAGAACAAATCGCCACCCGGCTCCTCCTGGTACGGCAGCAGTTCATAGATGTGGCCGTCGTGCCGGAACACTGCCTTGCCCGGCACGTCGACCTTGTCGATGGTGCCGATCACCGAGCCGATCTCCAGTTTGTGCGGCGGCTCGAACGGTACCCAGTTGGCGACGATGCGCCAGGACGGATCGATCGGGAAATAGCTGATGCCGACGAAGTTCCTGCGTGTGGCTGCGTCGCCGTCCTTCACCCGCAGCGCCTTGCGGCCGTCACGATCAATCACGTAGAAGTTCGCGGCGCCGAAACTCACCAGCGTCGGTGAGCCGTCTGCGCTGACGTGCGCATCGTCGATCAGCGCCGCCCCGGTCACGGCCTTGCCATCGATCGTGGCGCTGCTGCCGCTGGCCAGCTGCATGCGCAACGAGCCATCCTGCGCCAGCGTCACCGTACCCAGGTGCGCCGGTCCGGCCTTGAGCACAATGTCGTTGTCGGCGGCGCTGCCGACGCGGTTGTCGCCCGGTTTCAGCCATTCCAGGCCGATCAGGCTCAGCCAGCCGTCCGCCGCGGTCAGTCGCTCGACCCTCCCGCTACGCCATTGCTCGATGCTGTGCTTGTAACTGTCGACAGTGGCGGCGTGCACGGTGGCAACTCCCAGAATGGCGGTGGCAAGGAACAGGTGGGGACGCATCATCTGCAACTCCAGCAAGGTTCAGCGGAAAGCGCGTCAGCGCCCGCGCATGAACAATCGGTCGAGTTCAGCCAGGCTCAGCTGCACCCAGGTTGGCCGTCCATGATTGCATTGCCCGGAGCGCTCGGTCGCTTCCATCTCGCGCAGCAACGCATTCATTTCCGGCATCGTCAGGCGCCTGCCCGCACGCACCGAACCGTGGCAGGCCATGGTCGAGAGCAGTTCGTTCTCCAGCTCCTGCAGTCGACGTGAGCTGCCATGCTGGGCCAGCTCGGACAGCACGTCGCGGCTGAGCTGGGCAACATCGGCGCCTTCGAGCAGGGCGGGAATACGCCGCACCACAATCGAACCCGGCCCGCTACGCGACAACTCGAGCCCCCAGGCGGCCAGAGCCTCGGCATGCTCCTCGGCGGCAGCGGCCTCCCTGGCGCTGACCGCCAGACTCAGCGGAACCAGCAACACCTGCGAACGCAGGTTGCTGGTGGCACGCCCGCTCTTGAGCCGTTCGTAGGTGATGCGCTCGTGCGCCGCATGCATGTCGACCAGAACCAGCCCATGCGCATTCTCGGCCAGGACGAAGATGCTCTTCAATTGCGCGATGGCGAATCCCAGCGGCGGCACCTCGCCCTCTTCCGCCGCGGGCATCGCAACGGCCTGCGCTGACGATGATTCACCGAGCAGCGCGGCATAGTCCGCCAGCGGCGCATCGCGCACGCCCAGGCTCAGCCGACTCTGATTGAACTGGCTGGGCCACGCCTGAGCCGCGTTCGCGGCGGCGCGAGGCGCATCGGCGCTCGCCGTCATCGGTTCGCCCATCGGCAAACCGGTCATGCCGGCGCGCGTCTGCGCCAACGCTTCGTGCAAGGTGCGAAACAGGAAATCGTGCACCAGCCGCTGCTCGCGAAAGCGCACCTCGTGCTTGGCAGGATGCACATTCACGTCCACGCCTGCCGGGTCGAGCTCCAGATACAGCACGAAGGCCGCGTGCCGGCCATGAAACAGCACATCGGCATATGCCTGGCGCACGGCATGAGCGACGATGCGATCACGCACCAGCCGACCGTTGACGTAGAAGTATTGCGCGTCCGGCTGCGAACGCGCCGCCGTCGGCAAACCGACCCAGCCGGACAGATGCAGGCCGGCCATGGCGTGATCCACGCGCAGGCTCTGCCCGGGGAAATCCGGCCCCAGCACGTCGGCGACCCGTTGCAAGGCCGTGTGCTCGTCCCGCGCCGCCTTCCAGATCCGTACCGGCTTGCCATTGTGGCTGAGCCGGAACTCGACCGCGCCGCGTGCCAAGGCCAGCGACTTCAGCAAGTCATCGATGTGGGCAAATTCGGTGCGTTCGGCACGCATGAATTTTCGCCGTGCCGGCACGTTGTAGAACAGGTCGCGTATCTCGACGCTGGTACCGCGCGGGTGTTGCGCCGGTCGCGTCGCCTGCAGCTTGCCACCGTCGACCTCGATGCGAAACGCCGCCTCGTGCTCGCGCGCGCGCGAAGTCAGGGCGAAGCGCGACACCGACGAAACCGATGCCAGTGCCTCGCCACGGAAGCCCATGCTGGCGACATGTTCCAGGTCGTCGAAGCTGCCGATCTTGCTGGTGGCATGCGAAGCCACCGCCAGCGGCAGTTCGTCGGCAGGGATCCCGCTGCCGTCGTCCCGCACGCGAATCAGCCGCGCACCGCCGGCCTCGATGTCGACTTCAATTCGCGTGGCGCCGGCATCGAGACTGTTCTCGACCAGTTCCTTGACCACCGAGGAAGCCCGCTCGATCACCTCGCCGGCAGCGATCTGGTTGATGAGGTCGGGAGGCAGCAAGCGGATGAAAGTCATCCGCCAACTTTAGCAGCGAACAGCAGCCACTCTGCCGCCGGCACGCCGATCCGCCGGAAGGTCAGCTGGCCGGAATGGTCAGCACCGCTCCGGCGCGAACCGTATTGCTGCTGAGCTGGTTGGCATTCTTCAAGGCGCCCACGCTGACGCCATAGCGGCGTGCGATGCTGCCCAGACTTTCCCCTCGCCCCACCTTGTGCCGATCTGCTGCCGCCACGGATCGGTTGGCCACCGGCGTGCGGGAGGCCAGGCGAACGCCGTTGCGCCTGGCCTCTTGGGCGGCAAACCAGGTTCCCGGCGGCGGCGTCGACTCGAAATAGCTCTTCACGCCACCCATGACCGCTTCGGCCAATTGCTTCTGATGCGCCGGGTCACGCAGCTTGCGCTCTTCGACGGGATTGCTGATGAATGCCGTCTCGACCAGGATCGACGGCACATCCGGCGACCGCAGCACCACGAAATTGGCACGTTCGACGTAGCCGCGATGGGTCGGGCCGAGCTTGGCCAGCGCCCTCAGCACATTGCCAGCCACCTCGGTGCTGGCCTGCATGGCCCAGCCCTGCTGCAGATCCAGCAGCACCTTGGCCAGGCCGTCGTCCTTGTCGTCCAGCGCCACTCCGCCGATCAGGTCGGCGCGGTTCTGCCCGTCGGCGAGCCAGCGCGCAGCCATGTTGGTCTTGCCGCGCGGCGAAAGCACCCAGACCGACGAGCCCCTGGCGTCATCGCTCGTGAACGAATCGGCGTGGATCGAGACGAACAGGTCGGCATTGTTCGCGCGGGCGATCTCGTAGCGCTCCTTGAGCGGAATGAAGTAGTCGCCATTGCGAGTCAGCACCGCCTTCATGCCCGGCTGGCGATTGATATCGGCGGCCAGATCGCGCGCCACCGCCAGCGTGACATTTTTCTCCAGCGTGCCGTCCGGGCCGTGTGCACCCTGATCCTTGCCACCATGACCCGGATCGATCGCCACCACCACGGCGCGCTGCCCATGGAGCAGGGCTGCAGCCTGCTCGGCCGCCACGCGACCGCTGTGGGTCGGGTTGGAGAACTGCGCCATGCCGCGGCTGGCGACCGACGGTGCGGCCGCAGCCGCGTGGTCGCTGCCGGGATAGAGATCCAGCACCAGTCGGTAGTCGCTGCCGTCTGCCGGCTTGAGCACGAAGCTCTTGAGCCGACTGCCGGCGCCGACCTTGGCCACCAGTTGCAGGCGATCGCCCAGATGGGCATGGCTCATGCCCCGATACAGGCCCTCGGCAGCCGGATCGGCAAACCCGGACGCGGCTTGCGCACCAGCGAGATCGACCACGACCTGATCGTCATTGTGCTTGATGGTGTAGCGCAGCGGGCCGGAGGCATCGAGCACGATCCGGGTGTATTGCGGCCCGGCCCAGACCCTGGCGTCCTTCACTTCCGCGGCCTGTGAGGAGCACAGGGGAGCCAGCGCCAGCACCACGGCGGCAGCAGATCCGGCCCACTTGTTCAGGTAGCCCCTCATGGGCCGCATTGAAACGCAGCCTTTCGCCGAATGCAAGAAGATTTTTCCTTGAATATCCATAACCTGCAGCTCATTCATCAGGTCATATCAAGTTGTTGGCCGCAGACGCTGCATGGCCGGGGCATCAGGCACAGCCCTACACAAACGGCAATTGCCTTGTAAAACAATTACTTGATAGCACTCAGACGAGTCGTGCCAGCAGCCGCTGGCCACGCGCAGAGAGCGCCTGCAGCGAGGCATGCCGGCCCTGCCCTGCGTAATCCAGGTGCAATGCGACGTCCGCCGCAGGCAAGGCGCCAGCACCGCGCTCCGGCCACTCCACCAACACCAGCGCTGCAGGATCGGCGAGTGCGTCCAGACCCAGCCACTCCAGCTCGGCGGGATCAGCAATCCGGTACAGATCCAGGTGCCAGGCGGGTTGCCCCTCGGCGTCATAGCCCTCGACCAGACTGTAGGTCGGGCTCTTGACCCGCTCACCCACGCCCAGACGGGTCAGCAAGGCGCGGGCAAAGCTGGTCTTGCCCGCACCGAGCGGCCCATGCAGGTAGATCACCAGGCCGCCATCCAGCGCCTGCGCCAACTGCACGGCCAGGCCCGCGGTCGCCGCTTCGTCGGGCAACGGCCACTTCCGCCCAGTCGGGCCCTGGCCGGGCGCCACTCGCTCAATCATTCGTCGATCCCCGTTCGTCGCCGGACAGCTCGTTACCGAGCGCACGCAGCGGCGCGAGCAGGTCGCTGGCGAGCAACCCACGCTCGCCCTGCTGCGCGGCGAGATCGCCGGCGCGCGCATGCAGACCGACACCCATGCGCGCCGCCTGCCATGCGCTGCACCCCTGCGCCAGCAGGGCCGCGATGATGCCGCTGAGCAGGTCGCCCATGCCACCGCTGGCCATGCCGGGATTGCCCCATGGGCAGACTTCCAGGCGGCCGTCCGGCTGGGCGATCAGGCTGCCCGCGCCCTTGAGCACCACCACAGCCGCATGACGCCGCGATATCTCCCGCACGGCGGCAAAGCGATCGCGCCCCACCTCGGTGGTGGATAGGCCGAGCAGGCGTGCAGCCTCCCCCGGATGCGGCGTCAAGACGGTCGGTGCGCTGAACCGGCGCGGTTCGCGCGCCAGCAGGTTCAGTCCATCGGCATCCAGTACCAGGGGTTTGTCTGCGTCCAGGGCGGTCAGCCACAGCGCATGGCCCCAGCTGGCCTGACCCAGGCCGGGTCCAAGCGCCAATACGCTGACACGCTCGAGCAGGGATGCCAGGGCCTGGACTCCGTCGACGGCACGCACCATGAGCTCCGGCCGCGTGGCATTCAGTGTCGTCACGTGCTCGGCGCGAGTGGCCACGCTGACCAGGCCGGCACCCGCACGCAATGCGGCTTCACCAGCCAGCCGCGCGGCCCCGGCCATGCCGTGGTCGCCACCGATGACCAGAACATGGCCGAGTTCACCCTTGTGCGCAGCGCGTGCCCGCGGCGGCAAGGCGGCAGCCGCGAGCAGCCGAGCATCGGCGCGGGTCTGCGCATGCACACTGTCGGGCACGCCCAGGCCAGCCAGTTCCAGCACACCGACGTGATTGGCGGCGCGGCCGGTATGCAGCCCGCGCTTTTGCGCAATGAAACTGACCGTGACATCGGCGCGGATCGCCACGCCCGGACAATCGCCGCTGTCGCCATTCAGGCCGCTTGGCACATCCAGCGCCAGCACCGGTGCACCGCTGTGATTGATCTGCTCGATCAGCCGTGCCGCCGCGCCCTCGGGAGCGCGGTTGAGACCGATGCCGTAGAGCGCGTCCACATGCAGTTGCGCCTCGGGCAAGTCGGCATGCGCATCCCACGGCATGATCTGACCACCACCCTCCAGCCAGGCCTCGCGGGCACGAGCGGCATCGCCGTGCGAGCGGGCGCCGAGCGCCACCACTTCGACCCGCAGACCCGCCTCGCGGGCAAGCACGGCAAGCAGGAAACCGTCGCCGCCGTTGTTGCCCGGCCCGCAATGCACACAGATCCGCTGCAACTGCGGCCAGTGCCGCCGCAGACTGCTCAGCCCTGCGCTGGCTGCGCGGCGCATCAATTCCTCGGCAGAGATGCCCAGTGCCTGCAGCGCGGCACGATCAATGGCACGCACTTGTTCAACGGTATGGAGGTCGCGGCTGGTCGGGTGGGCAGGCATGGCGGGGATTATAGGCATGCGCCACGCCTACAATAGGCGCATGTCCAGCCACCCACGCAGCAGCACCATCGACTACGCCGGGCTCGCCAGCGATATCAAGCGCTGGGCGCTGGAGCTGGGCTTTGCCGAGGCCGGCATCAGTGGCACCGACCTGGGCCAGGACGAGCAGCACCTGCAGCGCTGGCTGGAACAGGGCCATCACGGCGAGATGGAATACATGGCGCGGCACGGCAACCGGCGCAGTCGCCCGGCCGAACTGGAGCCGGGCACGCAGCGGATCATCTCGGTACGCATGGATTACATCCCACCGGGCACGGCCAATGCATGGGACGTGCTGGCCGATGCCGAAGCCGGCTATGTGTCGCGCTACGCCCTCGGACGCGACTATCACAAGCTGATGCGCCAGCGGCTGCAGAAGCTGGCCGAACGCATCCACGCCGTGGTCGGCGATTTCGGCTATCGCGCCTACGTGGATTCCGCGCCGGTGCTGGAGAAGGCGCTGGCGCGCAATGCCGGCCTGGGCTGGATCGGCAAGCACACGGTGCTGATCAACCGTCGCGCCGGCTCGTATTTCTTTCTCGGCGAGCTGTACACCGACCTGCCCCTGCCCGCCGACGAGCCGGCCAGCGAGCATTGCGGCACTTGCAGCCGCTGCATCGAGATCTGTCCGACCCGGGCGATCCTCGGCCCGTATCGGCTCGACGCCAAGCGCTGCATCTCCTATCTGACGATCGAGCTCAGGGGCAGCATTCCCGAGGATCTGCGCGCGCCGATCGGCAACCGCATCTTCGGCTGCGACGACTGCCAGCTGGTATGCCCGTGGAACAAGTTCGCGCAGGCCACCAGCGAACCCGATTTCTCGCCGCGCCACCGCCTGGACGGCGCCAGGCTGGTCGACCTGTTCGGCTGGAGCGAGCAGGAGTTCCTGCAGCGCACCGAGGGCATGGCGATTCGCCGCACCGGCTACGAGGGCTGGTTGCGCAATATCGCGGTGGCGCTGGGCAATGCGCCGCGCTCGGCGGCGATACGCGAGGCGCTCAACGCCCGCGCCGACCACCCTTCAGCGATCGTGCGCGAACATGTGGCCTGGGCGATCGCACGACAGCTAGGCTGAGCTGCGACCGGCCCGCTTCAGGCGGCCGCCATCTGCTTGGGGATCGAGCGGTTGGTGTGGCTGATGCGATTGCCTTCACCGGCGGCGATATACACGCAGGTCGGCTGGAATTTCTCCAGCTCGGCCTCGTTCAGCTGGGCGAAGGCGGCGATGATCACCAGGTCGCCCGGCTGCGCCCGATGCGCCGCGCTGCCGTTCACCGAAATGATGCCCGAGCCTTCCTCGGCGCGCAGCGCATAGGTGACGAAACGCTTGCCGTTGTTGATGTTCCAGGCGTGGATCTGCTCGTACTCGCGAATGCCCGACGCATCCAGCAGCAAGCCATCGATCGCGATCGAGCCTTCGTAGTGAAGCTCGGCATGGGTCACCGTGGCA
>JAJXYE010000027.1 GCA_021780735.1 Pseudomonadota bacterium | reverse complement strand
ACCTCCACACCCTCGGCCGCGGCGGCATCTGGGTGAAGGGCGGTGACCGTAAGACGCTGACGCCGAGTGGACATTTCGTGGAGAACTGCCGCGTCTACGACTTCTCCCGCATCGACCGCACTTACACTCCGGCAGTCTACATGGAGGGCGTCGGCATTCGCATCGCCCACTTCGCGGCGCCGGTCGGCAACATACGCGCGGCACGCGTCGCCCACCGTCTGCACGTCGCTGGTGTCGATCCCGGCATCAAGCGATTTCGCCCATCCGCGCGCCGCGTCGACCGCCTTCTCATATGGCGTCGAGTCGGCATGCCCGAGCGAGCGATACCGCTGGCGGCCGTCTTCGTCACGCTGTCGCGCAATCCACGTACCGCCACCGTCCTCCAGCGCTCGATAGCCAAGGAAGAGGCCGCGGGCCAAGGGGGCGCCCCAGTAGGGCTCGCGGCGCGGCTCCAGGCGGTTGCGTGTACGGGCCTTGTCGATCGTGTAGCGGGCCATGATTTTTCCGTATACGGACGTGGTACGGAAACATATCACGGAACATCCTTGAACGCTACCGAACTAAAAGCGCTTTAAAATAGGCACTTCAGTAGTTCAAGGAGAGTCGTAGATACCCTATTTTCTGCCTTCACACGGCAGGTGTCGCAAGTTCGATCCTTGCATCGCCCACCACTGCATGAAGACAAGGGGCCCGGCATTGCCGGGCCCCTTGCTTTTGGTCGATCCGGAATACTTCAGTGTTCCCGGCACTGTTCATCGGCCAGCACATGCTCGATCAGCAGTGCCAGGAACTGCTCGCGCTCGCGTCGGTAGGCCGGATTGGAAGGGCCCTGCACCGCCGCTGCATGCATCGATTCGTGGCTGCTGCGCAAGGCATCGCTGGCGCCATCGCTGCTCTGCAGGTACTCGCCCGGCACGCAGTTGATCTGCGCATGCCTGGCCCAGAAAATCGGCTCCGCCGGCAACACCACGAACTCTTCCTCCCAACGCAGCTCGCCAGCCAGGGCGCCCAGGGAGGTTTGCGGACGGGCGCTGTCCCAGCGCGGCTGGAAGCTGGCGAGCCAGGCTGGCAGCGCCTGTGGCGGCATCGGTCGCGCCAGCGCATAGCCTTGCCCGAAATCCGCCGCAAGGATGGAAGCGGCCTCGATCAGAGCAGGCGACTCAAGCCCTTCGACGACAACCTCCAGCCCGAGATCATGCCCGATCCGTATCAGCTGACGGATGAAGCGCAGGGTACTGAGCGGCTCGTGCCTGACCTGCGCGACGATCGCATGATCGATCTTGACCCGGTCGAACGGCCACTGACGCAGACGGATGAGCGAACTGTAGCCAGCCCCCAGATCATCCTCGACCAGCCGCACGCCCAGAGACTTCAGCAGCTGCATGCCGGACTCGGCCAGCAAGCCTGCATGTTCGGTACCCATCGGTGATTCCAGTATTTCGAACAGCAGGGCCCTGGCCGGACACGCACTTGCCGCAATCACCGCCGCCGCCGTCTCGGCATAGCGGGGATCTTCCAGTGCCGCCGCCGGGGCATTCACCGACATGTCCAGCGTATAACCCACCTGATGCAACCATCCACGACACGCCGTCGCCTGGGACAGCCCCTGGCGAAACAGCACGACCAGTTCATCGACCCCCAGTGCCGGCAGGAAGCGCGCCGGGGCGAGCAAGGTGCCGTCCTCCTCGCGCAATCGCGCCAGTGCCTCGAACTCGGCCACCTTGCCATCGGCAAGCCGAACCAGTGGCTGGTAGTGCATCTCCAGCGCATCTCCGGCAATCATCGCGCGCCAACGCTCGCGCACAAAGAAAGGAAGCAGTTCCGCGCCGTGTCGCGGCGGAGCCAGTCGCGCCAGCGCAAGGTCAAGCACGGTCTTGATCTGCTCGACGAAGGCCCGCTGATCCTCGCTGTGCAAGCCACCGGCGTACGGGCTGTACAAGGTGAGTACGGCGACCGGCTGCAGTCGCGACGGGCACAGCGGAATGGCGATGTTGGAAACCACCCCGAGGCGCAAAGCCATCTGTCGCCAACCCGCCATGCTCGGGTCGCTGCCATAGTGCTCGCAGCGATGGATCGTCGCATCGCGCCAGGCGCGACCACTGGGGCCCTCGCCTTCCGGCCGGCCCGCATCGACCCGGATCGGCAAAGCCATGCCCTTGGCCAGTGCACGCAGATAGGCCGCAAACGCCTCGCCGGCGACCGCCTCGTAGGTCAACTCACCCGTCGCATCCGGACGCCCCACGGCGCAGGCGCTGATCTCTTCGTGCGAGACCATGATGTCGACCACTCCCTGGATGAGCTCAAGGTAGCTCTCGGCGGACCAGGCCAGCGCATTGAGCCGGGCCAGCAACGCGACCCGCCTGCGTTGCAATTCGCGCATGCTTTCCAGTTGCCACTGGCGCTCCATGCCGAGCCGTTGCAGCACCAGCATCAACGCCTTGCGGTCATCATGGGTAACCGCACTCAGGCGGGAGGCCAGCAGCTCGCTCAGCAGCTCGATCGCCTCCAGCAACCATACCTCCTCCAGCCCGCAGGCCGCATGGAACAGGCCGGTTCGCGTCGCTCGCGCGCGATGCGTGCCGATGTCGAGATCCGGCCGGATCAGGATCTGCAGATGATGCGCCATGTGGGTCTTCAGCACGGTCAACTCGGCAACCGGCAGTACGCCAAGCAACCAGGCGATGCCCTCGTGCAAGAGCAGGCCATCGTAATAACGGTCGACGACATCCGGCAGTTGCAGCTCCCAGGCGTCATTGCAACCCGCCAGCAGGTGCTCGGCGTGACTGCCGTAGAGGGGCACTTCTGCATCGAGTTCGCTCGACGGCTCGACCGTCCCGTCGGCTCGCGCCAGCGCCCACCAGCGCGCACGATGCCGCTTGCGCGCCTTGACCTGATACATCGCCTGGTCGGCACGGCGCAGCAGTTGCTCACCACTTGCCTGGGCTTCGGCCGAATACAACGCGATTCCCAGGCTGGCGCCGAGCGGTAATGTCAGCTGGTCGATTTGTACCGGCCGCAACAACGATTCGGCGACCCGATCCAGCAGTCGCTCAAGATCCACCTCGTTCTCGAGATCCTCGAATACCAACACGAACTCGTCGCCGCCGAGGCGTGCCACATAGTCTTCCGCACGCAGCGCCAGACGCAGCCGATCCGCCACTTCGGCCAGGATGCGGTCACCCACGGCGTGGCCATGATGATCGTTGACCGGCTTGAGGTCATCCAGGTCGAGCAGACCAACCGCTACCCGCCGTCCACGCCGCTCGGCGCGGGCCAGCACCGTCTCGAGGTACCGATCCAGTGCCCGCCGATTCGGCAGATCGGTCAAATCATCGTGCAGCGCGAGATAGGTCTGCCGCTCCTGCTCCTGCAACAGGGCGCGACGCTGCGCGTGCTGCTTCAGCGCCAGTCCCGCAGCATCGGCGATTTCGTCCAGCAAGCGGCACATCTCGTCGTCGAACGCGTCCGCTTCGGCAGTCACCACCGTGAAAACACCGACCGGCGTGCGCGGCGTATCGGACTCGCCGGCCGACTCCGCGAAAAGCGGCCAGCAGCCCACGGCACCGGCATGTTCCAGCAACTCATTGCGCCAAGCCCCGGCCACTCCCGGCTGACTCGCCGGATGCCGACGAATCACGGGTGTGCCTTGCATGAAAGCGAGCGTCGGCGCCTGCATCTCCGGACCGTCCTGGTGCCTTGCGGGCAATGGCAGACTGTGGATGACCTCCGCGATCGGACCGACCAGGGCTACCCGGCGCAACACGCCGTCAGTACCTTCGGCAACAAGTACGTCCACGGCCGCGGCACCGGCGATGTCGGCCAGGGCATCAGCCAGCGTGCGGCAGACCGCATCGGGATCGGGCTGGTCGAGCAAGGCGCGCTGAATCTTGCGCTGCGCATCGCGAAAACGACTCATCCGCATGCTGCGTTCCAGCAGCACCTGATGATCCCAGAACCGGCTGAGCTCATCAGCCAGTCTTTGCGCCCAATCAAGCAACTCCTCGCCCAGCGCCGGGCCATCGTCGCGCGAATAGGTCGCCAGCGCCAGCTGGCCACGGTCACGCGTCTGCGATGCAGCAACGATGCAGGCACCGAAACCATAGTGGCGCGCAGCGTCCTTCCATGGTGCAAACTCGGCGGCATCCACCAACGTCACGCGGGCGCGTCCATCGCGCAGCACCAGGCCTACCGGCCCACCCCCCTCGGGTTCACCCGCGTTGGCGCTGACGCGCAAGGTCGAGGCGTAGGCCGCAGCGGAACCGGCTGCCGCCAGCACGGCAACCGCGTCCTGACGCGGTTCGCGCCAGCCGATCCATACCAGCGGGAGATCCATCGTGCGGGCGAGTATCCGACTTACTTCAAGCAAGGCCTGTCGTCGATCATGACCTGGACCTGCATGCAGCAAAGCCAATGTCTCCGCCACGCTCTGATAGAAACGCTCGCGCAGTTCGCCCGGCACCTGTAGTCGACTCGACATCACCACCCCCCAGTCGATCCACGCCAATCGGTGGACTCTTCCGGCAGCCCATCCATCGACCCGTTCGCGTCATGCGAGAACGGTGGCTGCGATCGATCCGGTTCGACAGCCACCTGCGGCAAATCATCCTCTCCGATCCGCCGCACAACAACACGCAGCGTACCGGAATTTGATCCGACCCATTGTTCCTGCGGCCGGTGCAACCCCACACATTCCCGACTTCGCCATGAGCCAACCGGAACATGCATTCTTGCCAGGCATGAGCAGCGGTTGCACGAATCACGGCTGGTTCAAACCATCCGGATTCCACCCGGATCCGGATGGTTCCGTTCAGAACGATGCTCCTCGGCGAGCGCGAGCTCGACCAGCAGGGAAAACAGCGAATCACGCTTGCGACCGTAATCCGGATCGAACGGCCCGGCACCCGCTGCCTTGCCCATCGCGTCATGAGCATCGCGCAGGGCAGCGGATACGCCTGCACCGTGGCGCAGGTATTCGGCGGCAAGCGCGCCTTTCCGCCCATGCATGGCCAGCGAGACAGGCTCATCGAACAGCCCAATGAACCGTTCATCCCAACGCAGGACTGCCGCCAGGGCACCCAGGGCGGTACTCGGCGACAACGGACGCCCGCCGGCCTCGAAGCCGGCAAGCCAGTCCATCAGCGCCTCCGCCGGCATCGGCTGGGCAAGCGCAAAGCCCTGGCCGAAATCCGCACCGAGGATTGAAACGGCCTCGATCATGCCCGCCGACTCCAGTCCCTCGACCACCACTTCCTGTCCCAGATCATGTCCGACCCGAATCAGCATCCGCAACAGACGCAGCGTTCCCAGCGGATCCTGCCTGACCTGGGAGATGATCGTCTGATCGATCTTGATGCGATCGAACGGCGACTGGCTGAGGCGCGCGAGCAGGCTGCGGCTGACCGCCACGTCATCCTCGAGCGGACGCAGATCCATCGACTTGATCGACTGCACGCCGGTTTGTGCCATCAGCGCCCAGGCGCCGGTTCCGCCGGTCGTGTCCAGTGCCTCGAAACGCAATGCGCCCATCGGACAGCCGCTCGCCTGCAGCACGGTCTCCGCCATCCTGGCATAGCGGGCATCATGCAAGGCCGCCACCGGCACATTGACCGACATGCCCAGGTTCAGCCCGGTTCGCGCCAACGATTGCCTGCACGCCACGGCCTGGATGATGCCGTCGCGGAACAGTCGCATCAGGCCCGGCGCGCCCAGTGCGGGCAGGAAACTGGCCGGCAGCAACAGACTTCCGACATCGTCCCGCAATCGCGCCAGTGCCTCGAACCCGGCGACCTGGCGATCGGCAAGCCTGATCATGGGCTGATAATGCATTCGCAGCGCACCGCTGGCGATGATGGCGCGCAGGCGTTCACGTACGTAGGCCGGCAACAGCGCGGCGAGCTGACGCCGTGGAACCATGTGCAGCAAGGCAAGCTCCAGCACCGCCTTTATCTGTTCGACGAAGGTCTGCTGGCTTTCGCCCTGGAATCCACCCGCATAGGGGCTGTACAGGGTCAGTATCGCCACCGCCTTGCACGGCGGCAGACACAACGGAATGGAGACATGCGAAACGATGCCATGACGCATCGCCGTATCGCGCCAAAGCTGCATGGCCGGATCGCTGCCATAGTGCATACAGCGCTGGATTTCCGTGGTGTTCCAGGCACGCCGAATGGGCTCGTCGTGTTCCGGGTTTTCCTGATCGATGCGGATCGGCGGCACCACACCGGCATTGGTGATGCGCAGATGCTCGACAACAACCTCACCGGCCACGAGCTCGTGAATCATCTCGCCCGATGCGTCCGGACGCCCCGCTGCACAGGCGACGATTTCTTCATGCAAGGCCAGCGCCTTCACGGTCTCCTCGAGCAGTTGCAGGTAATTGTCCGCCGACCAGGCCATGGCGTTGACCCTGGCCAGGATCGCGCCACGGCGAAGCCGCAGGTCGCGCGCTGCCTCCAGTTGCCATTGCCGCTCCATGCCGACCCGCTGCAGCACGATCTCCAGCGCGTCGCGATTGGAGCGGGTGCCGTACCCCAGCACACTGACCAGAATTTCGCGAAACTGCTCGACGGCCTCCAGCAGCCATACGTCCTCCAAACCACAGGCGGCCTGGCAAATCCCCGCCCTGATGGCGCCTTCGCGCTGCCTTTCCAGTTCGAGACCGGGATAGGTCAAGGTCTGCAACTGCCGCGACAGGCGCGACTTGAAGGCATCCAGCGCATACGCGGGAAAACCGTCGAGTATTCCCGCGATACCCTTGTGCAACTGCATGGCGCTGCACAAGCGCTCGACCACGACGGGCAGCAGCGACCGCCACGCCTCCACGCAGGGGCGCAGCAGCGCCGCAGCTTGAGTTCCATGCGGCGAGGCGGCACCAGCCTCGTCGTCGGAGGTCTGGGCAGCTGTACCTTGCGGTCGCGCCAGCGCCCACCAGCTGGTGCGATGCTGCTTGCGCGCCTTGATCAGGTACATCGCCTGATCGGCCAGACGGAGCAACTGCTCGCCATTGGTCTGGGCGTGGGTCGGATACAACGCGATACCCAGACTCACGGTGATGTGGATGATCGAGTCGCCTATCGGGATCGGCCGCTGCAGCGATTGCCACAAGCGCTCCAGCAGGATGGCCAGGTCGTCCTGGCTTGCCAGATCCTCGAAGACCAGCACGAATTCATCACCGCCGACGCGCGCCACCGAGTCCTCGGAGCGCAACGAGTCGTGCAACCGCGTTGCCACCTCAACCAGTACGCGATCGCCTGCCGCGTGGCCGAAATGGTCATTGATCGGCTTGAGGTCATCCAGATCGAGCATGCCCACTGCCACCAGGCGCTTGTGTCGGGCCGCCCGCGCCAGCGCCCGCTCCAGGTGGTAGTCCAGCGCACGGCGATTGGGCAGATCGGTCAGCGCGTCGTGCAGTGCAAGATAGGTCTGTCGCTCCTGCTCCTGAAACAACGCCTGATGGTTCCTGTGCTGGCGCAGCGCGAGACCCGCCGTGTCGGCGATTTCATCGAGCAATTGCCGCATGTCGGCGTCGAAGGCCTCGACTTCTTCGGTAGCCAGCAACAGCACGGCGTCCGGATTGCGCACCTGCGGAGCCTCGGCAGCCAGTACCGAGAAAATCGGCCAGCAGCCGATCGCAGCCATCTGCGCAAGCGGCTCGATGCGCCATGCCGGCGATACATCCGGGTGGGTGGCTGGTCGCTGCCGCACCGTCGGCACGCCCTCCATGTAGGCCTGGGTAGGTGTCGGAACCGAAAGCGCCTCGGCGTGGGTCGGCGGCTCGGGCAGTGTGGCGATGATGTCGGCAACCCGGCCAACCCGGGCAAACGGGCGCAGTTTCCCGCCTTCGGGCAGGTAGACGACCACCGCCGCCGCCTGGGCAACCTCCGCCAGAGTCTGCGCCAGGATCGCGTATATCCCGTCCGGATGCGGCTGATCCAGCATCGCGCGCTGAATCGTGCGGTGCGCATCACGGTAGCGGCTCAGGCGCAGGTTGCGCTCAAACAGTGTCTGGTCATCCCAGAATCGGGCCAGCTCGTCGGCAAGCCGTTGCGCCCAGTCGAGCAGTTCCTCGGTCAGCACCGGCCCGCCGTCACGCGAATAGACCGCCAGCACGAGTTGGCCCCCGTCCTTGGTACCGGATGCCGCCACGATGATCGAACCGAGCCCGAACTGTCGAGCCGCTTCGTACCATGGCGCATACTCCGGCGCGTCGACGGGGGTAAGCCTGGCCCGCCCTTCACGCAACACGATGCCTGCGGGCCCGCGCCCACCTGGATCGCGCGGGTCGTCGCTGATCCGCAGCGACAAGGCAAAGTCAGACGCCTGGCCGGCCGCCGTGATGTCAAGCAGGGAGTGGCCGAGCTCCTGCCGACCGATCCAGACCAGCGGCAGATCCATGGTG
>JAJXYE010000283.1 GCA_021780735.1 Pseudomonadota bacterium | reverse complement strand
ATTCCGCCGAGCTCTACGGCACGCTGCTCTACACCTTCGCCAAGAACAAGAGCTATGCCGGGCCGAACTACACCTGGTGGGGCGCCAACACCGGCAACTACTTCGTCAACGCCAACACCGGAACCTTCGATCTGGTCCAGCAGACCTTCGCGCCCGAGGAGATGGGCGGGCTGGATGCCAGCGCCGAGCGGCTCTGGTCGCGCGCGTATTCGTTCACGGGCGGCGTGCGCGGCAATCTGGGTCAGTCGGACTGGGCCTACGACGCCTACTACGCGCGTTCCCAGTACAATCTCTCCAGCGAGCAGCGGCGCACCCTCGGAGCCAAGGTCGACGCCTTCTTCGAAAGCCAGTTCCTCGGACCGAAGCTCGGCACCTACTACGGTTACCCGATTTACGCCCCCGACTACAGCAAGTTCTATCAGGGCATCACCCCGGCCCAGTACCAGAGCTTCACCGGCGTGATCAGCAGCAAGTCCGAGACCTACACCCAGAACGCCAACCTGGTGCTCACCAACACCAGCCTGTTCGACCTGCCGGCCGGTCCGGTGGGGGTTGCCGGCGTGCTGCAGGCGGGCAACTCGTACTGGAGCCTGCCGGCGGATCCGCGGTTGGTGGCGGGCGATTTCTGGGGGATCACCGGTTCCTCAGGGGCCGGCAAGCGCGACAACTACGCCGGCGCACTGGAGTTCAAGGTGCCGATCTTCAGCATGCTCACCGCGGATCTGTCCGGCCGTTATGACCATTACAAGAACCTCGGCGGCGGCTCCGACAGCAAGGCCACCTACAAGCTGGGGCTGGAGTTCCGGCCGATCAGCACCCTGCTGTTTCGCGGCAACTACGCCACCGCCTTCCGCGCGCCGGATCTGGGATACGCCTTCATCGGCCCCAGCGGCTTCTACAGCTCGGCCACCGACTACTACCGCTGCGCGGTGCTGGAGCCGAACGTCACGATCGAGAACTGCACCTACAACAGCGTGCAGTACAAGGGCACCCAGCTCGGCAATGCCAACCTGAAGTCGATCACCGCCAAGTCGTATGGTTTCGGCGTGGTTTGGTCGCCGACCGCGTCCCTGGACTTCAAGGCCGACTACTACCACATCAACATCGACAACGAGGTCAGCTACCAGAGCGTGGATCAGTTGATGAAGGATGATGCGGCCTGCCTGCTCGGACAGCTCGACATCAACTCGCCGACCTGCCAGGCCGCGATCTCGCAGGTCCAGCGCGCGCCCGGCACCGGGCCGCTGCCGTACAACCTGCTGGGGATCACGGTCAAGCCGATCAACATCTCCAGGGAGATGGTCGCCGGCATCGTGGCGTCCGGCAACTACCGCTACGACGCGGGTCGCTGGGGCGACTTCGGCTTCGGGGCCCAGTACAACGTCACCCTGAAGCACACCTACCAGCAGTATCCGGGTGATCCCGACATCGACCTGTTGCGCAATCCGTACTACTCGTCGGAATTCAAGTCGATTCTCAGCGGCAACATCACCTGGGCGGTCGGCAACTGGACCACGACGCTGTACGGCATCCGTTACGGGGCCACGCCCAACTACACCGCGCAGGTCAACACGACCGGCTACGCCGCCCGCGGAGCGGGCACGGTGGCGCCCTGGATGGTCTACAACGGCAGCATCGAATACCGCCTGACCCCGGATGCCAAGGTCAGCCTGCTGGTCAACAACATTCGCAACACGATGCCGCCGCGCGACAAGACCTGGGTCGGCTGGCCTTACTACAACGTATTCAACTACAACGCCTACGGGCGCGCGTTCTGGGTCGAGCTCAACGTGCACTTCGGCGGCGGCAAGTCATAGCGTCACGCCAGGCGCAAACGATGCAACCAGGGGCCGTCCGCAAGGACGGCCCTTTTTCTTGGGCAGCGGCCAGGCACGCCGGCATCCGGGTTGCCACGTCGCATCGCGGAGCCCCGCAGGCCGGGGTTGCCGGGCGCACCGGATCGATCCGGGCCGTTACGGCGGGATGCGTTGCGGTTAGGAAAAATTCCTAGCCAATTCCGCGAACTTCATCACGTTTCTTACGGAACGGATACATCGCATGACCGCGCCTTGACCGGCCGGTTAAGCAATCGTTACGTTCAGTGTCAAGCAATCCTGCGGTCGCCAGCGTCTCCGGAAAAGCGCGATCGGATCGCGTGCGCTGATCGGGCAGCGGCGCGCGATGGTGCTGCCGCGCAGCGGCCCGCAGCAGACCGTGAGGCATCGCATTACGCCGTCCAGCGGATGGCCTGTCAGCGTCACCACCAAGGGGCTCCACATCATGAAGAGAAAGCTGTTGGTTGCCGCGATTTGCACCGCACTGGCGCTGCCGGCCATGCCCATGCTTGTCCATGCGCAGGATGCCACCCAGGGCACCAAGCCGGACAAGAAGGAAACCAAGAAACTCAAGGAAGTCGTGGTGACCGGCTCGTTGATCCCGCAGTCGGAGATTGAGACCGCCTCGCCGGTGATCACGATCACTGCCGAGGACATCAAGAAGCAGGGATTCAGCAACCTCTATGACGCCCTGCGTGCCCAACCGCTGGTGACCGGCCAGGTCCAGGGCCAGCAGTTCCAGGCAGGCTTCACTCCGGGCGCCCAGACGATCAGCCTGCTCGGCCTGCCACCGGATTTCACCCTGATCATGGTCGATGGTCATCCGTTGGCCGACTATCCGCTGCTCTACAACGGCTCTTTCAGTTTCACCGATGTGTCGTCCATTCCGCTGGCGATGATCGATCGTGTCGAGATCGTCCCCGGCAACCAGTCCTCGCTCTACGGCTCCGCGGCCATCGCGGGCGTGGTCAACATCATTCTCAAGCATCACGCCCAGGGCGTGGATTTCGACTACAAGGCGGGCGGCTATTCCGACGGCGGCGGTACCAGCCAGCGCCTGCAGCTGGTCGGCGGCTACGACAAGGGCCGCTTCAGCATGGTGTACGGCTTGCAGTACACCGACCAACAGCCGATCTGGGCTTTCCAGCGCAAGCTCACCGCCAGTACCTACAGCAATCCGAATCCGCAGCTCGCGGGTGTTCCGTCGGGCTCCTACTTCATTTTCGACGGCAGCACGGGGCAGGTCGTCGATCCGAACAGCGTGACACCCAACGCCTGCGCCCAGATCGGCAATCAGTTTGGCGGCACGACGGTACGGGGTCCCTCGATGAGTTACAGGGGGAACGGCAACTACGCCGTCAGCGGTTATCGTTGCGGCAGCGCCTATCTGCCCGGCTATACGACGCTGATGAACAGCAACCACGGCGGCAGCGCCTATGTGTCATCGCAGTTCCGGCTGAACGACAATGCCGAGCTCTACGCCACGCTGCTCTACAACATCGACAGCAAGGATTCCTACGCCGGCCCGTTCTACAACTTCTGGTCACCGAACAACTTCGGTTATTTCGTCAACGCCAATACCGGCACCTTCCAGTACCTCTACGAGACGTTCTCGCCGGAAGAGGCTGGCGGCTTGGCAGCTGGCGCGACGCATTTCCTGAACCGTTCTTACAACTTTTACGGCGGCATCAAGGGCAGCCTTGGGCAGACCGACTGGAACTACGACGCGTACTTCGCGCGTTCACAGAACAACCTGACGTCCAATCAGCCTCGTCCGCTGACCAGCGCGGTCAACCAGTTCTTCCAGAATCAGTTCATGGGGCCGAAGCTGGGGACCTATTACGGCTACCCGATCTACGCACCCAATTACGCCAAGTTCTACCAGAGCTTCACGCCGGCCCAGTACCAGAGCTTCCTCGGCATCATCCACAGCAGCAGCGAGGCCTATACCCAGAACGTCAACCTCAAGGTCACCAATACCGACTTGTTCGCCCTGCCGGCGGGTGATGTCGGTGTGGCCGGCCTGTTGCAGGTGGGCGACCAGCGCTGGTCGTTGCCGGTCAATCCGCTGCTGGCCTCGGGCGGCTTCTGGGGCATCACCGGGTCGTCCGGTGGCGGCCTGCGCAACAACTATGCCGGCGCGCTGGAGTTCAACGTGCCGATCACCCGCATGCTGACGGCGGATGTCTCGGCACGCTACGACCGTTTCCACAATGACGGCGGTGGCACGGCCAGCAAGCCGACCTACAAGCTGGGACTCGAGTTCCGGCCGATCAAGACCTTGCTGTTGCGCGCCAGCTACTCGACCGCGTTCCGCATGCCGGACATGGGCTACGTGTTCAACGGGCCCAGCGGCTTCTTCACCTCGGTCACCGACTACTACCAGTGCGAGCTGCTGTTCCCCGGAACGCCGTTCAACCAGTGCGCGACGATTCCCAATCCGCGCATCACGCCGCAGATCGAGGGCACCAACGCCTCCAATCCCGGGCTGCAGCCGATCACCTCGAAGTCCTGGGGCGGCGGCTTCGTCTGGTCGCCGACCTCCAATATCGACCTGAAGGCCGACTACTACGACATTCGCATCAGCAACGAGGTGCAGTACCAGAGCATCGACTCGCTGTTGCAGACCGACGCGCAGTGCCTGCTCGGGCAGATTCCAGCGACATCGCCGGCGTGCATCGCCGCCGAGGCGGCGATCCAGCGCGGTCCTGCGAATGGGCCGATCCCGTACCAATTGCTGGGCGTGACCGTCAAACCGATCAACATCGCGCGCGAGCGGGTCAGCGGCATCATCTCGTCGGCGAGCTACCGCTATGACGCCGGGCGCTACGGCGAGTTCGACTTTGGCGCCCAGTACAACGTGACCATGCGCCATACGCTGCAGCTGGCGCCCGGCGCGCCGACCTACGATCTGATGCACAACCCCTACTACGACTATCTGTCGGCGCAGGGCGGATCGGCGATCGGGCCCGAGTTCAAGACCATCTTCAGCGGCAACGTGACGTGGAGCATCGGCAACTGGTCGACCACCCTGACCGGAATCCGCTACGGCAAGCTAGCCAACCAGGCGGCCTACACCAACCCGACCGTTTACAGCAGCTACGGTGCCGGCCGGGTCAAGCCGTGGGTGCTCTACAACGCGACCGTCCGCTACAACCTGACGCCCGATGCCAGCGTGACCCTGACGGTCAACAATCTGTTCAACCGCATGCCGCCGCGCGACAACAGCGCGACCGCCTGGCCGTACTACGACTTCGGTGCCTACAACCCGTTCGGACGTTCGTATTTCCTCGATTTCAACGTCCGCTTCGGCGGTTGATCCTCTCCAGCGATGGGTGTGATCGGGCCGGCGGTGACGCCGGCCCCTCTTTTTCAGAGGCGTGACATCGGCATGCCGGCACTCACGCGAAGGCCTGCCCACACTGTCGATAACCCAGGGAGCGCCATATGAAGCTGCGTTCGGTCTCTTTCATTGCCTCGGGGCTGCTTGCCTGCGGTGCGCTGGCCCATGCCGCGCCACCGCGACTGCCCACCGCCGACTTCGCGCGCGCGCCGGACCTGCGCCAGGCCACGCTCGCGCCCGATGGCAAGCATCTGGCCCTCGTGCTGGCAGAACATCAGACCGCCGGCGCCGATGCCACCGAGCAGCTGGTGGTTTTCGATTTGCCGACGCTGCAGGTCGCGTCACGGCTGAACTTCGCGCTGGATCGGCTGCCGGGCCAGATCACCTGGGTCAGCGATACCCGGCTGGTCGTGGCCGAGGCGCGCCAGACCGGCACCCTGGATCAGCCGTCGCTGGACGGCAACATCATCGCCCTGGATTACGACGGCAGGCACCAGCGCACGCTCTACAGCCTGGTCGGTCGCGGCAACCTGGGCAGCTCGTTCAACATGATGTCGATGGAGCAGGGCTATCCGAACCTCGATGGACCCACGCTGGCGATGGATGGCCACGTGTTCATCTCGATCACGCCGTTCCCGCACAACGAGGGCACCCGCAACCAGGAGGCCCGGCGCACGCTGCTCTACGACGTCAACACCCTGGACGGCTACCCGAAGCAGGTCGCCGAGATCCATCGCGGCGGCATGCAGTTTCTGGTCGATCGCGATGTCGCGCTGTATGCCTACGGCAGCAACGACAAGCTGGAGCCTGTCGTCTATTCGCGCGCCGATGGGCACTCGCAGTGGCAGCGCATGCCGGCTGCGGAGACCGGCAAGGTGTTCATCCCCGGGCAGGTCACGGCGGACGGCAAGCATGTCGATGCGCTCTACAGCGCCGCGGGCGGACCGTTGCAGCTGATCGAGGCCAACCTGGATGGCAGCGGTCGGCATGTTCTGGCCAGCGACCCGTTCGGCTCGGTCGATACCGGCAGCGAGCTGGGCGCGATGAATGACGGCTACGGCCCGATCCTGCGCTCCTGGTCCACGCCGCGCAGCCACACGCCGTTTGCGGTGACTTTTTCCGGCGTCTATGCCAATGGCAAGCCGGCGATCACCTACCTGCAGGATGATCGCTACGCGCAGATCCTGAAGGCGCTGAACACGCAGTTCGGCGATCACCTGGTCACCTTCGCGGGCATCAGCCGTGACGGTTCGACCATTCTCGTGCATGCGATCAGCGGTCAGGATCCGGGCGAATACGCGCTGCTGGACACGGCGTCCATGCAGATGAAGCCGCTGTTCCAGTCGGAGCCGTGGATCAAGCCGGACCAGATCGGGCCGCGCATGGCGTTCCAGTTCCACAATCGCAGCGGTACGCTGCTGGACGGCTACCTGACTCTGCCGGCGGGCGTGCCGTCCAGGGATCTGCCGACGGTGGTGATGGTCCATGGCGGCCCGATCGGCATCCGCGACCAGTGGGATTACGACCCGTTGCAGATCGCGCCGTTTCTCGCCAATCGCGGCTACGCCGTGCTCAACGTCAACTACCGCGGCTCCAGCGGGCGCGGTCTGGGCTTCGAGGATTCGGGCTATCGCCAGTTCGGCACCGGCATCCAGAACGACATCATCGACGCGGTGCACTGGGCGATCCGCAAGGGGTACGTCGATCCACAGCGCATCTGCGTCTTCGGCGGCAGCTTCGGCGGCTACTCGGCGCTGATGCAGCCGATCCTGGCGCCGGACCTGTACAAGTGCGCGATCGACTATGCCGGCGTGTCCGACTACACCATCGAGTTCGATCGCAGCGACACCTCGCATTCCAAGCTCGGCAACAACTATTTCGCCATGGCCGTGGGCACGCGCGCCGATGGCAAGGCGATCTCGCCGCTGTCCATGCTCGGCCGCTTCAACGTGCCGGTGCTGATCGCCCAGGGCGGTTCCGACCCGCGGGTCCCGCCGCAGAACGCCGAACGCTTGCGCGATGCGCTGGAAGCCGCGCACAAGCCCTATCAGTGGCTGTATTTCCCCAAGGAGCCGCACGGCTTCACCACCGAGCCGCACCGGCTGGCGCTGCTGCAGAAGATGGAGGCGTTTCTGACCGAGTATCTGGGGCCGGGCGTCACCGCGACAGGCACCAGCCGGCCCTGATCCGAAGTCGGCGCGAACCACGACCGCGTGCTTCCTGCGGTCGCGGTTCGCTGCGGCGCGGGCGGCGCGCTGCTCAGCCTTCGCCCAGCGCCTGCGCCAGCGGAGCGAGCTGGGCCTGGTAGCGCCGCCATTCGGAGAGCGCGCGCCGATGGATCGGCTCGCGCACCTGCGCGCTGCTCAGGGTCGAGACCGGGTTCGAATTGCCGGCGGGATCGATGCAGCGTGCGTCGTAGGGCAGCCCGCAGTGCGCCAGTACCCGGCGCAGGACCGCTTCGGAATCATCGACCAGTGCCTCGTAGGAGACGTCGAGGATCACGCCCGGCATCAGCCGTTGCCACTGGCCCATGCAGGCCTGATAGTCGCGGTAGTGCGCGGCGAGCTCATCCAGGCGATAGCTGTAGGTGTGCGAGGCACCGAACATCGCCTTGTAGTTGGAGTAGCACACCTCCATCGCCGAGCGTCGCATGTGCAGGATGACCGCATGCGGCAGTGCCTTGCGGATGAAACCCGCCAGCATCCAGTTGGCCGGCAGCTTGTCGATGTAGTGGCTGCGGCCCTGCGCGTGCCACTGGGTCTGCTCGAGGTAGCGTCGGGCCAACAGCGCATAGTCGGCGTCTGCCGCACGATCGAGCAGGGTGTCATCGAGTACGCCCGAGCCGTGGGTGTCCGCAACGTAGCGCAACTGTCGCGGGAAGTCGGGCAGCTCGCCCGGCGACGCCACCTGCGGATGATTGCCCAGCAGGCGTTCGAGCAGGGTGGTGCCCGAGCGCGGCATGCCGAGGATGAAGATCGGTACCGGTCCGTCCTGTGGCGCGGCGGTTTCGCGCAGAAAGGCAGCGCTGCAGATCACGCGCACCCGCTCGAAGTGGCGCGACTCCGTGGCGCCGTCGTGGCCGACACGGGCGCGCATCAGGTCGTTGCCGCGTACCAGCGCCGACCACGCTTCGTCGCTGCGCCCCAGATCGTCCAGCGCCTTGAAGCGGGCGAACTCGAAGGCGTCGCCGTCCTCGTTGTCCGCGGAGGCGGACGCCGCATGCGCGGCGATATGGCG
>JAJXYE010000317.1 GCA_021780735.1 Pseudomonadota bacterium | reverse complement strand
ATGTCATCAAGTCGGCTCGGGTGGGCGAGTGCGTGGCCATTTTCGCATGTTCGCCGTGGTCGCGACCGGGCGAGCAGGAGCGGCTGCGCCACGGCGGTGCCCGGCTGCAGGCGGATTCGAAGGTAGCCGCTCGCCGCGATGAGCGGAGGTCAGGCGGCGGCTTTCTTCCCCGAAACCTGTTTGCGGCCGGATGTCGACATGTGACGGGCTGCGGCATATGCCCTGGCAAAGCGCGCCGCGCAGGTGTCCTCGGCCGCGATCGGCTTTGCCGGCTTGCTGTTTGCCGCCGCAGGCCGTGTCCCTGCGGGCGCATTTGCCGCTGCGGCGTGCCCGCTTGCCGCATCAAGCTCGTGCAGCGCTGCCAGCAGCCGCTGACGGGCTTCATCGGCCTCGCTGCTCAGCGCCATCCGGCACCTGGCATGCCGCAACAGGAACTGGATGGCCAGTTCGTGCGGCGAGTTCATGACATTGCTGCTATCGCTGAATTCTTCCATGGCGGCTTCTCGAGGAGAGGGAACCGAAGCGGTTCGCTGCAAGCGAAGCAGTATTCGTGCCACGCTGGAGGCCCGAACCACGCCCGGCGCGCTCCATCACGGCAACAGCCCATCACCAGCTCCCGGCGACGTGGCGCGCAGTATGAGCCCTGGCCGAAAACGAACAGGCCCACTCGATCGAGTGGGCCTGTTCGTGTATTCCGATGGTGGCCGGGGACGGAATCGAACCGCCGACACGGGGATTTTCAATCCCCTGCTCTACCAACTGAGCTACCCGGCCAAAACTGGACGTGCACCGGGCGACCGCGAGGGTTGCTGGTGTCACGTGGAGCCGCGCATTAGACCGAATGCGCGGGCTCTCGTCAAGACTCGGAGGTCGGCGGGGTGAAGCCGGCGGCTTGGGCGACGTCGCCGCCGAACAGGTAATTCTCCATCTGTTCGGCGAGGTACTTGCGTGATTTCGGGTCCAGCGGATTGAGCCGGTACTCGTTGATCAGGGTGGTCTGGTGGGCCAGCCATTGCTGCCATGCGGGCCTGGAAATCTCGGTGTAGATGCGCTGGCCGAGCGCGCCAGGCCAGGGGGCGAAGTCGAGGCCTTCGGCGTCGATGTCGAGCTTGCTGCAGTGGATGGTGCGGGTCATCAGGTTTCCTCGATGCTTCATTACGGCAGGAGCGCACCCAGTGCGCGATGCTCTGAGAAGCTGATTGCGCGAAAAGCATCGCGCACAGGGTGCGCTCCTACACGGGGGCGGGGGCGATGTTCTGCAGGAGCGTGCGCACGGGTGCGGGCAGGCCCAGTACGTTCAACTCGTCGGCGCTGCACCAGCGCAGCTGCGGATTATCGGCGATGCCGTGCCGGGCTGTCGCCTGATCGAACAGCAGCGGTTCGATGTTCAACTTGTAGTGGCTGAACACATGGGTGAACGGGGTGAGTGCCTGCGCATCGTCGATTTGCGCATGCTGCTGCGCCACGCGCCACGCGCCGCCGGGATCGGCCGCCTCGGGCAGGCTCCATAGCCCCGACCACACGCCTTGCGGACCACGTCGTTCCAGCAGCACGCGGCCCTGGCTGTCGCGCAGCACGAGCATCACGGTGACGCGGGTGGGATGGGGCCTGGTGGCCTTGCGGCCGGGCAGCTGCGCGGTGAGTCCGTCGCGATGGGCGACACAGCCGTCGGCCAGCGGACAGCTGTCGCAGCGCGGGCGCGAGCGCGTGCAGACGGTGGCGCCCAGATCCATGATCGCCTGGGTGTAGTCGGCGACGCGGATGCTCGGCGTATGGGCTTCGGCGTGCAGCCACAGCTGCTTCTCCACCGCGGCCTGGGCCGGATCGCCAGCGATGCCGTGGTAACGGGTCAGCACGCGCTTGACGTTGCCGTCGAGGATCGGCAGGCGCAGGCCATGTGCCTGCGCCAGGATCGCGCCGGCGGTGGAGCGGCCGATGCCGGGCAGCGCCATCAGTGCGGCGAGGTCGCGCGGGAGTTCGCCATCGTGTCGTTCCACGCACAGCTGTGCGGCACGGTGCAGGAAGCGTGCGCGGCGGTAGTAGCCGAGCCCCGACCAAAGGGCGAATACGCTGTCCTCGTCGGCGCTGGCGAGTTCGCGCAGGGTCGGCAGCGCGTTGACGAAGCGCTCGAAGTAGCCGACCACGGTGGCGACCTGGGTCTGCTGCAGCATCACTTCGGATAGCCACACACGGTAGGCATCACGCGGATGCTGCCACGGCAGATCCTTGCGCCCGTGCTGGTCGAACCAGCGCAGCAGGCGAGTGGCCAGACCGGCACTCATGGCTTCGTGCTGGGCTGCGCGGCCTGGCTTGCGACCGCCGCCGTGCTGGCTGGCGCCGGTACGCTGGTGCCGGCCTGCACGGTGAGGCCCTCGATCGTCACGTTGCCGGTGTCGATCCTGGCGAACTCGGCGTGTCCGTTGCCTGGTGGCACGGTCAGCTGCGGATGCTCCTGATTGCCCAGCTCGCTCCACCAGCGCGCCAGCGCCAGGGGTGGCAGGCGCAGGTCGGCGTGGTTGTCGGGGCCATCCAGTTTCAACGCCAGCAGCAGCGGGTTGTTCTGGTTGGCCGGGGTCAGCGCCAGCGAAATGGCGTATTCGCCGGCGTCGGCCTGGTCGAGCTTGCCGCCGAGGCTAGCCGAGGCATCGGCGGCACCGTGCCAGTGAGCACTGCCGCTGAGTGCCAGGGTGATCGCGGTGCCTTGCGACAGATGCAGGCTGATCTGGTTCAGTTGCAGGGTGGTGCCCTCGATCCGCGGTGTCGCGGACAGCCGCATGCGCCACGGTGCGCCTGCAGCGGTGGCGGACAGGCTCAGGGGAAATGGCTGGCCGGAGGCCAGCCGGCCCGCCTGCAGCGTGACGTTGTCGAGCAGCACCTGGTTGCCGCGAACCAGGCTGCCGTGGCTGATAGTCACGCCGGTGTCGATGCGCGGGATGTTGGCTGGCGTGTTGCCCCCTTGCGCGGGGAGGGCTGCCATCCACGCCTGCAGTGCATCCAGATCGACTCGCGGCGAGTCGATCTGCAGCTGGGAAATCACCGTGGGGCCGCCCAGCAGGGTATGCCAGGGCAGGGCCAGGCTGCCGCGCGCGGCGAGCAGGATGGGTGCATTGGCATCTTCGGCACTGAGAGTGATGCCTCTCAGTTCCAGTGCCGGATGCGGAAACAGGCTGGGGCTGGCCGGGCTGGCCAGGTTCAGCTCCAGTCCGACGCCATGGGCCTGACTCTGCAACATCGCGGTGAACCGATCGGGCTGCAGCAGCAGATAGACGGCCAGCACGAGCGCCAGCGCCACCGCGGCAGCAAGGGATCCGAGCACCAGCAGGATCAGCCGCAGACGCCGCGACATCGGCTCAACCTCGCTCGCAGCATTCAGTCATGAGCAGATCCCACGCCAAGGTTGGCCGGCAGCAGGCCATCGACGAAGGCTTCGGCCTCGAACCGGCGCAGGTCGGTGGCGCTTTCGCCGAGGCCGACAAAGCGGATCGGCAGGCCGAACTCGCGCGCCAGCGCAAACACCACGCCGCCCTTGGCCGTCCCGTCGAGCTTGGTCACGACCAGGCCGGTGACGCCGACGATCTGGCGGAACTGGCGCACCTGGTTGACCGCGTTCTGGCCGGTGGTGCCGTCGATCACCATCAGCACCTCATGCGGTGCGTCGGCGTCGAGCTTCTTCAGGACGCGGGCGATCTTGCCCAGTTCGTCCATCAGTCCACCCTGGGTATGCAGGCGGCCGGCGGTATCGGCGATGAGCACGTCCATGCGGCGCGAGCGCGCTGCCTGCAGCGCGTCGAAGATCACGCTGGCGGCGTCGGCGTCCTGGCCTTGCGAGATCACCGGCACCTGGTTGCGCTCGCCCCAGGTCTTCAGCTGTTCGACCGCAGCGGCGCGGAAGGTGTCGCCGGCGGCCAGCATCACCGCGTGCTTGCCGTCGCGCCAGTGTCGCGCGAGTTTGCCGATGGTGGTGGTCTTGCCGGCGCCGTTGATGCCGACCACCAGCACTACAAACGGCTGCCTGCCGCGCACATCCAGCGGCAGCTCGACCGGCTTCAACAGGGCGACCAGCGCCTGACGCAGCGCGGCGAGCAAGGCCGGTGCATCGGCGAACTCGCGCTTGTGCATGCGCTTGCGCAGGTTCTCCACCAGCTCGGTGCTGGCCTGGATGCCGACGTCGGCGGTGATCAGCGTGGTTTCCAGTTCGTCGAGCAGGTCGTCGTCGAGCTTCGGGTGACGCACGAACAGGCTGCTGAGGCCGCGTGAAAAGGCATTGCCGGACAAGCGCTCGCGCCAGCTGCGCCGGCCAGTTGCCGCCTCGGCCGCTGGGGCGGGGTCGACAAGTGCCGGCGAGGACTCCGCTGCCGCCGCCCCGACCGGCGCCGCTGCGCCATCCGGCGGGCACTCGGGCAGAACGGCCGGTGCCCGCGCCGCCGTGGGCTGCGGATCCGTTTCGGCAGGCTTCTTCTTCCAGAATTTGAGCATTGCGGCGGTGATTCAAAGACAATGGGCGGCATGCTAACACTCCAACCTGTACTGGCTGCTGAGGACGCCGCGGCATGAATGGCAGACGCAAGCCCGGCCCCGGTCGCATCCGCATCATTGGTGGCAGCCTGCGCAATTCGCGGCTGAACGTGCCTGAGCTGGAGGGGCTGCGGCCCACCCCCGAGCGGGTGCGCGAGACTCTATTCAACTGGCTGGCGCCGGTGATCGACGGTGCGCGCTGCCTGGATCTGTGTGCCGGCACCGGTGCGCTGGGGATCGAGGCCCTGTCGCGAGGTGCCGGCAGCGTGCAGTTTGTCGAGAGGGACGGGCGCGCGGCGCAGGCATTGCGCGACAATCTGGCGCGCCTGAAAGTGGCGAACGCCGGGCTGGCGGAGCTCGACGCGGCCGTGTATCTGCAGCGCGCGGCGCAACCGCAGGATCTGGTTTTTCTCGACCCGCCGTTCGCACTCGGGTTGTGGTCGGGGTTGGCGCAGCAGCTGGAGCGCTCGGGCTGGCTCGGCACGAACGCATTGATTTACGTGGAATCGCCGCGCGCCATCTCGCCGGCGCTGCCGCCAAACTGGCATGTGCAGCGCGAGGGTCATGCCGGCGAAGTACGCTTTGCGCTCTATCGGCGTGCGCTTCCGTTAAGCTAGGGTCAATTCCACCACCGCCGACGCTTTCGTCTCGTGAGAAAACCTTTGGGCAATCCGCGCCTGGCCGTCTACCCGGGCACCTTCGATCCGATCACCAACGGTCATACCGACCTGGTGACGCGTGCGGCGCCGCTGTTCGACCGGGTGATCGTTGCGGTGGCCGACTCCTCCACCAAGGGGCCCGGCTTCAGCATCGGCGAGCGGATCACCCTGGCGCGGATGGCGCTGGCTGATCTGCCCAACGTGGAGGTGCGTGGCTTCGACTGCCTGCTGGCCACCTTCATCGGCGAGGTCGGTGCGGGAGTGATCATCCGCGGCCTGCGCGCGGTGTCCGACTTCGAATACGAATTTCAGCTGGCCAGCATGAACCGGCACCTGATACCGCAAGCCGAGACCCTGTTTCTGACCCCGGCCGAACAATACAGCTTCATCTCCTCGTCGCTGGTGCGCGAGATCGGCCGCCTCGGCGGGGATATTTCCGGTTTCGTGCATCCGGCGGTGCAGCAGGCCATGCGCCAGCGCTGGCAGAAAACGCGGAACGATTCCAACCAGCAACCCGAAACAGAAGGTGATAACCATGCGTAAATTTGTCCTCATTGCGGTTGTCGCGCTGACTGCCTGTCTCACCCTGGGCGCGTGCAGCAAACACGAAGACGACCAGCAGACAGCGCAGCAGGTGCAGCAGGCGCCGAAGCCGACTGATCCAGGCGATACCAAGGGCTGGAACGCCTACCTGGGCCAGCTCGTGCAGAACAACCTGCAGGGCATGAAGGCCACTCAGCCCTATGCGTACATGGTCACCGCCGGCACCACCGATGACCAGAAGGCGCAGAACCAGCGGCAGCTGGAAGGCGTACAGGACACGGTCGCCCGCGGCGTGCTGCCGGGTAACCTGCTGGCTTTCGGCGGCCCGGTTTCTGCCACGACCGCCGATTTCGTGGTCGGCGCCTTCAAGGGTGCCAATCCGGGTTCTTTCAAGGACGTGATCGTGTTGTTCATCGGTGACCAGGTCGACGAGCAGCGGGTCAGCGATGCCCTCAAGCCGACCGGTGCGACGTTCCGTTTCGTCAAGATGTAATCGAGTCGGCCGCGCTCGCCGCGGCCGGCCCTTCGTCGCTGCTGCGGCAGCGACCGCTGCAAGCCGGCAGATCTGCCAGGGAGCGGGTTGCGTTCGCTTCGCAACCTGCTCGGGCGGTCTGCCGGCAACATGTAATATCCGATCCCATGTCCCTGAAAATCCTCGATACCTGCGTCAACTGCGACGTCTGCGAACCGGCGTGTCCGAACAAGGCGATTTCGCTGGGCGAGGAGTACTACGTGATCGATCCGGCACTTTGTACCGAATGCGTCGGGCATCATGACGAGCCGCAATGCGTGGTGGTGTGTCCGGTCGAATGCATCATCATCGACCCTGAGCATGTCGAGTCGCGCGAGCAGCTCGATCTCAAGTATCGCCACTTGATGGGCAAGGAATCTGCGGCATGAGTATTTCCCCGAACTGGCGTCGACCGCTGTCCGCACTTTTGTCGCTGGGCCTGGTGTTGCTGGCAGGCACTGCGGCGGCCGACAGCGCGCCGAAAGCGGCCACGGCGCGGGTCATGCAGGTGCCGCCGATGCGGCTGCGCCCGCCAGGCCACGCGGCGATCGCCAGCGCGAATTTCCTCGCCACCAACGCCGGCTTCGAAGTGCTGGACAAGGGCGGCAACGCGTTCGATGCGGCGGTTGCCGTGGCCGCCGCGCTGTCGGTGGTGGAGCCGGAGAGTTCCGGCCTCGGCGGTGGCTTCATGGCCGTGCTGCATCAGGCGAGCGATGGCCACGATGTGTTCATCGACGCGCGCGAGACCGCGCCTGCGGCGGTCAACCGCAAGGATTACCTGAACCCGGATGGCAGCCCGAATCGCGATGCAGCGCTGAAGGGCCCGCTGTCGGCCGGCATTCCCGGCGAACCGGCCGGGCTGGTGCTGATGGCAGAGCGCTACGGCCGATTGCCGTTGAAGCAGTCCCTGGCTCCGGCGATCCGCATCGCCCGCGACGGCTTCCGGCCGGATCCGCGTCTGCGTGGCGCCATTGCCGGTGTGCAGCAGGATCTGCGGCGCTGGCCGGCCTCGGTCGCCAAGTACCTGCCTGGCGGCAAGCCGCCGGCGGAAGGCGTGATCTGGCGCGACCCGGAGCAGGCACGCACGCTGGAGCTGATCGCCGCGCACGGCGACGACGGTTTCTATCGCGGTGTCACGGCACGCAAACTGGTCGCCGCGGTGCGCGCGGCCGGCGGCAACTGGACGCTGGCCGACCTGGCCGGTTATCGGGCGAAGCAGCGCACCCCGATCGAAGTGAACTATCGCGGCTACCGCATCATCACGGCACCACCGCCGTCCTCCGGTGGCGTGGCGATCGCCGAAATCCTCAACATCCTGTCCGGCTACGACCTGTCGAAGATGGACAGGGCGCAGCGCGTGCACTACATCATCGAGGCCATGCGCCGCGCGTTCCGCGACCACAACGATTATCTGGGTGATCCGGACTTCGTGAAAATGCCGCTGGACATGCTGCTGTCGCCGTTCTACGCCGACGGCCTGCGCCAGAGCATCCTGCCCGACCGGGCCACGCCGTCGTCGATGCTGCCACGCGCCCAGGCGCACGAGCCGGGCATGCATACCACGCATTTTTCGATCATCGACGCCGACGGCAACATGGCGGCGGTGACCTCCACGGTGAACTACACGATGGGTTCCAACTTCGTCGCGGCAGGCACCGGCGTGCTGCTGAACGACGAGATGGATGATTTTGCGCTGGTGCCGAACAAACCCAATGTGTATGGCCTGCTGGGCAGCGTGGCGAATGCGCCCGAAGGCGGCAAACGCATGCTGTCGTCGATGTCGCCGAGCATCGTCATCGGCGCCAACCGTGTCGCGGTGATCGGTTCGCCCGGGGGCTCCACCATCATCACCCAGGTGCTGGAAGGGATCCTGCATTTCATCGACGGCGAAAATGCGCAGCAGATCGTCGCGGACAAGCGCTACCACCACCAGTACCTGCCGGACGTGGTGATGGTGGAAAAGGATACGTTCGATCCCGCCACCAGCGCCGCGCTGACCCACATGGGCTACACGCTCGAGCCGCATGCATCGTGGGGTTTCATGAACGCGATCACCTGGGATCGCAAGACCAACAAGCTCGATGCAGCCAGCGATCCACGCCACCCCTCGGGTCTGGGCAAGGTGCAGTAGGGCAGCATGGAACTGTTCTCGATCCTCGGCAATTCGCAGCAACTGGACGGCGGCGCGATGTTGGTTTGGCCCATCCATGGG
>JAJXYE010000359.1 GCA_021780735.1 Pseudomonadota bacterium | reverse complement strand
CTGGAGCTGACCGGCGTCTCCGCCAGCGATGCGAAGGTTCAGGCCAGCCAGGTGATGACGCTGGAGACAGCCTTGGCCAAGGCCTCGCTTTCACCGACCGAGATGCGTGACCTGGACAACCAGTACCACTTCGTCAGCGTCAAGGAAGCCGACAAGCTCACCCCGCATTTCAGCTGGGAGAAGTTCTTCACCGCGCAGGGCGTGACCATCGACAAGGGCTTCTCGCTGTCGCAGCCGAAGTTCTTTGCCGAAATGGGCAAGTTGCTGGGCAGTGCGCCAGTCAGCGAGTGGCAGGCCTACCTGCGCTTCCATGCCATCGACGGCGCCTCCAGCGCCTTGTCCAAGGCCTTCCGCGACAACAGGTTCGCGTTCTACGGCACCACACTTTCGGGTCAGCCGCAGCAGAAGGATCGCTGGAAGCAGGTGCTTGGCGCGGTAAACAACTCGATGGGCGAGGCACTGGGCCAGCTCTATGTGGCCAAGGTGTTCACCCCCGAAGCGAAGCAGCGCGCCGAGGAACTGGTCAGCAACGTGCGCGATGCGCTGAAGGCGCGCATCGAGAACCTCGACTGGATGAGCCCGGAGACCAAGGCCAAGGCCATCGAAAAATGGAACCTGTTCCTGCCCAAGATCGGCTACCCGGACAAGTGGCGCGACTGGTCGGGCCTGAACATCAGCGCGAACAATTTCTACGCCAATCTCGAAGCCGCACAGAAGTTCAACTACGACTTCGATCTGGCCCATATCGGCAAACCGACCGACCGCAAGGAGTGGGGCATGACCCCGCAAACGGTCAACGCCTATTACGATCCGAGCACCAACACGATCAACTTCCCTGCCGCGATCCTGCAGCCGCCGTTCTTCGATGCCAAGGCGGACGACGCGATCAACTATGGCGGTATCGGCGCAGTGATCGGACACGAGTCCAGCCACGGCTTCGACGACCAGGGCAGCCAGTTCGACGGCTTCGGCAACAAGAACAACTGGTGGACCAAGCAGGACGAGGCGCAGTTCAAGGCACGCACCGGCAAGCTGGTGGCCCAGTTCGACGCCTACACGCCGATCAAGGACAAGCCGGATCTGCACGTCAACGGCAAGCTGACTCTCGGTGAGAACATCGCCGACCTGGGCGGCCTCAACGTGGCCTATGACGCCCTGCAGTCCGCACTGAAGAAGAACCCGGCCGAAGCCGGCAAGAAGATCGACGGCTATACCGAAGATCAGCGCTTCTTCCTCAACTGGGCGCGGGTGTGGCGCGGCAGCATGCGCGAGAAGACCGCGATGCTGCGGCTGAACATCGACCCGCATTCGCCGATGGCCCTGCGCGCGATTGGTGCGCCATCGAACATGCCGGCCTTCGCCAGCGCATTCCAGTGCAAGGCGGGCGATGCGATGGTGCGTCCGGAAGACACGCGGGTGAAGATCTGGTAACGCGACACGGATCGAGGTCGCGCTGCTTGGCGATCTGAAGGTCAAAGGCCCCGCACGCGAGTGCGGGGCCTTTTTGCTGGCGAGGCATTGGCCGCCTTGCCGTGCCCCTGACCTTTGACACTGTTTGACCCATGACCTTTGACCTAGGTTGAAGCGCGATGTTCGGGTTTCGCGCCACGTATCACCCCGAACCCACCCCCGGATCCGACGTACCTGCCTGCGGGCAAACCCACTATGGAGGCATTCCCATGACCAAGCCCTATCTCAAACCGCTGGTACTGGCCACAAGCGTGGCGCTTGCCCTTGCCGGTTGCGGCAAGCAGGAGTCAGCCAGTGCGCCTGCCGCGCCATCGACCAGTGCCAGCGTCGCCAGCGCTGCCAGTACGGCGCCCATGGCGGCGCCCAGCGTGTTTGACGTCAGCGAGCTCGGCGCGTCGGGCGAAGCCTGCAAGGATTTCAACCAGTTCGTCAACGCCAAGTGGATCGCCGCCAACCCGATTCCCGCGGACCAGACCTCGTGGGGCTCGTTCAACGTGTTGCGCGAAAAGAGCCTGAGGGATCAACACCAGCTGGTCGATGACGCGAACAAGCATGCCGACAGCGCCACGCCGGGCTCGATCGAACAGAAGATCGGCTGGCTGTACCGCTCGAGCATGAACATGGAAGCGCGCAACAAGGCCGGCTTCGAACCGCTCAAGCCGTACCTGGCATCGATCGACGCACTGAAGTCGAACAGGGACATCCCGGCGTGGCTGAACCAGTCGTTCGCCAAGGGCGACAGCGCGGTATTCCGCTTCGGCTCCCGCGCCGACTACAAGAACGCCAGCATGCAGATCGCCTATGCCATCCAGGGTGGGCTGGGCCTGCCCACACCGGACTACTACACCGACGCCAAATACAAGGACATCCGTGCGGCCTACGTCCAGTACATGACCAAGCTGTTCGAACTGACCGGCACCCCGGCCAAGGAGGCCGGCACACAGGCCGAACTGGCGATGAAGCTCGAGACTGATCTGGCTGCGCACTCGATACCCCGCGTGGAAATGCGCAAGCCGCAGAACCAGTACCACTTCGTCAGCGTGGCCGAAGCGGACAAGGTTACCCCGCATTTCAGCTGGAACAAGTTCTTCGCCGCGCAGGGCCTCACCATCGACAAGGGCTTTTCGCTGTCGCAGCCGAAGTTCTTCGCTGAAATGGACAAGCTGCTCGCCACCGCGCCACTGGCCGAGTGGAAGGCCTACCTGAGCCTCCACACCATTTCAGGCGCCGCGGATGCCTTGTCCGAGCCGTTCGTGGATGCCCGCTTCGATTTCTATGAGAAGACCCTGCGCGGCCAGCCCGAGCAACGTCCGCAATGGAAGCGCTCGCTGGCGGCGGTCAACGAGGCCATGGGTGAAGCGCTCGGCACGTTGTACGTGGCGAAGTATTTCCCGCCGGAGGCAAAGGCACGGGCCAAGGAGCTGGTCGACAACGTGCGTGCTGCGCTGAAGAACCGTATCGAGAACCTGGACTGGATGAGTGCGGAGACGAAGGCCAAGGCGATCGACAAGTGGAACAAGTTCCTGCCCAAGATCGGCTACCCGGACAAGTGGCGCAATTGGGACGGCCTGAAGATCACCCCGGACAATTACTTCGCCAACATGGAGGCGGCGCAGAAGTTCGATTACGACTACGACATTGCCAAGATCGGCAAGCCGACCGACCGCAAGGACTGGGGCATGACGCCACAGACGGTCAACGCCTACTACAACCCGACCGACAACACGATCAACTTCCCGGCCGCAATCCTGCAGCCGCCGTTCTTCTATGCCAAGGGCGACGACGCGATCAATTACGGCGGCATCGGCGCGGTGATCGGCCACGAGTCCAGCCATGGTTTCGACGACCAGGGCAGCCAGTTCGATGGCAATGGCAATCTGGACAACTGGTGGACTGCTGCAGACAAGAAGCAGTTCGATGAACGCGCTGACAAGCTGGTCGATCAATTCAACAACTACGTTCCGCTGGCCGATCACCCCGACCTGCACGTCAACGGCCGACTGACGCTGGGTGAGAACATCGCCGACCTGGGTGGCCTGAACATCGCCTATGACGCACTGCAGACCGCGCTCAAGAAGAATCCTGCCGAAGCGAGTCAGAAGATCGACGGCTATACCGAGGATCAGCGGTTCTTCCTCAACTGGGCTCGCGTCTGGCGCGGCAGCATCCGCGACAAGGCGCAGATGGTCTATCTCAATGCCGATCCGCACTCGCCGATGAAGTTCCGGGCCATCGGCGCGCCATCGAACATGCCCAGCTTCGCCAAGGCATTCCAGTGCAAGCCGGGCGATGCGATGGTGCGTCCGGACGACACGCGGGTAAAGATCTGGTGATCGACTGATGGCGTGACCATGCACCAGGTGCCGCCGTCGTTCAGGCGGCGACAACGACCTGGCCCTGGCACATTGAGCGAAGCGGAGGCCCCGTACGAAAGTGCGGGGCCTCTTCCGTTTTTCCGCCGCGCTCCACGCCACGGAACGAAGCGCTCACGCTTATTGTTGCAAATCGTTCTCATTTGCAATAACGTGCGTAACGCGCTCGCGACATGGCAGCGGAATGCCGCCGTGTACGCACCACCCTGAATCCATGCAGCAGCAACCACGCCACTCAGCACGGCGCGCTTTCGCTCGGCCGGAGAGCCGTTGACTCGCCAGTGCGGCTGGCTGCGGCCAGTCATCCGGCCCTGCCCTCGGGCCAGGCGCTGCATCCATTGCCGGAATTCCCGATGATCGCCATCAAGAGCAGGAAACACGCCACCATCTGCACCAGTTCACCACTCCGCTGCGGACTGCTCGGCGCGGCCACCCTGCTCGGCAGCCTGGCGCTGGCGTGGCCGGCACGGGCTGCCGATGCGGCGATGGTGACGGCGAACGAAGCACAAGCCGCCGACGCGAAGACACTTCCCGGCGTCCACGTCAATGGAAGGGCCAGCCCCGGCTACCGCATCGACGAACTGTCCTCGCCGAAATTCACCCAGCCCCTGCTGGATACCACACAGACCATCAGCATCATCAGCAAGGAGCTTATCCGGCAACAGGGCGCGACCACCTTGACCGACGCGCTGCGCAACAGCCCCGGCGTGGGCACGTTCTATGTCGGAGAGAACGGCAGCACCTCGACGGGCGATGCTGTCAGCATGCGCGGATTCGACACGTCCAGCAGCATCTTCGTCGACGGCGTGCGCGATACCGGGTCGATCAGCCGCGACGTGTTCAACATCGAACAGATCGAGGTGACCAAGGGGCCGGATGGCACGGAGTATGGTCGCACCGCACCAACCGGCGCCATCAACATGGTCAGCAAGCAGGCTCAGCCGGGCAACCGCTTGTCCGGCAGCCTCGGCTACGGCAGTGCGCACGATCGGCGAGCCACGGCCGACTGGAACCAGTCACTCGGTAGCGAGGCGGCGTTCCGTCTCAATGTGATGAGCCAGGACAGCGGCGTCGCCGGCCGCGACAAGGTCGAAAACAACCGCTGGGGCATCGCGCCCGCACTGGCGTTCGGCCTGCACACAGCGACCCGTGTCTACCTCGATTATCTGCATGTGAATCAGAACAACGTGCCCGACGGAGGGGTTCCCACCGTCGGCCTGCCCGGCTACAGCAGCCCCGACCCAGGCCAACCACAGCTGGCCAGCGCCAGGATGGTGGATCCGCAGAACTTCTATGGCAGCAGCCAGGATCATGACCGTGTGCAGTCGGACATGTTCACCGCGATCATCCAGCACGACTTTTCCGACGACCTCGCGTTGCACGATACATTGCGCTGGGGACGCACGCGCCAGGACTACCTGCTGACCTCGTTCAAGATGCCGACCTTCACCGATCCGGGCGACCCGTCGAGCTGGACCATCGCGCGAAGCAACCCGAACTTCAAGCATCAGGCCAACCGGATCGCCTCCAACCAGGCCAACCTCACCGCCAACGTTGCCACCGGTGCGATCAGCCACAGCCTCAGCACGGGCATCGAACTGACCCAGGAGAGGGTCAGTTCGCCCGGCCTGGCCGCCCTCGATGGAAGTACCTGGCCCGCAGCCAACCTGTACCATCCCGACGCCCATGCCGGAGGCCTGGTCTACGGGGAGACCGGGGCCTATGGCAACGGCAGAACCGACACGATCGCCGCCTATCTGTTCGACACCATGAAATTCGGCGAGCGCTGGCAAATCAACGCGGGTGTTCGACTGGACCACTACAGCACCCGCTTCACCAGCGCGGCCGCCTGCGGCAGCCGCAGCGGCCCAGCCTGCGGCGGCAGTCCGCTCGGCACCGTACTTCCCGCCGTGGATGCGCGGGTTGGCGGCAACCTGCCAAACTACAAGTTGGGCGCGCTGTACAAACCAGCAGCCAACGGCAGCATCTACGCCAACTTCGCCCTGTCGCAGGAGCCTCCGGGCGGCAGCACGCTGTCCCTCGCCAACCCGTCGGGCACATCGAACAGCGCCGACCAGCCCAACCTGGATCCACAGAAGGCGCGTACCGTAGAGCTGGGCACCAAGTGGGATCTGTTCGGCGAAAACCTGCTGCTGACGGGCGCCATCTATCGCACCACGGTCAGCAACGACCTGGTGCAGGATCCAGGCGATGGCCTGTACTACCAGGTCGGCAGGAAGCGCGTGCAGGGCATCGAGCTCAACATCGTCGGCAAGTTCACCGACGACTGGGCGGCGAGCGCCGGCTACACCACGATGGATGCCAGGGTCGTCAACGGCAGCGCGGTAGCCAACGACGGCTCCCGTGACCTGGCCTACACGCCGAAGAGCGCCTTCACCGCGTGGACGACCTGGCACCTGCCTTTCAAGCTGACCATTGGCGGCGGCGCGCGCTATTCCGGTGAAATGAAACGCGGCACGGATGGCGCCATCGGCACGCCGTCCCGCACCCAGGCGTACTGGGTATTCGACGCGATGGCCAGTTACCCGGTAAACCGGCATGTCGACCTGCAGCTCAACCTCTACAACCTGCTCGACAAGAGCTATGTTGCGGCCATCAACAAGAGTGGCTACCGCTACACCCCGGCCACGCCCCGCTCGGCCATGTTCACCGTCAACTTCCGCTTCTGACCGGCCTGGCGCCACAGGTGATTCATGCTCCTGCACATCGCTGACGTACTCGACGCAGAACAGATCCGGCACCTGCGTGCCGCGCTGGATGAAGCAGACTGGATCGACGGTCGCGAAACCGTCGGCGCCCAGGGCGCCAGGGTCAAACGCAACCAGCAACTGCCGGACGCCTCGCCCGTGCGCCGACAACTGGGTGACCTTGTGGTGGCGGCCCTGGCCAGACACCCGATGTATCACGCAGCCACACTGCCCCATCGCACGCTGCCGCCGCGCTTCAACCGCTACGAGGGAGGCGGGCATTACGGCAGCCACGTCGATGGTGCGGTGATGGCCCTGCCCGATGGCGAACAACTGCGCAGCGACATCTCCTGCACGCTGTTCCTGAGCGACCCAGACGACTACGACGGCGGCGAATTGATCATCAGCGATCTGTACGGTGAGCACGAGGTGAAACTGGCTGCCGGCGACCTCATCGTGTATCCGTCCAGCAGCCTGCATCGGGTGCAACCGGTGACACGTGGCGCCCGGCTCGCGGCATTTTTCTGGGTGCAGAGCCTGATCAGGGACGACAACCAGCGCCGTCTGCTGTTCGAGCTGGACACCTCGATCCAGTGCCTGACCCAATCCGGCGCTGATGCCGACGCCGTGCTGCAATTGACCGGCGTCTACCACAACCTGTTGCGCCAATGGGCGCAGACCTGAGCGGATCTGCGCCGCCCGCTACAGCAAGGCGGTTCCCAGCGCGCGTCGCGAAGCGGATAATTGTCGGCCCTTGAAGCAACGCGGCTGAAACATGTTTGTACCTGGTCAACGCTGGATCTCATCTGCCGAACCCGAACTCGGCCTCGGCACCATCCTGCGTGTGGAGGGGCGCGGCGTGCAGGTGCTGTTCGCCAAGGCGGGCGTGCTGCGTCCGTACGCGGTCGACTCGGCGCCGCTGCTGCGCGCCGAGTTCCGAGCAGGCCAACGGGTAGCCGGCAAGGGCATAGCTTTTCTGGTCGAGCGCGTCGAGGTTCGCGACGAGCTGCTGATCTATCGCGGCGAAGGCCGTGAGCTGGAGGAAGGCCAGCTCGACGATGAGCAGAGTGTGAGCCAGGCCGACGACCGCCTGATCGGCGGTCGCACCGACTCCATCGCGCACTTCGAGCTGCGGCTGGAAGGGCTCAAGCGGCGTGCGCAGGCACGCCGCTCGCCGATGTGGGGGCTGGGTGCCGCGCGCATCGGCCTGGTACCGCACCAACTGCGCGTGGCCGGCATTGCCTCGGCCCGTCGGCCACCACGCGTACTGCTGGCCGACGAAGTCGGTCTGGGCAAGACCATCGAAGCCGGCATGATCATCGCCCGTCAGCTGGCCACAGGCCGTGCCTCACGCGTGCTGCTGCTGTTGCCCGATACCCTGGTCTACCAATGGTTCGTCGAGCTGCTGCGCCGCTTCAACCTCAGCTTCGCCATCTACGACGAGGAGCGATGCGAGGCGCTCGAACAGTCCGGCGACGCCGGCAACCCGTTCGAGGACGAGCAACTGGTCATTGCCGATTTCGGCTTTCTGGAAAGCTCGCCGAAGTACGCCGCGCAGTTGCTGCAGGCACCGTGGGACTTGCTGGTGGTCGACGAAGCGCACCATCTGGCCTGGTCGCCGGAACTGGCCAGCCCGCGCTACACCATGGTCGAACGGCTGGCAGCCGCGATTCCCGGTGTGATCCTGCTCACGGCAACACCCGAACAGCTCGGTCGCAGCGGCCATTTCGCCCGCCTGCGCCTGCTCGATCCGCAGCGCTACCACGATCTGGACGGCTATCTGGCCGAAGCGGACACCTACCAGGCGCTGTCCGAAATTGCCGACCGCCTGCTCGATGGCAAAGCGCTGGGTGATCTCCAGCGCGCCACCCTCGCCGACGCCTTCCACGGCGACCAGACC